>CAYGIT010000118.1:0-5443 GCA_964349955.1 uncultured bacterium
CCATGATGTTCAGGCCGTGCTGACCCAGCGCGGGGCCGATCGGAGGCGCAGGATTAGCCTGTCCGCCCGTGACCTGCAATTTGATTTTTGTGATGAGTTCTTTTCCTGCCATGAAGCCCCTTAAATTCTTTCGACTTGCCAGTATTCCAGCTCAACCGGGGTTTGACGGCCAAAGATTGTGACCATGACCCTTAATTTCCCGCGGTTGGGATTTACTTCTTCAATCGTTCCGTTAAAATTAGCGAAAGCGCCTTCTTTGACGCGAACACTTTCGCCGGCCGTAAACTCCACCTTCGGCTTGGGCTTGGTGGTTTTTTCATCCTGCTGGCGCAAAATTTGAGCGACTTCTTCATCCGGAAGCGGAATGGGATTCTTGCCTGAACCGACAAACCCTGAAATCCCCGGTGTGTTTTTCACCAGGTACCAGCTGTCATCGGTCAATTCCATCTGCACGAGAATATAGCCAGGAAAAAACTTGCGCTCCATAATGCGCTTTTTTCCTTCCTTGACCTCGCTGACTCTTTCCGTCGGAATGAGGACCTGATGAATCACAGAGCGCATGCCCGCGGTTTCGGCGCGGCTTTCAAGGCTCGCTTTGACCTTCGCCTCTACCCCTGTTTGGGTATGAATCACATACCATTTTGCCGCTGTCATGAGGGTCATCCTAAAACAATCCGCATTATAATGGATAGAAAGAAATCACAGACACCGATAAAAGCGGCCAAAATAAAGGTGGTCACAATGACCACTGCGGTTGCTTGCCACAATTCCACGCGGCTGGGCCAGGTAACTTTGTTCAGTTCCTGCCGTGTCTCTTCAAAAAAATTTCCGATTTTTGCTGCCATTTAATTTTGATTCCTAATTATAAGTCCAGGCCTGGCAGGATTCGGCGCCCTCCGCTTCACTACGGGTCGCCACCCGCACCTTCAAACATGACATTCAGTCATGTTTGAAACCAGGTGCTCCTTTCGAATCCTGCTTCCTGTCTATTTCTTTAAACTATTAGTCCAGGCCTGGCAGGATTCGAACCTGCAACAAACGGTTTTGGAGACCGCCGCTCTAGCCAGTTGGAGCTACAGGCCTCCAACACTAAACTTATTTTTGTTCTTTATGCGTAAAATGCTTGCGGCAGAAAGGACAAAATTTATTTCTTTCAAGCCGGTCCGGATTTTTCTTTTTATTTTTGCGTGTTGAATAATTCCGGTTCTTGCACTCGGTACACGCTAAGATGATAATTTCCTGCATGGTTAAAAAATTCCCCTGCTTTTAAATCCAAATCTTTAGTGTTTCGCTTTTGCGGAAGCTATCCTGGCGAAAAGAATCCCCCCGCAACTTGAAATGTTCGCCGATTGAAATACGCGAGATGGCTTGGTTTGCGTTTACTTCAGAATCTGGCTGACAACTCCGGCACCGACCGTCTTACCGCCTTCACGAATGGCAAAACGAAGCTCTTTTTCCATGGCAACGGGCATGATCAGCTCACCTTCAACTTCGACGTTGTCGCCCGGCATTACCATTTCGGTCCCCTTGGGGAGCGTCACGACACCGGTCACATCGGTCGTCCGGAAATAGAACTGCGGGCGATAACCATTGAAGAACGGTGTATGGCGGCCGCCTTCTTCCTTGCTTAAAATATAAACCTGGGCCTTGAATTTCGTATGCGGCGTCACACTGCCCGGAGCGGCCACAACCATGCCGCGCTCAAGCTGTTCTTTTTCAACACCGCGAAGAAGGAGCCCCACATTGTCCCCAGCACGCGCATCATCCAGCAATTTACGGAACATTTCGATGCCGGTAACCGTAGACTTCAGGGACTGTTCACGAAGCCCGATGATTTCCACTTCCTGACCGACCTTGATCTGACCGCGTTCACAACGACCGGTGCCAACAGTACCACGGCCGGAAATAGAGAACACGTCTTCGATCGGCATCAAAAAGGGTTTATCAATATCACGCTTCGGTTCAGGGATGGATTCATCCAAAGCCTGCATCAATTTCACAATGCATTCCATCGCTTTTGGATCGGTGGGGTTTTGAGCGGCCGGAAGGCTGGAACCGCGAATGACCGGGATTTTATCGCCGGGAAAATCATATTTTTTCAAAAGCTCGCGGACTTCGAGTTCCACAAGATCAAGAAGCTCGGAATCATCCACAAGATCACATTTATTCAGAAAAACAACAATGGCGGGAACGCCGACCTGGCGGGCAAGAAGAATATGTTCACGCGTTTGAGGCATCGGACCATCAACAGCCGAAACCACAAGAATGGCGCCGTCCATCTGGGCCGCGCCGGTAATCATGTTCTTAATGTAGTCTGCATGGCCCGGGCAATCCACATGCGCATAATGGCGCTTATCGGATTCGTATTCGACGTGAGAGACCGCAATCGTGACGATTTTGGAAGCGTCACGAAATGTTCCACCCTTGGCAATATCCGCATATTCCTTAATAGTCGCTTTGCCTTGAGCTGCTTGAACTTTCGTAATCGCACAAGTGAGAGTGGTTTTGCCGTGGTCGACGTGCCCGATCGTGCCTACATTAACGTGGGGTTTGGTCCTCTCAAACTTTTCCTTCGCCATGATTCATTCTCCTGATAAGGGGTTTTGATAGTGCGCTTAATCTCAGCTGGAGACGGGGCTTGAACCCGTGACCTCGTCCTTACCAAGGACGTGCTCTACCAACTGAGCTACTCCAGCAAAATGACTGCTGAAGCCGATAATTCGAGAGACAGTCCTCTCCTAAAGTAAAGTCAGAATTATAAGCCGTGAGAGCTGATTGTCAACATCTTTTTCTAACTTTTTTGAGCAACCAGCTTTAATGCGCGATAATTTGAAGAAACAAGATAGCCTCAAAATCAATTCATGTCCATAAAAATTTCCGTCTATTTTCAATCCATGGATTATAGGCCGTAACTGCCCCCCAAAAGGCTGCCTATTAATGAAAAAGACCTTGCTTTCAGGCATGCAAATGATTAAGATATTTAACTTAATTCAGCCACCGAAAGGATTTTTCTTTGTCAAATCAAACCATTGAACTCATAAATTCTTATGAAGAAACAGCTTACGAGGAAAGAGAGACTCCCCCCACGCCCGTCAAAAAATCAATTCACTGGCCTGCTTCCTTATTTATAGCCGGCGTGCATCTTGCCTCCCTGGCAGCCTTTTTCACTTTTAGCTGGAAAGCCCTTGCTCTTTGCGTCGTATTCCATTGGATCACCGGCGGATTGGGCATTACCCTTGGTTATCACCGGCTTCTGACCCACCGAAGCCTTAAAGTTCCCAAAGTATTGGAGTATTTTTTTGCCCTTTGCGGAAGTTTGGCCTGTCAGGGCGGTCCCGTGAGCTGGGTCACCGCGCACCGGATGCATCATGCTTACTCCGACAAAGAAGGAGATCCGCATAGCCCGGTAAAAGGCGGATTTTTTTGGTCGCATATGGGATGGTGCCTTATCTCCAATAAAGAGATTGAATCCCCCGCCGTTCAAATGCGGTTGGCGCCCGATCTTGCCCGTGATCCGGTCATGGTCTTTTTGGATAAAACTCATATTTTATGGACCATTCTTTTGGCAGCAGGTTTTTATGCCTGGGGCGGATGGCCCTTTGTCGTCTGGGGAGTTTTTCTCCGCATTGTCCTGGTTTATCATTGCACCTGGTTCGTGAATTCCGCCGCGCATATCTGGGGCTATAGAACTTATAAAGCCAATGACGCATCGACCAATTGCTGGTGGGTTGCCCTGCTGACTTATGGCGAGGGCTGGCATAATAATCATCATGCTTTCCAATACTCCGCAAGGCATGGCCTTCAATGGTGGGAATTTGATTCGACTTATTTGACAATTGAGTTGCTGAAATTTTTTCGCCTGGCGGAAGCGATCAAACTTCCATCGCCTCGCCTTCTTGCCCAAAAAGCATACTAACGATTTTCTTCAAAAATAGCAAAGGCGCAGATCATTCGATGATCTGCGCCTTTTGTGTTTTAGGACGTATTAATCTATGGAGCGGGTGGAGGGAATCGAGCGCCTTCGCACCTGCGGTGCTACGGTCGCCACCCGCACCTACCAACATGACATTAAGTCATGTTAGTAAACAGGTGCTCCTGTTCGATTCCCCTCGAAACAGCGGGTGGAGGGAATCGAACCCTCATGGCGAGCTTGGAAGGCTCGAACTTTACCATTAAGCTACACCCGCATAATTGAAAACAGCGTGAATTATAGTATAATCCCTAAAATTTTCCATCGTTAAAAAAATCGAGAGAGGAACTCAAATGGCCTTTTTAATTTTAATTCGCCACGGCGAATCCCAATGGAATCTTGAAAACCGTTTTACGGGATGGGTGGATGTGGAACTTTCAGAAAAAGGAAAGCAGGAAGCCGAAGCTGCGGGTAAGAAACTCGCAAGCTATAAAATCGACAAGGCCTATACTTCGGTTTTGAAACGCGCCATCAATACCCTGGATATGGCCATGAAAGCCGCAGGGAAAACAAATATCCCGGTCATTCGCAATCAAGCCCTGAATGAACGCCATTACGGCGCGCTTCAAGGTTTAAACAAAGCCGAAACCGCCCAAAAGTACAGCGCCGAGCAAGTCCATATCTGGCGGCGCAGTTATGATGTCCCGCCACCTACTGATAAAACCGAACTCAATCCGGAAGGCATCAGCGAAAGCCTGAAAGACACGGCCGCGCGCACGCTTCCTTATTTTAATTCGCAGGTGATGAAGGATTTAAAGGAAGGAAAAAATGTGATTGTCGCAGCGCATGGCAACAGCCTGCGATCCATTGTGATGGAACTGGACAAGATGACGAAGGAACAAGTCCTGGAACTAAATATTCCGACGGCCGTTCCGATTGTTTATGAGTTCGATCAAAATCTCAACGTTCTCTCGAAGAAAACGTTATAAAGATTTTTTGACCTTCTCTACCAGGCTTTTCCAGCCGGTTTTCTCCGGAAGCCAGTTTCGCAATCCGAAAGAGCGGATTCCTTCCTCTAATATTTTCTGAAGCCCGGCCGCCTGAACGGCTTCCTGGACAATCGCTTCCAAAATCGCTTCAAGGTCAGGATTATTGTCCAAAACCGCCTTTTGAATCCCCAACCGGAAACTTTGCTGCAAAGGATTGGGTCCGCTTAAGTCAGTGTATGTGACCCGGTTTAAACTGATGACTGCCCGATCGATTTGAAACACCGGTTTTTCCGCACCGCCGCCCACACTTTTTTCTTTGGGTTTCGAGGATGGCCGAAACACTTTCAGGCCGAGTAAATTCATTTTTCCACCTGCCGTACGGATAATCCGGAGATCTTCGATCTCTACTCCGGCTTCATGGAGATGCAAACGGCCATGTTGAAGCGCGGAGGCGTCGAAATCTACGATGATTTTCGGAATTTCCGCCAGAATGCCGCGCTGAAAGCCCTCCGGATTTTTGATCAAAATGCCTTCAAAGGTGATT
>CAYGIT010000118.1:5453-8512 GCA_964349955.1 uncultured bacterium
ATGTCCTCTCAATATAAAATTGTGTCTCATGCTTTTTCTGAGCAAAAAAATCAAGCTGAGCGGCTTCGATATCCACGGGCGTTCCCAATTCCAGCCGTAGGCTCAGGGAAAGAAGCGTTTTAAGGGTCCAATTATGAAAAATGGCCGCTAAAATAAGCACCAGCAGCGTCAGCTTGATCAATTTAAAAATGGATTTCACTCTTTCTCCCAAATTCCGGTTCGATTTCCCTGTTTATCTCATATTTCAGGACATCCTTCCAGAAAATTTAGTCTCGGAGCATATTCCGCACAATTTTCGTTTGACTTTCCGGAGGGCATTTCGCATAATACGTGACTTGTTTTAACACCTGATTTTAAACAGGGTTGTATTGATTCTCCCTCAACAAAGCACCCTTAGGGTTCGGGTTCCAGTGGCCGGCCAAAACAATAATTCTTACAAGCTTTTGTGGATGCTCGGATTGATGCTTACCCTTCCGATGCTATTGTTGGCAGGGCCGGTGGCCGGTTATGCCATTGGTTACTGGTTGATTCGCCAATTTCATGCTCCGTCATTCGCAATTCCGGTCAGCATGGGCATTGGATTGATCGGTTCAGGCATACAGACTTACAGCCTTATTCGCAGAGTCAGTAACAACCAAAAAGAGAAATAAATCCGGATTTATGCACGAAGAAAACGCTGTTGCAGCCGTTCACGAAGCCGCCCGCCATGAAGCGCATGAGCTTCCGAATATTATTTCTGTCCTGCATGAGCTTTTTCCGCATGAGGGTTGGATCCATTTCCTGCATCAATGGGAAAATGTCTTCTTTTCTCTTTTCGCGGCGGGCCTGGTCAGTTTTTTTGCGATCCGCGCCGCAGGCAAGAAAAGCCTGGTCCCCCAGGGCCTTCAAAATTTCGCCGAAGCGCTCGTGGAAGGCATTGCCGGTTTTGTGAGCGGGATTCTCGGGGCCCATGGAGAAAAGCATGTTCCTTTTCTAGGCACCCTCTTCTTTTACATTCTCATCATGAACTGGATTGGCCTTGTGCCCTTCATGAAATCTCCGACCTCGGCCTGGAGCACCACTCTTGCGACCGGAATTGCCACCATGGTTTATGTCCAGGTCACGGGAATCCGCGAACAAGGCGTCTTCCATTATTTAAAACATCTTGCGGGCAATCCCCAAAACCTTTTCGGAATCATTCTCATTCCCCTGATGCTTACGCTCAATTTGATTCTCGAGCTCGGCGCCGTGCCTTTCAGCCTTTCGCTCCGTCTTTTTGCGAATGTTTCGAGCGAAGACCGGCTGCTTTTTAATTTTGCGGGCCTGGGAGTCAACTCCCCGTTTCATATCGGACTTATTTTTCAGCTTTTCGGAAATTGCCTGGCCATTGTGTTCAGCATTATCCAGGCCTTTGTATTCATGCTGCTTTCAACGGTTTATATTTCACTGGTTTTACCTCACGAAGAACATCACGAAACTGAGCATGCAGCCCATGCTCCTCATTAAAAAAAAGGAGAACTAGTAATGACCCCCAATATCGCACTCGCATTCGCACTTCCCCTCGGTCTTGCAATCACCGCCCTGGCATCCGCTTTATCTCTCGGCAAAGCCGTTGCCGCCGCGATGGATGCCACCGCCCGTCAGCCCGAAGCTTCCACCAAGATCCTTGTCAACATGATGGCCGGCTGCGCACTCATTGAAGCGCTTACGCTTTACGCGCTTGTGTTCGGCTTTTCTCTCATGGGAAAGATTTAATCACCGGTTTTAAGGACGCCTCTTATGGAATTCTTTAAAGCCAATATCCATCTGGGAGAAGTATTTGTTCAGCTCATTGCCTTTGTGATCGTGTTTTTGACGCTCAAGGCCCTGGCCTGGAAACCTATCCTGAAGTCCCTGGAACTCCGGCGTTCGAAAATCCATGGGGAATTTGAGCAGATTGAAAAAGCCAAAAAAGACATCGAAGCGCTCAAGGCCGAGTACGCGTCTCATCTTCAAAAAATCGAAGATGAAGCGCGCGCAAAAATCCAGCAGGCCATCGATGAAGGCCGCCGCATTGCCAAGGAAATTCAGGACAAGGCCCGTACCGAGTCGCAGGCAACGTTCGAAAAGGCGAAGGAAAATCTGGATCTCGAAATTTCGAAAGCCCGGATCGAACTCCGCCGCGAAATCGCGGACCTTGCGCTTACGGCCTCGGAGCGCGTGCTGAACCAGAAAATGTCGGGCGATAGCGCCCAGCAAGCGAAGATTCTCGAAATCATCGACGAGCTGGAGAAAACCTTATGATCGATTTAAGGGCCGCGCACCGCTATTCCCGCGCGCTTTTCGAACTCGCGGAAAAAGCAAACAATCTTGATTTGATTGACGACCAGCTCGTCGCAGTGCTGGGCGTAGTGCGCCAATACCCGGAAATCTTGCGTTTGATTTCCAATTCCACGGTGACCGTCGCGGAAAAAGAGGATTTCATCGGGAAGATCATTCCCGCAGACACGCTTCCGCTCCTTGTGAATTTCTTGAAAGTCCTGATCAAGAAAAAAAGGTTCGTGGAACTTTCTTTTATTCAGGAAACTTTTCACCGGCTTTATGAAAAAAACCGGCGCATCGAGGAAGTGGTGGTGGTGAGTGCCGTGCCTCTTTCCAGTTCGAATGCGGACCGGCTCGAAAAGCTGCTTGAGAAAAAATTTAAATCCGACATCCGGCTCGATCTCAAAACCGATTCCGAAATGATCGGCGGACTGATTATCCGTTTCAGCGGAAATGAAATAAATGCCAGCTTCCGGTCGCGGCTTGATGCCCTCCGGCAGGCATTGACCGCTTAACTCTTAAAGGTGCCCTAATGTTAAAACCCGAAGAAGTCGTCCAGACGATTCAAAAAGAAATCCAGAAATACGAAACCAAGCTGCACATGGAATCAGTCGGTTATGTGCTACAGGTCGGCGATGGCATTGCCCGTGTCTACGGGCTCGATGAAGTCATGGCCGGGGAGCTTGTGACATTTCCGGACAAAACTTCCGGCATCGTCTTTAACCTTCAACCCGACAATGTCGGGATCGTCATTTTAGGTTCGGATACCGGTATTAAAG
>CAYGIT010000119.1:0-8489 GCA_964349955.1 uncultured bacterium
GCCAGGGGCGGAGCGGGTCTTCAACCTGCCCCCGTAAAGATTCAACGCGCTTTAAAAATCCCGAAGTTGACATCGCTTGCTCAAGACTCTTGCGCCGCGCCTCGATGGGGTCCGCACTAGCTCCGGCAGCAAGCTTGAAAAAATCCGTTTCGATCCCACCCAGATCTTTTCGAAATCCCTCCAGCGCTTTTTCAGCATCCGCCAACTCCGCACCCCGAGCTTCGGAGCGGATAGGAATGTGAAGGGTTTTGGCGAAGGCTTTGATTTCTTGGCCAAGTGCTTGCGCCGAAGGCTTTGTCGCAACAGGTAATGGCGTACTTCGCATTCCCTGGAGCGTTGCTACCAATTTAGTTACCGGATTCATTCCTGGGTTCATTTTAAAATCCTGGAAGCCTTCAAGCCCCTCGTCTTCGTAAAACGCATTCTCCGGTTCTGTGAAATAATAAATCATCAATTGGGCTACCGACTCCAGCAAACGGCGCCTTACCGGTTCTTCCCACTTTTCTACTTCCTGGGGATGGGCGTCGATATATTTTCTAAGCGTTTTGAAATATTGATAAGGATCGCTTTTCTTTCCGGTTGCCTTGATCAACTCTTCGACTGTGTTTTGGTTTTGGGCCCAGCGGATGATTCGCGCGATTTCAGCTTGGATTTTTGCCTCGCCGCCAAACAAACGGATCAAATCATCTCCGGCACCCCGTAAATCAACAAATCTGGCAATTCCAGGGCCGGGAGTTTCCCTTTCCGCTCCTTTTTCATATTCCCCGAATGAAAACACAGGATTTTGTGCTAACAGGTCCGCTTTCGATACATCCTTTACTTTGCGGATAATGACGAACTGGCTTCGCAGACTTTTGATTTTCCGGATAATTTCATCAGCCCTTTCCTTTCCGAGCCGCTCGGCCAGGCGTCTGGCCTGATCGTCATTCAATTCTGCATTGACTGCTTCCGGCGTTAGCAGTTCAAAGCCCGCTTTTACAAGAGAATCTAAAAACTCTGGCGTAAAGTATCCATTGTCCACTGAAAGCAATCCATAGGCTCCGGTCTTCAAGACCCGATTGAGCTCTGCAACAGCCGAAACTCTTTCGGCCTCTCCGATTAAATCCAATGACGGATAAATTCCTGTCCCGTATCGCCCGGATAGCAGACCGGGTTTTTGCATTTCACTGACTATCCTTTCTGCCGGAGGGATTTTTTTCTCAACCTCTCTCCTCCGCGCAGCGCCCTGCATTTTCAAACTCCGGTCAGTGACAGTGCGGCCTGGCAATTGCTCGATTCCCATTTCCTGAAAAATATCCGTTACAAGGGCAAGTGTTTGATCCATGGGGCCGGTGCCGCCATAAATAAAGGGGCCTTTCAGCATTTCGATCCCTTTTACGCCTTCTTTTTTCCCGATAAAATCGAGTAAATACGAGATTCCATACCAATGCCGCCAAAAAGGACCCAGGTTCTCAAGCATCGCCGTATAATCTTCCGCGATGCCGTCCCAATCTCCACGGCCAATGCCAAGCAGGATGCGTTGGAGAATTTCGGCGGAAGATGGGGAGAGAAGAGTCTCTCCATTGGTTTTTTGAACAATATATTGAGTCCCATCCCAAATCAAAACGGCCGGATCTTTACGAAATTCAGGCTCTCCCTTTTTTCGATAGAAAAACTCCAATCGATATTGTCTTTCATCCAATCGCTTTACCTCGAGCTTAATATCTGAAAGGCCTGCGCCGGTTCCAATAGCAGGATTTTTTCCAATATTCTCCCCGGAAGGATTGGGAAAGGCCTCTTGGAGTTTTCCTTGTTTTAGATTCACAAGTTCTTGAATATTCAGAATCGGCCTGGCAGGATCACCCGGTTTCAATTCCCGGAAGGCCTTTAGCAGATTCTTACGCGCTATCTCTTGCAAAGTCACATAATCTTCCCCATCCCAAATCATAACTGATTTACCTTTACCCTCAGGACTTCGATATAAAAACTCGAGCTCATAAACACCTTTCTCTCCAACCTCAATCCCGTATTCTCGTGCGTCCGCTTCCCCCAACCGCTTGACTCTAAGCTTAATATCCGAAAGGTTGTGGACTGCTCCAATGTAAAGAGTCTTCTTAATATTCTTTCCGAAAGGATCAGGAAAAATTCTCCTAAGGTTTCCATACTTCAAATACATAAGTTTCCGGATATGTAGAATGGGCCGGGCGGGGTCACCCGGTTTTAATTCCTGAAAAGATTTGAGAAGATTCTTACGCACTAACCCCTGCAAAGTTACATAACTTTCCCCATCCCAAATCACAATCGCTTTGCCTTTGCCTTGGGGACTTTTATATGAAAACTCAAGTGCATAAACGGCTTTTTCTCCAGCTTCAAGCCCATAGCCTCGCGCTTCCGCTTCTCCAAGCCGTTTTACTTTAAGTTTAATCCCTGAAATATTGCCACTTGCTCCGAAGTTAAACCACTTCCCGATATTGCTACCGAAAGGATCGGGAAAGGTTTTGAAAAGCTTTCTTTGCTTTAAATTCACAAGTTCCTGGATATGCGAAATCGGCTGGGCAGGATCACCCGGTTTTAATTCCCGGAAAGTCTTGAGAAGATTCTGACGCACCAAATCCTGTACTGGTCTATAATTTTCTCCGTCCCAAATTACAATTGCTTTGCCTTTACCTTTGGGACTTTGATATAAAAATTCAAGCGCATAAACGGCTTTTTTTCCAGCTTCGATCCCATAGCCTTGCGCCTCCGCTTCTCCCAGTCGCTTTACTCTAAGTTTAATCGCCAAAAGATTTCTGACTGCTCCAAAGTAAAGCTCCTTACTAATATTTTCCCCGAAAGGATCAGGAACGATGCCTAGAAGTGTTCCTCGTTTTAAATTCACAAGTTCTCGAATATACGGAATCGGCCGGGCAGGATCACCCGGTTTTAATTCCTGAAAGGCCTTGAGCAGATTCTCACGCACTAAATCCTGCGCAGGCCTATAATTTTCTCCATCCCAAATCAGAAAGGCTTTGCCTTTACCTTTGGGGCTTTGATATAAAAATTCAAGCCCATAAACGGCTTTCTTTCCCACCGCAAGCCCGTAGCCTCGCGCTTCCTCTTCTCCCAGCCGTTTGACTTTAAGTTTTATATTTAAAAGAGCTGTGCCTGCTCCGATGGAAATCTGTTTTCCAATACCCTTTCCGGAAGGAACAGGAAAAGTTGTCTGGAATTTTCCGTACTTCAAATTTACAAGTTCCTGGATATGGGGAATCGGCCGGGCAGGGTCCCCAGGTTTCAATTCATTAAAGGCTTTCTGGAGACTTTCAATTGCGGCTTGTTTTGCAGCTATTCGCACCTCGGCACGGACGGTCTGGCCCGTACCGGGGGAAACGGGTTCTTCTTTTTGAAAAACGAGGATGGGATGGTCGCCGCTAAAAATATCTTCGGCGGTTCTTTTAAAGCCGCTGCCAGCTTGGGAAAGCTGATCGATCAACTCCCCAACCGCCTTTTCGTTTGGATAGCTGAAAAGCATCACGTAGGCGCCGGGGCGAAGCTCACGCAGTTTCTGAAAAAATTGTTCTTTGAATCTGGAGGCAAAAGGCTCTTTGAAAGACGGGTAATTCAAATAAACAAGATCGTATTTCCCAAAATCTTCGGAAAGGCCGTCGCCCTGGCTTAAGTGAACTCGTTCGCCAGCGCCGGTTTCTTTGAGTTTTTGCTGGATCGTTTGAATTTTTTCTTCGAGAGCTTGTCGAAGCTGCGCCTCAAGGCCGGGCTCCTCTTTCGCTCCCTTAACTTCCTGATAAGTTTTCCGGTAGGCATCCGCCAGATTCTTCCATGAATCCTCTCCAATGCCTTCTTGAATCATTTTTGCCAGTTGAGCGAGAAAAAGATTTTTTTCAATTCCCGAGACCTTTACCTTCTCTCCCGCAAAGGCCATTCCTGAAGCTGTTGAACCAAACCCGCTTCCGAATTCATAAATTGAAAAATCACTATTCCCCGCCGCTCTCTGGATAAATCGGACAAAGTCCCATAAGAAATACGAATTTGTTGGCGAAAACTGGCCAACCGTATCCTCACCCAACGGAACATCCATGGGAACCTCGGGCATTTCTTTAGCCAGGACCTGCCACAACTCCATGTAATCCTGTTGCTGCCGGCTCAGTGCTAACCGGTCCAAACCGGCCAAGGCTTCGAAATCTTCTTTTGTGACTATTGAAATGACTCCATTATTCCATTTGTCATAAAAAGGGATTTTGACGACAAAAAGGACCGGGTTTTCCCACTTATATGCGGGAGGTTTTCCCGTGGGAATGGTGAAAACCAGGTCTCCCGGTCTCAAATACTTTCTTTCAAGCGTGCTTTTGTAAAAAGACCTCTGGGTCCTCAATTCCGCAGTGGGATCCGGGTATTTATCAATCCAGATCCGCCGCCCTTCTTTTCCAAGCTCGATCTTTGGCGCGCTTTCACCGGTGTCATAGGAGAAATAATCTTTATCATAGAGAAGAATCTCCGGAACAGGATCCTCGCCGAAAATCTTTTCCATTTCTTTTTCAACCCGCGATTTAAAAGATTTATCAGGGCTTTCATGGGCATATTCCCAATCAATCAAATGAATTTTTTTGAGTTTCGGGAAAACTTTCCGGAACCCAACCAGCAGCATCTGATCCAGATTACCGGATGCCGGATAGATGATTTCCATGACCTCATCGGGGTCAATGGAGTTATTTCGAAGCCGTTCCGAAAGTGTCTTGGCCTCCGCTTCCCAGCGTTCGGCATTTTTTTCGGCTTCTTCCTGAATTTGATCGTAATACTTTTTTGCCGATGGTTCACCGAAGCGGTCATCCCCCGCCAAACCGCCGCGCAATTCGGCGCGGGTTTTTCCTTCTTGAGTCATCATGGCACTTCGAAGGAAATGCGCTTCCCAGAGGTCAAGGACTGACTGAAGATTTTGGCTGTCACCGGATTCAAGCAGGGTTGTTTCCAACCAATTTTTGACCGCTTGCTTTCCGGCGTCAGGCATTTCTTTACTTTTCATTTTGGAGGCCAGCTTGAAGAGCCATAACCGGGCATCGAGAGGAATGCCCAATCTCTCCCGTATCTCTCTAAGGTTTTGATAAGCCCTCCCGGCTTTTGGATTTTCCAGTTTGAGTTTTTCGATTTCCGATTCGGTTTCCGGCGGATTTTCCAAGCCGATATAAGCACCCATCATATCGCGAAGAAAAGACCGGACACTTGCCTTGCTGGGCTTTTTTCCCGGCCGCACCCGCAGACCGTTGACTTGCCTTTGCTCTCTTTGCGCCATTTCTTCCGCACGCAAGCGCCTTAAGGTTTTAATGACTTGCTTTTGATCCTTAGGCTGAAAAAAAACTTTATAAAAACCCTCGTCCTTTGATAATTCCGGCCACGAAAATCCGGAGACGGGGAGAACTTCCAATGCCCCCCCGGAACCGGCAGCCGGAAGACTGCGATATGCTTTTAAAAGTCCTTGCTCCCCGCCTTTTTTCATGAGGATGGAATCTGATATCAAAAAAATAAATTCCTCCGGCGGACGAAACCCGCCAATAGCCCTTAGTTCTTCAGGGGTGTGGTAATCTTCCAGGAGCAATTCGTGATTTCTGTTCTCTGCCAGCGCATTCCTGTACTTCAAAATTTTCGGATTAATTTCAGTTTCCATCCATTCCAGGATTTTGGCTCTTTTTGGAAAATATTTTGACTCCGCCAGGATTGTTTTTGCTTTTTCGAGGCGCAGAACACCCGGAAAAAGAGCCAGCAGCCAGGAATCTATCCACCTT
The DNA here is from genome assembly GCA_964349955.1 of uncultured bacterium. Taxonomy (GTDB): domain Bacteria; phylum Omnitrophota; class Omnitrophia; order Omnitrophales; family Aquincolibacteriaceae; genus CAYGIT01. Next base: position 5,754 of record CAYGIT010000119.1, read on the forward strand.
TTCGCATGAGAGTTCCATTCCCGCGGAATCTCTTTCTTCAGGACGCCAAAATCAAGGGTGTAACGCTCGGGCCTGACCATCACAATATCCACTTCGATATTAGGGATAAGATCCGTGGCCATGGAATGGATGACATAGCCCTGCTTTTGCTTTTGGTAAGCAAAAATAATTTCCGTGAGAAACCCAGTAACACTTTCCGGGCTATCGATATTAATCTTGTCCAGCACCCGGTGGATGCCGGGCACATTGGCCAGTTCATGGATTGCCCAAAGGGCTTCTCTGGGCTGAAGGCCCCCCGGAAGTTGAGAGATTGTGGTGAGCCAGGCCAAAACTCCTGTGGCGATCCCCGAATAGGGTTTTTTCGAACCTTGCATGATAGCGATGATTTCATCGCGGGTGTTCGGCGGCAGATTCAACGGCCCCGCGATTTTGTTTTCAAAGTAATCAATATCGGACCGTTTCCGCACTTCGGATTTGGGAAATTGTTTTTCAAGCGCGGTGATACTTTCCAGAATTTCTCGGGCGCGCTGAATTTGAATGCCTTCGTCGGTTTTTGGATCGGCGTTTTGGATCGAGGACAGGCTTTGAAGCTTTTCCAGGGCCGGGGCCAGCTTCCGGGCCCCTTTTTTATCCGTTTGATAGAGAAGGCCCCGTTGAATAGAAGGCATCACCCTGCTTTTAAAAGAGTCTCTCACCTTATCCGGAATCAAATCAGAATCGTATAAATAGCGCATCACCCCGGCGGCTTTTTTGGCCGTCCCGGAAAGAAAATAGACTTCGGGGGTATTTTTAAAATCAGCCTGGTTTCCGTCCACTGACAAAGCCGTCAAAAAAAGATGAATCGTCTCGGCCAGAAATACCATCAGGCGGGAATTCAGGATATATTCCAGATCCGATTTTTCATCCGGCCTTTCTATAAAATCCGTCAAATCAACGAAAAAATCCTGCATATCTTCGGCCATCGAGCTCAAGACGGAGATAACGTATTTCTTTTCCTGGTCGGCCATCGGACTCTGTAAAATCTTGCTGGTAAAAGAAAGGGCCTGTTCAGCTCCCAAAAAAAGCTCGTTCGAAAGGTAAAAATAAGGTTCGCGGTCCGGGGCCTCGGCGATTTCGCGCAGCGTATGGATCAACTGATACGCTAACTGCACGGATTTCCGGATGGAGTCCGGCTGCGGAGCTTGGGTTAGCTCATTCTGGGCTTCCAGAAGCCGGCTGGCGGATTCCAGTAAAAAGTCACGGAGCCCCTTCGCGGCGGAAATTTTTTTGTCAACATCGTTTTTCTCGTCGAAGACCCTTGCCTTCAAATTGTCCAGCCACTTAGCGGCCCCTTTGTCATCCGGCATACTGGATTGAGTGCCCAGAACAATGCCGCGGACAGACTCGATGGCATCCAAAACTTCAAGGACCCGGTTCTCTTCCGTATTTTCGCCGTTCCTCGCGATCTTTTTTAAAATCAGGAAGCCGCGCCGTTTCGGAAGTTCTGTTAACCGCTTTTCGAGATCCTTAAAATGTCGATTGACCTTGTCTTGGGCATCGGCCCCCACCGCCGGCACTTGCCGGATCATTCCAAAAAGATCAGCACTCGCAATAAAAGAATGGGACATATCCGCAAGGGCTTCAATGAGCCCGGATCTCAACGCCTGCTTTGCCAGATCCTTTTCATTCGCTTTAGGAAGAAGGTCCAAAATATCAAGATAAGCCTCGCTAAGGGAAACGGCAGTCGCCGCGATCACCGGCGCGACACCGAGAAAAAGGATCCTGTGCTCGCGTTCTTCATCTGTTTCCGTGATGCTCTTTTTTTTTCCGGGATTGCGATCGGTCAGAGCATCTGTTCTCACCAGCATCTTTCTAAGATGAATGATGGTTTCTTCCAAGCGGTCGCCCATCCTCTGAAGGATTTGAACAATTTCAAGCCGGCTTAAAATGAGTTTCCGGTTCCCCAGCAAACCCCGGATCGCATTGAAAAGCTGGACACTTCTTTTAAGTTTGTCATCCACATCTTTCGGGTAAGCGACCAATATTTTTGTTTCAAAAGCAGCGGCGGCAGAACCCTCAAAAAGCATCTCGGCTAAACTCGCGAGGCTTTCGGCGCTCTCGTCATCCAGTTTTCTTTTCCGGATAGTCCATGAAGTGAAAAAATCAAAGGCCTGGGTACTCAATTTATTAAAAATTTCGAAGGCCTTGATTTTTTCATCCCCGGACATTCCGGGCGACTTGAGAATTTCCACCAAAGGTTCCAGATCCCGTATCCAATCTTCCGCGGCATTTCTTGATTCAGAGCGAAGGCCGCCATGGCCGAGCGGAGTGCCAGGCTCATTAGGAGACTGGCCGGAGCGAACGGCTTTACTGACAAAAAAATCTGCGCGGACTTCAGCTCGCGCACCGAGAATTCCGGCAACCAGAGAAGGCGTAGAGAAAGGCTTCAGGATTTCGAGGATATTTTGCTCGGTGAGTTTGCCCCGGGATTGGAGGCCGCGAAACTTGGAAATAAAATGATCGATATTTTTCAGCCATTTTGCTTTTAATTCCGCCCTTTTTTGGGCCGTCACTTTTTGCCCGGTCTCATCAAGGAGAGAAAGATAACCGGAAGCCTTGTCAATACGGCCCTGGGATGCAAGGTCGCGGAGGAGTTGGTCGCGCCATTGTTTCAACTGTAGGGGCGGGGCTTGCCCCCGCCCTTCAAGGGCACCCGCAAGGGGTGCCCCTACACCCAGTAACCGGGCCCGCGTCGCC
>CAYGIT010000120.1:0-8488 GCA_964349955.1 uncultured bacterium
CAGGACCATGAAATCAATCAGGTGCGCGTGGATCTTGCTGAAAATCCAGCCAATATGATCTGGCTTTGGGGACAGGGGCAAAAACCGGAAATTGAAAAATTTTATGACCGCTACAATGTCCAGGGCGCCCTGCTTGCAGGTATTGAATATGCCAAGGGCATTGCTCGGCTGGCCGGGCTCACGGTGCTCGAGACCGATGCCGCGAGCGCCGGCGGAGAGACCGATTACGAAAAAATCGCTAAATGGCTCGTTCAGGCGCTCGGGGAAAAGGATTTTGTTTGCCTTTATCTGGACGGTTGCGATCAGGCTTCACTCCAGGGAGATTTGAAGGGCAAGGTTTCCGCGATCGAAGCCGCGGATTTTTTTATTTTTTCGAAAGTCCGGGAATTCATCGAAGAGCATAAGGATGCGCGTGTTTTGGTTACACCCGGATACGCGCTTCCGTGGAAATCGAAAAAATGCATGCGCGATTCTGTGCCTTTTGTCGTTGCCGGAAAAAACATCATGGCCGATGACATTGAAAAATTTTCGGAGCCGGCCTCGAAAGCCTCGTCTCTGAAATACTCCAAAAGCGGCGAGCTGATGAAGTTTTTTCTTTCGAAATAGGAATATTTCATGGCATTGATTGTCCAAAAATACGGCGGGTCCTCACTCGCCAATGTGGAAAAAATAAAAAGGGTGGCCCAAAGAGTGGCCAAAACCCGCAAAGCCGGCAATCAGGTGGTCGTCGTCGTGTCCGCGATGGGCGACACGACCGACGATCTGATCGAACTGGCGCATCAAATCACTGCTGCGCCGGATGAGCGCGAAATGGACATGCTGCTTTCGACCGGCGAGCAGGTTTCAGTGGCGCTTTTGGCCATTGCGATTCACGGGTTTGGGGCCGGAGCAAAATCCTTTACCGGGCCGCAAGTCGGGATTCTCACGGATCCCTTTCATATGAAAGCGCGTATTCTAGACATCAACGGAGATCGCATCCGCAAGGCCTTGCGCGAGGGCGATGTGGTGATTGTCGCCGGATTTCAGGGTAAAACCGAAAACGGGGAAATTACCACGCTGGGCCGGGGAGGTTCCGACCTCACAGCCGTGGCGCTGGCAAAAGCATTGAAAGCTGAATATTGCGAAATTTATACCGATGTGGACGGCGTTTTTACGGCCGATCCCCGCATTGTGCCCGATGCGCGTAAAATCAAAGTCATCAGTTACGATGAATGCCTGGAACTGGCCGCGCTGGGCGCCAAAGTCATGCATTCCCGTTCCGTGGAAGTCGGAAAAAAATACAATGTTCCCATTTATGTCCGCAATTCCGCGAATGAAAGCGAAGGGACTTTGATCACAAAGGAGACGAAGACGATGGAAGATGTTCTGGTAAGCGGTGTGGCATTGACCGAGGATGAAGCCAAGATCACGCTTTTTGAGATTCCGGACAAGCCGGGCGTGGCCGCTAAAATTTTCGCAAAACTCGCCAAGGCGAATATCAATATCGACATGATTATCCAGAATAAAACGCAGACCAATATCACCGATATTTCTTTCACGGTGTTCAAGAACGAACTTTCCCGCGGGATGGCCGTGGTCAGGGAAATCGTGCGGGACATGGGCGTGAAGGAATCCAGTTGCGATGAAAAAATCGCCAAGGTGAGCGTGGTGGGCGTGGGGATGAAGCATCATTCCGGCATTGCGGCCCGCATGTTTGCGGCCCTGGCCAAGGAAAAAATCAATATCCAGATGATTTCGACTTCGGAAATCAAAATTTCATGCGTGGTGGAACTCGCGCGCGGGAAAGACGCGATCCGCGCGATTCACAAGGAATTCGGCCTGGAAAAGGCAAAGAAAAAATAAAATCATGAAGAAAGTATTGCTGTACGACACCACCTTGCGGGACGGGACCCAATGCGAAGGCATCAGTTTGTCTTTGCAGGACAAGCTGCGCATTGCCCAGCGCCTGGACCAGTTCGGGGTCCACTATATAGAAGGCGGCTGGCCGGGCTCGAACCCCAAGGACCTCGCTTTTTTCAAGGAAATCAAAAAAGCGGGCATCCGTAAGGCGCGGGTAGCCGCATTCGGTTCCACACGCAAGGCACATATGAAAGTCTCCGAAGATCCCCAGATCCGGGCCCTGCTGGAAGCGGAAACCAAGACCGTCACTATCTTCGGGAAATCCTGGGATTTTCATGTCACCGAGGTTTTCAAAACTTCGCTGAAGGAACACCTGCAGATGATTTATGATTCGGTGCATTATCTGAAATCCAAAAAAAAGGAAGTCATTTACGATGCCGAGCATTTTTTTGACGGGTTCCGGGCCAATCCTGAATACGCACTAAAGACGCTTCAGGCTGCGGCCAGGGCCGGGGCCGACAATCTCTCGCTTTGCGAAACCAATGGCGGCCGTTTGCCGCATGAAATCCGCCACGCGATTTTACGCGTGAAACGCTCGGTGAAAACTCCGCTGGGCATCCATGTTCATAATGACGGCGAGCTCGGTGTCGCCAATTCTTTGCAGGCCGTGGGCGAGGGCGTCGTGCTTGTCCAGGGGACCATCAATGGAATCGGAGAGCGCTGCGGCAATGCGAATCTTGTCAGTATTATTCCGAATCTTCAATTCAAGATGAACCGCAAATGCCTTCCGCCAAATAAAATGAAAGAGCTGACGGCTGTCTCGCATTATGTCGCGGAAATTTGCAATATGCCGCTGATGGTCAACCAGCCCTTTACGGGCCGGGCCGCATTTGCCCACAAGGGAGGCGTGCATATCAATGCCATGATGAAAAATTCCAAGACCTACGAGCATATGGACCCGCGGCTGATCGGCAATCACCGCCGTTTTCTTGTCTCCGAGCTGGGGGGCAAGACCAACATCATGTTGAAGGCCAAAGAATTGCAGCTCAATCTTGAAAAGGAATCCGCTGAAACGCGCACGATTCTTACGGAAATCCAGCGCCTTGAAAGCGAAGGCTATCAATTTGAGGCGGCCGAAGCGAGCTTCGAACTTCTCGTACACTCTTTGGTGGGGCATGAAAAGAAATTTTTTGAGACAAAAGATGTCGTTGTTTCTTCGGAGAGGATCGGCCAGGACAATCCTCTTGTGGAAGCGGACGTGACCGTGCTTGTGAAGGGCAAAGAGGAAAGCCGTACGGCTTCCGGCAACGGGCCTGTGGATGCGCTTTATAAGGCCCTGCGTGACGCGCTTGTAAAATTCTATCCGGTGTTGCAGAAAATCCGGCTCACAGATTATAAAGTACGCGTGGTCAATTCCGAAGGCGGCACCGGCGCGAAAGTGCGTGTCTTTATCGAGTTCCAGGATGAAAAGCGAACCTGGACCACGGTCGGCGTAAACGAAAACGTGATCGAAGCCAGTTGGAAAGCCCTCGTCGAAGCCATTCAATACAAGCTGCTCAAAGGTTAGCGCCGTTGTGCCGACAGAACCGCTAGCGCCCCGTTATAATTCCAAGGAAGTCGAAGCGAAGTGGTACCCGCTTTGGGAAAAGCGGGGAGACTTCCGTCCGGGAAGCGATCGCGCCGGCAAAAAATCTTCAAATTCCCGCTACGTCATCGTAATTCCTCCGCCCAATGTGACCGGCATTCTCCACATGGGGCATGCGCTCAATAATGCGATTCAAGACATTCTTACCCGGTGGCACCGTATGAAAGGGGACGACACGCTCTGGATTCCGGGCGTGGACCATGCGGGTATTGCCACGCAAAACGTGGTGGAGAAAAAACTCGCCAAAGAAAAAAAGACTCGTTACGATCTCGGCCGCGAAAAATTCCTTGAAGAAGTCTGGAAGTGGAAAGAAGAGAACGGCAATACGATTACCCGCCAGCTCCGGCGCCTGGGCGCGTCCTGTGACTGGACCCGCGAGCGCTTTACCCTGGATGAAGGTTTGTCCAAGGCCGTGCGCGAAGCCTTTGTCACCCTTTATGAACGCGGGCTCATTTACCAGGGGAACTACATTATTAACTGGTGCCCTCGCTGCCAGACCGCGCTTTCGGATGAAGAGGCCGCCCATAAAGATACGGAAGGCGGACTTTATCACATCAAGTATCCCATTGCCGGCAAAGGCAAGGCCGCCGAAAAACCGGGAGAAGATCACATTGTGGTTGCGACCACACGCCCTGAAACCATGCTGGGCGACACGGCCGTGGCGGTGCATCCCGAAGATCCGCGCTACAAACATTTGATCGGAAAAAAATTGATTCTTCCGTTGATGGAACGCGAAATCCCGATGATTGCCGATGAATTCGTGGACCCGGAATTTGGGACCGGCCTTGTGAAAGTCACGCCCGCGCATGACCCCAATGACTTTGAAATGGGAAAACGCCACAATCTTCCGCAGATTAATGTGATGACGCCGGACGCGAAAATCAATGAGCACGGTGGCCAGTATCAGGGCTTGGACCGTTTTGAAGCCCGCAAACGGGTGATTGCCGATCTCGAAGCGCAAAATCTTTTCGTTCGCCGGGATTCTCATTTGCACGCAGTCGGCCATTGTTACCGTTGCAACACGGTGGTGGAACCGTATCTTTCCAAACAATGGTTTGTGAAAATGAAACCGCTAGCGGAAAAAGCTTTAGCCGCCCATCGTGATGGCAAAACAAAATTTTATCCGGACCGCTGGACCAAGGTTTACACCAACTGGCTCGAGGGCATCCGCGACTGGTGCATTTCCCGCCAAATCTGGTGGGGGCATCAGATTCCGGTTTGGTATTGCGATGCCTGTGGCAAAGTAACGGTGGCGCGTGAAACGCCTTCCAAATGTTCTGACTGTGAAAGCGTTGAACTGCGTCAAGACCCCGACGTGCTGGACACCTGGTTTTCGTCATGGCTTTGGCCGTTCTCGACGCTTGGCTGGCCCGAGAAAACCGAAGACCTGGGCCATTTTTACCCGACCTCCGATCTTGTGACCGCGCCTGAAATTATTTTTTTCTGGGTGGCGCGAATGATCATGGCCGGCGTCGAGTTTCTCGGCGAGGTCCCGTTCAAAAATATTTACATCCACGGCACCGTACGCGCGCAAAGCGGGCTCAAAATGTCGAAATCCCTCGGCAATTCCATTGATCCACTCGAAGTGATCGACGAAATGGGAGCCGACGCGCTTCGCTTCAGCATGATCATGCTTTCCGCGCAGGATGTTTACCTTTCGCGCGAAAAATTCGAAGTGGGCCGCAATTTCGCGAATAAAATCTGGAATGCCTCGCGGTTTGTGCTCATGAATCTCGAGGGATTCACAGGAGGCCATGCGAAAGAGCCATTGGGCGTGGATCCTCCCATTCCTCACCGCTGGATCCTTTCCCGTCTTTGCCGCGTTCAGACGGAAATCGACAAACTTTTGGCCGTTTTTCAACCCGCCCAGGCAGCTTCCGAACTTTACCATTTTGTCTGGAATGATTTTTGCGACTGGTTTGTGGAATTTTCCAAGCCCGCTTTGAGCAGCGCCGATTCTTCCGAAAAAGAAAAAACGCAAAAAGTCCTTTTTTATGTCTTGGAAAAAATCCTGCGTTTGCTGCATCCTTTTGCGCCGTTTATTTCCGAAGAAATCTGGAACAAACTCAAAGAACAGGCCGCAGACAAAAAAGATTGGCCCGAATCTTTGTCCTGGGCGGCCTGGCCTTCCGAACAGGAGATGCAGTATGCTGACGGTCATTCCTTCGGGGATGCAGAGCCGGAGCGGTTGATGAATTGTCTTCAAAGAGGCGTAAGCGCCATTCGCGATCTACGGGCCAGCCTGAACATTCCTCCCGCACAAGCTCTCGAAGCGGTGGTGATTACCCCTCAAAACTCTCAAGAGAGGAAAATGTTCGAAGGTTTCAAAATCGAAGTCAAAAGATTCGGCCGTCTGGAAGAATTGAAAATCCAATCTGATTTTCAGAAAAGCAAAGCCTGGCTGGGCAGGACTTTTCCGGATTTCGAAATTTTCATCCGCATCGAAGGACTCGTGGATCCGGAGAAGGAAGGCGCGCGGCTTGAAAAAGAAATTGCGGCCAAGGAAAATTATATCCGCTCTTTGCGCGGCAAACTCGCCAATCAGGATTTCGTGAAAAATGCTCCGCCTGAAATTGTGGAGGCCGAGCGTGAAAAACTGGAAGACGCCGAAAAAGTGCTGAAATCGCACCGCGAGCTTTTGACCCTGTTCCAGTAGTACCGGTTTTCTGAAACGTTGGTTTGCAGCATGAAAGCGTTAAAAATATTTTTAACCGATGCTTATATCCGAAAGGCGGGTGATGAGAACCGGTACCGAAATTCTTTACCTTGCTTCCGCCTCTCCGCGGCGGAAAGAAATCCTCAAAAAAATGGGCATCCCTTTTAAAGTGATAAAATCCGGCTACCGGGAAGAAAGCCATTCTCATCTTTCGCCGCGGGCCCTGGCGCTCCGCCATGCTTCCGGCAAAGCCCGGCAGGCGCTTTTGCCCAAAAACGCGCGGTTTGTCCTGGGGGCCGACACCGTGGTCTATGCCCGCCGTCAAATTCTGGGCAAACCCAAAACCATGAAAGAAGCTTTTGAAATGGTGTCGCTGATTTCGGGCAAGACCCATGAAGTTTTTACGGGCGTCGCACTCTGGGACCGCAAACTCGGAAAAATCAAAAAATCGGTTTCCAAAACAAGGGTGACAGTAAGAAAACTTTCCGGAGAGGAAATCCGGAATTACATTTGCCGGGTGAATTCCCTCGACAAGGCCGGCGCTTATGCGATCCAGTTGGAGCCCAAAATCGTCACCCGTATTCAGGGTTCTTATTCCAATGTCGTGGGATTGCCGGAAGAAGCAGTCAGAAAAATTTTAAGGCAAAAATGAAGATTTCTTTCAAAACCAAAAAACTTCTGAAAGAGGCCCTTGCCGAAGATTTCGGCAGGGGAGATGTAACCTCCCGCCTTTTGATTCCTGCCGGCGCCCGCGCAAAAGCCGTGATTGTGGCGCGCGAAAAAGGAATTTTTTGCGGAACCCCATTCATAAGGGAGCTTTTTCGGATAGCGGACCCGGAATTAAAAGTAAAATTTGGAATTCCGGAAGGAAAATCCTTCCGGAAGGGCCAAGCCGTTGTCCGTCTGGAAGGAAAAGCCCGTTCGATTCTCAAAGCCGAGCGCGTCACGCTCAATTTTTTGGGAAGGCTTTCGGGAATCGCGACCCTGACCCACGCGTATGTGGAGCGCATTTGCGGAAACAAGGCCCGGGTTTTTGATACCCGCAAAACCACGCCGCTTTTGCGCGAATTCGAAAAATATGCGGTCAAAACCGGCGGCGGCAAAAATCACCGGATGGGGCTTTATGATGCCGTGTTTGTGAAAGAAAATCACCGGCGATTCGGCAACCTTGCCAAACTGCGGCGGGTTTCCGGCAATTTTGAAATCGAAGTCCGCAATCTCAAGGAACTTTCGGAAGCGCTTGTGTTGAATCCACGGGTCATTTTATTCGATAATTTTTCGCCGGTCCGCCTCAAGGAAGCCGTCACACTTGTCCGTCAAGTCAATCCCCGGATTCTTCTCGAAGCTTCAGGGGGAATCACCCTGGGCAATATTTCCCGGTTTGCCGCAACCGGCGTTGACCGTATTTCTTCCGGCGCGCTTACGCATTCCGCTCCGGCGATTGATTTTTCTCTATTAATAAAGTCATAAAGAGCAAAGCGGGCTTCCCTTGAAACCTCAAATCTTGTATAAATAGACACAATGAGCGAAAAAATTCTTATTATTACCCCTGATTTTAATTTGGGGGTCATGATCGAAGCCCGCTTAAGCGTCGAAGATTACACGACCCTTCTGGCTTACGACGGCGAGACAGGTCTCGCGCAAATCCGTAAGGAGCGGCCGCATTTGATTTTGCTCGATGCGGTACTTCCCGGTGTATCCGCCTATCAGGTCATTCAGACTTTAAAAAATTCAGCTGTCACTGAAAACCTTCCGGTAATCATCGTCTCGGACCGCTCAGAATTTTTTCCGCTCTTCAAAGGCGCCGGGGTTTACGGTTTTATGATGAAGCCGATTATTCCGGCGCAGCTTTTAAAACAGGTCCAAACCGCTTTGAAAGCTTCGTTGGGCAAAAAAGATCCGTCTTCTCCTCCCGCTCCGGCATCAAAATTAAAAGAGGAAGCACCGGTGCTTTCCCACAAGACAGTCCTCCTGGCCGGTGCCGAGACTTTTATTCTGGAAAAAATAAAAAAGGCCCTGGAGTCGGACGGCTATTCTGTGGAAATCGGATGGAACAAAGAGGATATTTCCAAAAAAATCAACCAGGCGCCGCCGTCGATTTTTTTGCTCCAGTATTGGGATGACCCGGACGTGTGGGATGCGGCCGAATTAGTGCGTGCTATCAGGAAAGACTTGAAGCACAACAAGGTCCCACTGCTTATTTTTTGTCTCGAGCCTTTGATGCTTGAAGTCAAAAGTCAATTGATGCAGACTCCGGCGATTGCTTATTATGAAAGCCCGGATCTTTTGTCCAGCTTGAAAAACTATTTGAGTATGAAAAAAATTTAAAATGAAGAAGAAAAGTAAAT
>CAYGIT010000121.1:0-8417 GCA_964349955.1 uncultured bacterium
TTCCGGTCGAAGAGTTTACGGGTTTTCCCGAAATTCTCGAAGGCCGGGTCAAAACCCTTCATCCGAAAATTCATGGCGGGCTCCTTTTCCGGCGTGATAAAAAAAATCATGTCAGTGAAGCGGCCAGGCACGGCATTCAACCGATCGATCTTGTGGTGGTGAGTCTTTATCCATTTGAAGAAGTCACGGCCAAGCCGGGCGTTTCCCTGGAGACCGCGATTGAAAATATCGATATCGGCGGGCCTTCCATGCTTCGTTCGGCAGCCAAAAATCACGATGCGGTGACCGTCGTGACCGACCCGCAAGATTACCCGAGAGTCATCCAGGAGATGCAGGAACACAAAGGCGCCACCACCTCAGAGTTGAGAGCCGAACTCGCCCGCAAGGTTTTTGAACGCACTTCCGGCTATGACCAGGCCATTGCGAAGTTTCTGGAAAAAAATCAGTCGTCTGTAGGGGCGGGGCTTGCCCCCGCTCTTGAAGGGCGACCGCAAGGGTCGCCCCTACCGGCATCTTTGAATTTGCATTATGAAAAATCAGCGGATATCCGGTACGGTGAAAATCCGCATCAGCCCGCTGCGTTTTATACGCAAATTGCAGGGGCGGGGCTTGTCCCCGCCCTCGCAGGGCGACCGCAAGGGTCGCCCCTACGGTTTCGGCAGCTCCATGGCAAGGAACTTTCCTTTAATAATTTTCTCGATATTGAAGCTGGAATGGACATCATGCGCGAATTTTCAAATCCGGCCGCCTGCGTGATCAAGCATAACAATCCCTGCGGAATTGCCGAAGGAACGGATACGGCGGATGCGCTGGAGCGCGCGATTGAATGCGATGCCATGTCTGCTTTTGGCGGCATCATTGCCATTAATAGGGCTTGTGATCTGAAAACCGCCCAAACCGCCTTTGAACGCCTGAATTTTTTCGAAGTCTTGATTGCGCCAGATTTTGAATCCCCGGCCCTGGATTTTTTGAAAAAAAGGCAAAATCTCCGCATCATTGAAACCGGCCCGGTTGCCGCGCCTTCGGCTTTGGACATGCGTTTTCTTCAAAGCGGCTTGCTTGTGCAGGGCCGTGATCTTCCGCTGGAACCGCGCCTCAAGGAATTTCAAAAGAAATTGAAATTCGTGACTCAAAAAACCCTCGAATCGAAAGAAGAAATCAATCAATTGATTTTTGCTTTTAAATGCGTGAAGGTCGTGAAATCCAATGCCATTGTGCTGACGCAGGGTTTTCAGACCGTGGGAATCGGCGCGGGCCAGATGTCGCGGGTAGACTCGGTGGAGATCGCCTGCCGCAAGGCCGCGTATCGCACGGAGGGTGCCTTTCTTGCCAGTGATGCGTTTTTTCCGATGCCGGATTCCATTGAAATTGCCCATGAGAAGAAAATCCGGGCCATTATCCAGCCCGGAGGTTCCATCCGCGACGCGGATGTGATCGCGGCGGCCGACCGTTTTGGAATCGCCATGGTTTTGACCGGGGAACGCCACTTTAAACACTAGATTCTTCGTCGCTTCGCTCCTCAGAATGACAAGGCTACATTAATGAATTACCCTCAAGCGCTCAACTACCTCAATTCATTTTTGAATCTGGAGCGGATTCTGTTTCAACCCAACAACCGGCTATGGAACCTTGCGCGGATGCGGCTCCTCCTGGAATGGTTTGATCATCCGGAAAAAAAGGTTTCCACGGTCTTGATTGCTGGCACGAAAGGCAAAGGTTCGACAGGTTTTTTCCTGGAATCCATTCTCGCTTCCGCCGGGATACGCACCGGCTTTTATTCTTCGCCTCATCTCGAAGATCCGCGCGAGAGAATTCGCATTCAAAGAAAAAAAGTTTCAGAGGCGGATTGGGCACGGGCGGTTTCTCAAATCAAGCGCCGGCTGGGCCCCAAGCATTTGCCCGAAAAGCTGGGCGCATTCACGTATTTCGAGATTCTGACCCTTCTGGCGGTCCTTCTTTTCAAAGAGGCCGGAGTTGAGGCCGGCATTTTCGAAGTGGGCATGGGAGGGCGCTTAGATGCCACGAATGCCTTGGGGGCGAACGTGGTCATCCTGACGCCCGTTCACATGGATCATGAAGCCATTTTGGGAAATACAATCGCAAGGATCGCGGCTGAAAAGGCGGCGGTGGTTCACCCGGGTGCAAGCGTCGTTCTAAGCCCGCAATTGCCCGAAGCCTTGCGGGTGATTCAAACCCGAATTCGCAAGCAAAAAGCCAGGCTCTATCCTGTTCGCCAAGGCTGGCAGGGCGAAGTAGGCCTGAAAGGGGATTTTCAGAAGATCAATGCGGCGGCGGCGGCCATGGCTGCCGGTGTTTTGCGGACCCGCGGGTTTCAAATACCGGAGCAGGCTCTCCGGAAAGGGCTGCAGGCTTCGGATTGGCCGGGACGGATCGAGGTTTTTCCCGGGGCCCTGGGGCCGAAAAGAAACCTTCTTATCGATGGCGCCCACAATCCCGCCTCCATTCAGGCATTGGTGAGGAATTTGAAGGGTTTACCTCCGTTTGTCATTCCCGCGAAAGCGAGAATCCATTTTAAGACTCAAACAATGGACCCCCGCTCAGGCTTTTCGCAGCCCTCGGAGAGGGTTCGCGGGGGTGACAAGCTAGTAATTTTCGGGACATCGCGCGATAAGAATTCGGCCGAAATGTTAAAAATCCTTGGCTCTTTTTTTAAAAACGTGATTCTTTGCCGCAATCCGAACCCCCGCTCGCAGGAAATCGGAGCGTTGATTTCCCAAGCCCGGCCTTGGTTTCAGAGAATTTTTCCCGCGGCCTCGGTGTTTGAAGCCCTTGAAATGGCGGGCCGTTTCAGCAAACCCGGAGACCTGACTGTGGCGACCGGCTCGTTTTATTTGATTGGGGAAATCAGGAGAAAAATTAAACAAAAACTTCGAAATGGATTCCCGCTTTCGCGGGAATGACACAATAGCGGGAATGACAAAATACCAGGGATGACAGAATACGATGCCTGAAATCAACCTTGAGGACACGATTGCGGCCATTGCGACCCCTCCGGGAGAATCCGGGATTGCGGTGCTTCGCTTGAGCGGCCCCGAGGCGGTAAACATTGCCGGAAAAGTTTTTGAATCCCGCTCCGGCCAAGTCTCCGGTTTTCATTCCCATACGATTCACTACGGCATGCTCCGGAATGCGGAAGGAAAAAAAATCGACCAGGTTTACCTTAGCCTGTTTCGCGCGCCTAAATCCTACACAGGACAGGATGTCGTGGAAATCAGCTCGCATGGCGGGCTTGTCATCAGCCGCGCCATTTTGAATCTTCTCATCCAGAACGGCGCGCGCCACGCGGAACCCGGAGAATTTACGAAACGAGCCTTTTTGAACGGAAAAATTGATTTAGTTCAGGCCGAGGCCGTGATTGATTTGATCAAGGCCCGGTCGGAAAAGTCTGCGGAAACGGCCCTGAATCAGCTTGGCGGGGCCTTGCGCGCGCGTTTTCAGAATCTCAAGAACGAGATCCTGAAAATGATGGCGCATATGGAAGCCTTTCTGGATTTTCCGGACGAACAGCTGGAAGTCTATTCCAATCAGGAGTTTGCAGAGAAATTTGACCAGCTCCAGGGCGGGATCCAGAAGCTTTTGGCAGGCTTTGGGCGTGGAGCCCTCTTGCGGGAAGGGGTTTCGGTCGTGCTGGCGGGCAGACCGAATGTGGGGAAGTCTTCCTTATTCAATGCGCTGCTGGAAAGGGACCGCGCGCTTGTTTCGGAGCACCCGGGCACCACGCGCGATACATTGGAAGAAGCCATTGAACTGGAAGGGTTTTTCCTGCGCCTCACGGACACTGCTGGATTTTCAGACACTTCCGACCCGGTGGAGCGGCTCGGCATTGAAAGAACCGGCCAAACCTTAAAACAGGCGCATTTGATTTTATACATTGTGGATAGTTCCGTTGCTTTTCAAGATCCGGACCGTGCGGTTTTGGACCAAGTCCGGCAATCCGGAAAACCGTTTATCGTCTGTCTCAATAAATGCGATCTGGCGGAGAAATCAAACCCAGGCCTGGAATCTTGTGAGATCCTTCGCTCGGCGAAGCAGCCCTTTAGGGCCGCTCTGGATGACATTGTTAGAGTTTCCGCGAAAACGCGCGAAGGTTTTGAAGCGCTCGAGAAAAAAATGGCTGAAAAAATTTTGGGAATGCCCTACGCGGTTGAAAGCGAGCAGGTGACGCGGTTGCGGCACAAGAATGCTCTGGAAGAATGCGCGCAGGCGCTCGGCCGCGCAAAAAAATCATGGGCGGAGCGGCAATCCCTGGAGTTTGTGGCCGCAGATTTGAAGGGCGCGCTCGATTCCGTCAGAGAGCTCACGGGAGAAATTTATTCCGAAGACCTGTTGGATGTAATTTTTTCGGAATTTTGTATTGGAAAATGAAATTTTTTTAATTTTTAGTTTGACAGACAAAAAAAGTGTGATTAAAATGCCCAACACTTCAGTTAATTTTGTTCTTTGAATTAAAAAAGTAACGTCATCCCCGAAAGTTTTTGCAACGAAGTAGCCACTTTGTGGTCGGGGATCAAAAACTTAAGGATTCCCGACAAAAAAAATCGGGAATGACAAATTTTTCTCTCAACGCTTTCAAAACGGAAGTTTATGGTTTTGAGCCTGCATTGAAAAATCAAATCGCACTTCTAACAACTCAAGCGAAAATTAATGTTTAAGATTTTGACCGTATTTGACGTTTTATTCCCTAGTGATACTATATATAGTGGAGCTGGTTGCCTCGTTCCTCAATATATGGGTAAAGCTAAAATATGGTTTTAAAAAGCTTTAAATACAACGGAGGCTCCCGGTGAGCATTAAAACCGAAAAAAAAGATCAGATAAAAGACAATGAACATTTCCGGGCCAGCAGCGCAGCAGTCTCCGTAGGAGGCATTGAAGCGGGCCTCGCGGAAGGCAGCGGCATTTCCATTTCCAGGAGATTCACCAAGGCCGGCGTCAACCCCCTGGATGAGATTCAATATGACAAGCGCACCTCCGTCATTACCAATCCCGACGGTTCGGTTGTGTTTAAAATGGAAAATGTGGAAGTTCCGAAGGATTGGAGCCAGCTTGCTACCGATATCATTGTTTCCAAATACTTCCGTAAAGCAGGGGTCCCGGGCACCGGCCACGAAATAAGCGCGCGTCAGGTTGTTTATCGCATTGCCCATAGCCTGCGTGTGGCCGGGGAGAAGTTTGGCGGGTATTTCCGTTCCGCTGAAGATGCCCAGGCCTTTGAAGACGAACTCCTTCATCTATTGATCACCCAAAAATGCGTTTTTAATTCGCCGGTCTGGTTCAACTGTGGTCTTTTCCATGAATACGGTATTAAAGGAAGCGGCGGCAACTGGGCCTGGGATTTCCAGACCGGCGCCGTGAAACAGACCACCGATGCTTATTCCCACCCCCAGTGTTCGGCCTGCTTCATTCAATCGGTCGGGGATGACCTGATGTCTATTTTCGACCTGGTGAAAGCCGAAGCCCGGCTATTCAAGTACGGATCGGGAACCGGCACCAACTTTTCTGCGCTTCGCGGCCGCCAGGAAAAACTTTCCGGCGGGGGCACGTCTTCAGGCCTGATGTCCTTTCTTGAAGTGTTTGACCGGGGAGCGGGCGCCACCAAATCCGGCGGTACCACGCGCCGTGCGGCCAAAATGGTTTGTCTGGATATGGACCATCCGGAAATTGCAGATTTCATTAACTGGAAAGTCCGGGAAGAGAAGAAAGTCGCGGCCCTGATCGCGGCCGGTTATGCCTCCGATTTTAATGGCGAGGCCTACAAGACCGTTGCCGGACAAAATTCCAACAATTCCGTGCGTATTCCCGACGAATTCATGGAAGCTTACCTCCATGACGGCCCCTGGAAGACCAAGTTCCGCACCACCGGGGAAGTCGGCGAAACCTTCAAAGCGCGTGATCTCATGAAGCAGATTGCTTTTGCCGCCTGGGCTTGCGCGGACCCCGGGGTCCAATTTGATACCTCGATTAATGATTGGCATACTTCCGCCAATACCGGCCGCATCAATGCCTCGAACCCCTGTTCCGAATACATGTTCCTGGATGACACGGCCTGCAACCTGGCTTCTATTAATGTGATGAAATTTTTGAAACCGGACGGCAGTTTTGATCTCGAAGGCTACCGGCATACCATCCGCATTTTTATCACGGCCATGGAAATCATCATTGATTTTGCGGCTTATCCGACGGATCTCATTGCCAAAAACAGCCATGACTTTCGTCCGCTTGGCCTTGGCTATGCGAACCTGGGCACACTTTTGATGGTCAGCGGCATTTCTTATGATAGCCCGGCAGCCCAGTCCATCTGCGGCGCCATGACCGCCATCATGACCGGACATGCTTACAAGACTTCGGCCGAAATTGCGGCTTCCAAAGGCCCGTTTCCGGGATACCCGGTGAATCGCCAATCCATGCTGCGCGTCATTCGCAAGCACCGGGATGCCGCGTATAAAATTCCCCAGGAGCATTGCTGGGAAAACCTTCTTGGCGCTGCGCATGAAGATTGGGACCAGGCGCTGGCCTGGGGCGAAAAATACGGCTATCGCAATGCCCAAGCCACGGTGATTGCCCCGACCGGCACGATCGGGCTTTTGATGGATTGCGACACCACGGGCATTGAACCGGATTTCGCGCTGGTGAAATTCAAAAAACTTGCGGGCGGAGGTTATTTCAAAATCATCAACCAGTCCGTTCCCGAAGCGCTTCGCCGGTTTGGATACTCCGAATCCGAAATCCAGGACATGATTGAATATGTGCAGGGAACTTCCCGGCTGGAAGGTACGCCCTGGATCAATCATGAAACCCTTCAGGACAAAGGATTCACGGCCCAGGAAATTTCTAAAATCGAGGCGATTTTGCCTTCCGTTTTTGAGCTTTCCTTTGCTTTTAACAAATGGATCCTTGGCGAGGGAGCCTTGCAACGGCTGGGTTTCAAGCCTGAAGATTATAACCATCCTAAATTCAATCTTCTGGAAGCTCTTGGCTTTTCGAAGGCGGAAATCGAAGAAGCCAACAATATTATTTGCGGGCTCATGACAATCGAAGGCGCGCCCCACCTGAAATCCGAACATCTTCCCATTTTTGACTGCGCCAACAAATGCGGAAAATTCGGGCAACGTTTCCTCGAGCCCATGTCGCATATCCGCATGATGGCCGCGGCCCAGCCCTTTATTTCGGGCGCGATTTCAAAGACCGTGAACCTGCCCCGTGAAATCACGGTCGAGGAAATCCAGGACATTTATGTGGAAAGCTGGAAGCTGGGGCTGAAGGCTGTCGCGCTTTACCGTGACGGATCCAAACTCTCCCAACCTCTCAATACTAAAACGGATGATTCTGTTGCCGCCGATAATGACGCTGCCGCTAAAAAGACGGCTGCGAAAACTGCCGCGGCGCTTCAACAGCCGCATGTTCTTTTGCGCAGGCGCCTTCCCAAAAAGCGCCGCGGGGTGACCCAGGAAGCACGTGTGGGCGGGCAAAAAGTGTATCTCCGCACCGGAGAATACGAAGACGGGTCGCTCGGAGAAATTTTTGTGGATATCCATAAAGAAGGCGCGGCTTTCCGGTCGATGATGAACTGTTTTGCGATCGCGGTTTCGCTTGGCCTTCAGTATGGCGTGCCCCTTGAGGAATACGTCAACGTGTTTACGTTCACACGTTTCGAGCCCCAGGGCGCTGTCGATCATCCGAATATCAAATTCGCGACTTCCATTGTGGACTATATGTTTCGCGTGCTAGGGATGGAATATCTGGGCCGCACGGATTTTGTGCAAGTCCAGCCGGAGCCCGGCCAATTGGAAGTAAGCAAAAAATCCAATGAAGCTTTCAATAAAGCCCAGGTCGAACTCCCGGTCGAAGAAGTGGCTTTGCCCAAACCCAAGAATGGAAACGGCCATGGCCATAAAACCGTTGCCCGGATTTCGGGAGCTTCAGCTGCCAATGAGCATCTTTCCAATATGATGGGGGATGCCCCGTTTTGCTCGGGTTGCGGGCATGTGACGGTCCGGAGCGGCTCCTGCTACAAATGCCTGAATTGCGGCAATAGCATGGGGTGCTCGTAAAGAAGTTGACAGCCCCTTCCCGGAAATCAAGGATTCTCGACGACCTTTTTGGCCGGGCCAACCGTCATTTTTTCTGGGAGCAACTACGGCTTTCCCATTTCCTTCTCTGCGCCCTGGTCGTAGCCCTTCATCTTCTCTTACTCGCCTCCGGCCGGCTCGAGCGTTTTGAAAATATCGCGCTCGATTCTTTTTTTCGCCAGCGCCCTTCCCAGCCGGTAAGCCCCGCCCTTGCGGTCATTGAAATCGATAAAGAAAGCCTTCAGGCCATCGGCCCCTGGCCCTGGCCATGGCGCTACCATGCCCAACTGATTAAAACCCTGCAGGATTGGGGCGCGCGGGCGGTGGT
>CAYGIT010000122.1:0-8314 GCA_964349955.1 uncultured bacterium
TCTAAATACCGTCCGGGGGCAGAAATATTTTTAATAATAGATAAATATCGCTTAAAAATAGATTTTTTGATTTTGGGCGAGAGCAGAGTTAAAAATTGTTTCAAAATGCCTGTTTTTGTTCCCGATTTTAACTAACCGCGCCCTATCCGGGGGGCCGGTTTAGCTTGTGCGGCAGCCTTCGTAGCGGCGCCCCCTCTGCCCTTGGCGGCAGCTTCTCTTGCGGCAATTTCTGCTTTAGCTTTCGCGGCGGCTTTCGCAGAGGCTTCCTTGGCAGCCGCTTCTCTTGCGGCAATTTCTGCTTTAGCTTTCACGGCGGCTTTCGCAGCAGCTTCCTTGGCGGCAGCTTCCCTCGCAGCGGCTTCTGCTGTTGTTACTGAAGGAGAAGTTTTTGAAGGAGCATAGGCCCACCATATCCCTCCAAGGCCCAACCTTTGGGGTTGACGGGAAATTTGAGAAGATGACCAATTTGGATCTACGTATTTTTGCATATAGGCGATAAGCGCTGCATTCTGCTTGGGATCTTTATCCGCCGGAGTCGCAGGACCTGCAAAGCTACCAGAAGTTGTACCCATTGGTCCGCAAGTGGGCGGAGAGTCAAAAGACCGGGCATAACAACTCCGTTCTCCCTCCTGTGTTGCAGGATCGGTGACAGGCACCGGCTTTGTATTGGTTTCATTTACCCAAATGATGTCCTGACCATCAGAAACATAAGGGGCCGCAAGTTTGATGCCCGAGATATCCTTAATATTGACATGGGCCACATTTGATAAATAAACGAGTTTTTGCTCGCATTGTTGATCCAAATGGCATGTCGCTATATTATTTGGAGACGGCCCTGCCGAACACTGCGCCTCTTCCTGAGTGCGGCCCAAAAATCCTCCTATTACATAGCAAGTTGAGGTTTGTGTCTCCTGGGGAATTCCTATAATACGCATCGGGAGTTTGGAATCAGAGTTAGTCCAAAGATTGACCTCTCCTGGAATGAACCGGTAGGACTCCACTTGCTTTATAATCTGAGCATAATTCACGACTTTACCATTGGTATAGTCACGCCTGGCGCTCACAGGTTGGCTGCGATCATCCAATTGAATTTTTGTGACAAACTTTCCGTTGGCGTCCTCTCCAGAGATAGTCAACGTATTGGATTGCGGTGTTGGTACAGGCTGAACTGAATTGGTGACAGGCACCGGCGCCGTGGGAGTAATGCTGTGAACCTCGACAATGGAAGGATTATTGGCGCAAAAGCTGTGCGGACATTGGCTGATTTGAACGCTGACTTGCTGCCCCCTTAATTTTTCGAGCGTTTGTCCTACGGACGCAGTCATCCCTGTGGAGAATGTATTTCGATTCCTGTATTGTTCTCCATTGGGGCCTATGAAACCATTATAATAATTTGTTTCATTTCCTTCTCGAATAGGAATCAAAGCGACAGTGGCTGAAATTGTGCGGAGATTAATAGCTTTGGCAGCCGGTGGATTTTCATCCCGTGCTGAAGCTGAAATGGAGGTTATTGGGCTGATCGAAGCACTTGAAGTTATAAATACAAGGGAATCAGTGACGGGCGGTTTTAGAAGGGGGTTGGCTGAAGGCTGGGGTGCTGTCGCCCCGGCCGCCACCGTGGCTTTTGCTCCTGCTGCTGCCAGGAAGTTCGTACTGGTGGAGGTATCTCTGGCATACACGCCCCTGGGCATTGTCAAAACATTCAACAGGAGCAGGTTCAGAGCGATGATTTTTTTAGCAAAAGATTTCATTTTTGAAGCTCCTTGACCTAGCAAATTTTTAATTCTTTGATTCAACAGCCATGATTAAACCCTACACCGTGAATTTCACTATTACAAGACTTCTAATAAAGATTTAATATAAAAAATCATAGCATTAGCGATCAGCAGCCCTTTAGGGGCGGGATCAGAAAGGTTGGGATTCCCGCCTAAAACCGTGCGGGAATGACGAGATCCCTGAAGGGGCTAATTCCAGCCGGGCTTGACGAAAAACTTGATGTGAGTTTGACGTAAAATAGAATCACTTTGACACTATTGGTATAATGCTTCGCATGACTTCAAAGCCCTCCAAAAATGTTGAGGTATTT
The DNA here is from genome assembly GCA_964349955.1 of uncultured bacterium. Taxonomy (GTDB): domain Bacteria; phylum Omnitrophota; class Omnitrophia; order Omnitrophales; family Aquincolibacteriaceae; genus CAYGIT01. The sequence continues at coordinate 2,087 of CAYGIT010000122.1, forward strand.
CCGAACCCGTATCCGGAGCGGGATTATGAGATTCATTTTGAGTGTCCGGAATTCACCTGCCTTTGCCCGAAGACCGGGCAACCGGATTTTGCGGTCATCCGGATTCTTTATATTCCAGACAAACTTTGCGTGGAGTTGAAGAGCCTGAAACTTTACCTTTGGAGTTACCGCAATGAAGGGGCTTTTCACGAAGCCGTGACGAATAAAATTCTGGAGGATCTGGTGAAGGCCTGCCGCCCGCGCCGGATGGAAATCGAAGGGGATTTTTTCGTGCGTGGCGGAATCCATACGGTGGTAAAGGCCGCTCACCGTAAATCCGGATTTAAAAATTAACATTGTGCGCTTTTTTTATTTTTTAATCCTCTTCATGCTTTCCACCTCCTCTCTTTACGCTCAAGACAAAGTCTATGATGTGCTCATCCGCGAAGCGTTGATCTATGATGGAGAAAACACAAAACCTTTTCGCGGCGATGTCGGAATCGCGGGAGAGAAGATCTCTGGCATCGGCAATTTAAAAGACGCGAAGGCCGAAAAAACGATTGATGCGAAAGGGCTGGTGCTTGCACCTGGCTTCATTGATGCTCATACGCATTCCGATTTTAATCCGCTGATTTATCCGAAACTTTTCAATAAAATTCTTCAGGGCGTGACAAGTGAAGTCGTCGGAAATTGCGGCATGTCGGCCGCGCCCGTGTTGGGGGGCCATCGGAAAAAGATCCGCGAAATCTGGGCAAGGGAAGGCGTCAAAATTCCGGAAGTGAATTGGAAAAGTTTCAAGGAATACAGCAAGGCGCTTATGGCAGAAGGATTGGCGACCAATTTTGTCGGCCTTGTGGGGCATGGGAATTTGCGCTCTGCAGTGATGGGGTATTCGCCTAAGAAAGCTTCAAAGAGTGAAATCGCGGAAATGAAGAAAATGCTCGGCCAGGCCATGTCGGAAGGCGCAGCGGGCGTTTCCTTCGGATTGATTTATCTTCCCGGAATTTTTGCCCAAAAAGAAGAACTGGTAGAGCTTTGCCGCGAGGCCGGAAAACGTGGCGGGGTTTGCGCCTTTCATATGAGAAGCGAAGGTTCCCGCTTGATTGAATCGATCGAGGAAGTGATTTCGATCGGCCGGGCCGCAAAGGCGTCTATCCAGATTTCGCATTTGAAGGCCGGAGGAAAAACGAATTGGCCGAAAATCGATGAAGCCTTTCGGTTGATTGAGAAAGCGCGGCGGGAGGGGATGCGCATCACGGCCGACGCCTATCCTTACACCGCGACCGCGGTGGAGTTGGGTGTCGTTTTACCCGATGAAATTTATCAAAGGGAAGACCGGGTGGCGCTTTTTCGTGATCCTGCAAAACGGGCAAGTTTGCTTGCAGAGTTGCGGGAGTATTATCAAAAAAGAAAGAGGGATTGGAGCACGGTCATGATCGCTTCGGTCGAGAACAAAAAATACCGCAAATACGAAGGCCTGACAATCCAGGTAATTGCGAGTGAAACCGGAAAAGAACCCGTAGCGCTTCTTGTCGAAATGCTGGCGGAGACAAATTTTGAGGTCAGTAGTTTTGGCTTTTCGCAAAGCGAAGAGGGGGTGGACCGGGTCATACTCCGGCCGTATGTAGCGATTGGCTCCGACAGCATTGCCGATGGAAGCCGGAAGCCGCACCCGCGCGCTTTCGGAACTTTCCCTAAAATTTTCAGCCGGTATTCCCGAAGGCAAAAAACACTGGAGCTTGGCGAGGCGATCCGCAAAATGACCTCGCTGGCAGCGGACCAGTTTGGAGTGGCCGGCCGGGGCCGGATTAAGGAAGGGAACTTCGCAGACCTTGTTTTGTTTGATGCGGCTGAAATCCGTGATTTTTCCACGTATGAAAGTCCTGCTCTTTTGCCGCGCGGGGTGAAATGGGTGTTTGTTAATGGAACGGCGGAAGTCAAAAATGGCAAGCCCACCGGCGAAAAGGCCGCCCGTTTTTTGAGTCCCCACGTTCGCCTTTGATTTGATATACTCTCTGTCTCTCTCATCCCGTTAAATTCAAGGAGGATTTATGTCAGAGCAGGAAAGAAAGAACGTCACATTTAAAGGCAATCCCATCACTTTGATCGGCCCGGAACTGAAGGCCGGGGACAAGGCTCCCGATTTTAAGGCGCTTGGAAAAGGGCTGGCGGAAGTGACTTTGGCGGATTCCAAAGGCAAAACGCGTTTGATCAGCGTCGTTCCCTCCCTGGATACGCCGGTGTGTGAAGTGCAGACAAAACGTTTCAATGAAGAAGCGTCCAATCTTCCTTCCAATACCGTTGTTTATACCCTCAGCATGGATTTGCCGTTTGCCCAAGGGCGTTTCTGCACGGCCCAACATGCGGATAAAATCACCTGCCTTTCTGACCATCGCGATGCTTCTTTCGGAAAAGCTTACGGCGTTCTGATCAAGGAACTGCGGCTTTTGACCCGCGCGATTTTCGTTGTCGGCCCGGATGATAAAATCCAGTATGCGGAATACGTCAAAGAAGTGACCCAGCATCCGGATTACGATAAGGCCTTGAATATCCTGAAGGCCGGCGCGAAGGCGTAATGCTATTTGTTTCAACGGCAGGGGCACGGCGTGCTGTGCCCCTGCTTTCTGTCCTGATGATTCATCTTTTTATTCCTTCCCTCCATGCAGCCTTTGACGCTGGCGCCGCGCGCGAAGCTTTTGAGCAGGGCCTCGCCTCTAAAAATGAGAACCGGCTGGATGAAGCTGAACGCAATTTCAAAAAAGCGGTCGAAGAAGAGCCTTCCAATGCCGATTATCATTTTGAACTGGCCAATATCTTTGCGCTCGAGTGGGATAATACCCGTTATGCCCGGAACCCCTTGAAAGCAAAAGAATCTTTGGCTTCCGCGGCACGGGAGCTTGAACAGGCCGTCATGATCCGCCCGGATTTTATTGCGGCCCACTTCAATCTCGGCGTCGTTTATAAAAAACAGCAGAAATATGAAGAAGCCCGCAATAAATTTAAAAAGGGAATGGAACTGGTTCCTCCGGGACAGCCCGTCACTCCCTTTTTGATGCAGATTGCTTCTATTTATGAAGATCAGGGATTCTATGATGATGCGGAAGCGGTTTATAAAGAGGCGCTGGAAAAAGATTACGGCAATAGCGGAATTCGTAATGCTCTCGAAACTTTGGGGGAGCGTAGGCAGTCGGCCGCAGTGCGCGAACGCCAGGAACAGGCTTCGAAACTTCAAGATCACTGGAACGAACTTGGTGCGGCGAATGAGCGGAAATGATTCATTCCTTTAAAGTTGTTTTTTTCGATGCGGGAGGCACGCTTTTTCATCCCTGGCCTTCGGTCGGTGAAATCTACGCTCGCGTCGGCTCCAAATACGGCTGCCGTGGAGAAGCGGCCAAACTCGAAAAACTTTTCCGCGATGCATGGATTAAACGGGATGGCCTGCTTAATTTAGCAAGTCACAACAATGAAAAAATAGAGCGGGATTGGTGGCGAAATCTTGTGCATGAAATTTTTACCACCGCCGGCGGCGTGGAAAATTTCGAAATTTTTTTTGATGAGCTTTACCATTGTTTCGGCGAAGCCGGGGCCTGGCGCGTTTACCCGGGAGTGCTGGAAGTGCTCGAAGAAGTAAAACGGCGCGGCAAGAAAATCGCCATTATTTCGAATTGGGATTCCCGGCTTTTCAATCTTTGCGAAGGGCTTGGTGTGAAACAGCATTTTGAATTTATTTTGGCCTCCGCGGTTTTTGGCGCTTCCAAACCCGGCCCCCGCATTTTCGAAGAAGCGCTTCGCAAGGCCGGCGTGGAAGCCCATGAAGCGGTGCATGTGGGCGACAGCCTTGAAGACGATATCCAGGGCGCGCTCGGCGTGGGAATGAAAGCCATTCTCATTGACCGCAGCCATAAGCCGCGCAAACATCCCATCGCGCCCACGATCCGTGATTTGAAAGAGCTGTTGGAATGACATTGACAGAGCGAATTCAATGCGATAATCTGCCTTTCACATTAATTAAAGGACTTTTCTTATGGAGACCCAATCTATGACCGGCACTTCTGAATTCACTTCTGATCTTCTCAAAGGCAAAAAAGGGATTGTGTTTGGCGTGGCCAACAAGCGCAGCATTGCCTGGGGCATTGCCAAGGCGCTTTCCAATCACGGAGCCCAGCTTGCTTTCACGTATCAGGGCGAGCGCCTTAAGGAAAGCGTGGAGGAACTCACGCAAACCCTGCCGCATCCCTCGAAGCTTTATCCCTGTGATGTAACGAAAGACGATGAAATCAAAAGCGTATTCGAAAAACTTGGACAGGATTTCGGCGCGATTCATTTTCTCGTGCATTGCATCGCTTTTGCCAAAAAAGAAGAATTGGACGGCCGCACCGTCGACACTTCCCGCGAAGGGTTCCATCTTGCGCAAGACGTAAGCGCGTATTCGCTGCTTGCGCTGGCCAAAGCCGCCGAACCGCTCCTTGAAAAAGAAGGCGGAAGCATCGTGGCGCTTACTTACCTGGGTTCCGAAAAAGTCATTCCGAATTACAATGTGATGGGCCTTGCCAAGGCCAGTCTTGAGGCCGGCATCCGTTATTTAGCCGCAGATTTGGGAAAGAAAAATATCCGTGTGAACGGTGTTTCGGCAGGGCCCGTTAGCACGCTTGCTGCACGCGGAATTTCGGGTTTCACAACCATGCTCGAAAGCCATCGCAACCGGGCGCCGCTTGGCCGGAATGTCGAAATCGAAGAAGTGGCCAATACCGCGTTTTTCCTTTTAAGCCCGCTTTCCAGCGGCATTACCGGTGAAATCCTGTTTGTGGATTGCGGTTACCGGATCATGGGCGCTTGAAAAGCAATTTAAAATTCAAAAGTCAAAATTCAAAAAAAATGGAAAATGCGAAAAATATTCTGGTTTTGGATGTTGAAACGCAGAAGTCGTTCAAAGAAGTTGGGAAATCCAAACTTGAAAAGTTGAAAGTTTCCGTCGTCTGTTTGTATGATTATTTGACGGGCCAGTTTTCCAGTTATGAAGAAAAAGACATGATGAAGCTCGAAGAACGGCTGCGCGCGGCCGAGCTTCTGATTGGATTCAATATCCGCCGTTTTGACATGGCAGTGCTTGCGCCCTACCTTTTTATGCCGGTTACCCACATTCCGGTGCTGGATTTACTGGAAGATGTCGAAACTTTCCGCGGCCATCGCGCAAGTCTTGACAGCATTGCGGGTCCGACCCTGAAACAGCATAAAATCGGAAACGGCGCGGATGCTTTGATTCTTTACAAAGAAGGGAAGATGGAGGAACTGAAACGCTATTGCATTGAAGACGTCCGCCTCACGAAAGAAATTTACGAGTACGGCTGCCGGGAAGGAAAAGTGCTCTTTACCTCCTCCTGGGATTACAAAACCTATGAAATTCCGGTCCAGTGGAAAGAAACTGCCGGCCGTTTGATGAATAAGGAAGCCGCAAAACCCCAAGCCGCATTTCCCTCCAGTCTCTTCTAGTTTATAAGACGCATGCCTTCTTTTCCAACCTAACTCATTTCCAGTCAAAGAGTTAGATATAAATATTGAAAAAAGAGGGTAGTTCGCATATCATATAAAACTCTTTAGAGGAGCCTAACATCAAAATGAATTTTCCTATTTATATGGATCATCATGCCACCACGCCGCTGGATCCGCGGGTGCTGGAAGCCATGATGCCCTACCTGACTACCGAGTTCGGGAATGCCTCCAGTTCCAGCCATCCCTTTGGCTGGCATGCGGAAAAGGCAGTCGAAGCCTCGCGCGCCGAAATTGCCCGGTTCATCAATGCTCATCCCAAAGAAATTGTTTTCACGGGCGGGGCCACGGAATCCAACAATACCGTCCTCAAGGGCGTTGCGGACATGTATCACGAAAAAGGGGACCATATCATTACGCAGGTCACGGAGCATAAATGCATTCTGGATACCTGCAAATTCCTGGAAAAAAAGGGAATCAAAACCACTTTTCTCGGCGTCGACAATGCGGGGCGTATTCGCGTTGAAGATTTGAAAAAGGCCATTACCGATAAAACGATTTTAATTTCGGTGATGTTTGCGAACAATGAAGTCGGGACTCTCCAGCCTATTGCTGAAATCGGGAAAATCGCCAAAGAGCGCGGCATTCTTTTTCATGTGGACGCGGCCCAGGCCGCCGGAAAAATTTCGCTGGATGTCGAAGCTTTGGGAATCGATCTGCTTTGTATCTTCGGGTTCCCATATGAGCGTGCCGTCGCGGTCG
>CAYGIT010000123.1:0-8311 GCA_964349955.1 uncultured bacterium
AACCGGACATTTCTACTTTGCCAAGAATAGGACATTTCTAAATTGCGTTGACATGGATGCTCAAAGAGATTGACACATGACTTTTGCCCGTGATATAGTTGTGCCTTCAAAAATTCTTCATAACTAGAGGTTTTAAAACCATTTATGAAAAATAAGAAGGTTTTGTTTCTCCTCCTTCTCTGCTTTTTTCCTGCCCTTTCACTCCGCGCCGCGTGGGTCTGGTCACCGGCAAGCGGAAAATTCGTGAATTCCGAAGGCGCCGCGCAAGGTACTGCCGAAGAAGATTTTGATTATGCGATGAAATTTTATCGTGAAAAAAATCTCAAGGTGGCGATGGAAAAATTTCGCGAAATCACGAAAAAATATCCGAGCGCAAAAGTGGCCCCCGAGGCTTATTACCGCCTGGGAACGGTTTATGAAGAAACCGGCGATTTTTTAAAAGCGTTTAAAACCTACAAAACCCTGGTCGAGTCTTATCCCCAAAGCGAGCGCTTCAGTGAAGTAATCGAACGCGAATTTCACATCGCGAATATTTTTCTTTCCGGGAAAAAAGCAAAACTGGCCGGCCTTGAAATTCTTCCTTCCTTGCCGAAAGCCATCGAAGTGTTTGAACACATCGTCAAATTCGCGCCTTACAGCGATTACGGCGATCAATCCCAGTTTCAGCTTGGGCTTGCTTATAAAAAAGGGAAGAAATATGGCGATTCCGTCAATGCTTTTCAAACACTGATTGAGCAATACCCGAAAAGCCCGCTTGTGGACAAGGCCCGTTTTCAGCTTGCCGAAACGGCTTTTCTGCGCTCTTCCACGGAATACCGCGACCAGCGCGCCCTGGATGAAGCCTCCAAGCAAGTCGACAAATTTATCACTCGCTATCCCGGCGCTGAAAATGAAGGCACGGAACGAGCGGCCAAGCTGCGCCAGGCCATCGATGAAAAGAATGCGGAAAAAAATTATCGCATCGGTCTTTATTATGAAAAAGAGAAATACCTCGATAGCGCCTTCATCTATTATTCGGATGTGGCCAAGAAATATCCGCAAACCAAATGGGGCCAGAAGGCCGGCGAACGGGTGAAGGCCCTGAAAAATCCCGCGGATTATCTCACGGCACAGGAAAAACAGGCTTCCCAGGCGATTCAGGAAGCCGAGGCCCAGCTGAAAAGCCTGCCGGCTTCCCAAACGTTTGAGAGGGAACAAGCGAAGCGCAAACTGGACCGTCTTCAAAAGCATGCCAAGACCGTTCAGAAAAGCAAAAAGGAAAGCATTGATACTCGCCGGGAGGATTTGAGCCGCCGCGAGCGCGAGTTGAAAGAGAAATTCAAGAATCTCGATTTGAAAAAGAAGCTCATGAAAAACAATCAATCCGAGGATTTCAAGCGCGCGATGGACCGCTGGCGCGCCTCTCTTCTGGCAGAGCAGGAGCAGTTGGCCGAAGAAAAAGTTCAAATCGGCAGGTGGCAGGAAGAATTGGGAGTTCCTAAATCCCGTTTGCAGCATTTGCCGTTTCTCGGAGAAGGACCCACGGAAATTGAAAAAATCCGCAGCATCGAAGCCAAAAAGCTTTATAAACTTTCCACCGAGAAAAAGGCTTTGCTTGAAGACAAGGAAGTGCTCTACAAACATCATGGCGAGGTCAGCACTCTTTTGAAACGCTATGATGCCACGGGTGCTGCGAGTTTGCCGAAGCTGGAGGGCGCAACGCCTTCCCTGGTTACAAGCCAGAAGCGCCTTCAGGCGGCTGAAGAAGAAATCGCACGCATTCAGCAGGAGCTTGAAGCCAAAAAGGCCTCCTATGAAAAGCAGTCCGGAAAATCCGGATGGCTTTCTCCCATCAAAGGAGTTGTTGCGAAATCAATCGATGTGATCAATCCTTTTGACCACAATGAAAAACTTGAAAACAAAAGCCGCGAAGAGCTGGCTGAAGTTCAGATGCATGTGAAAGAAAAATTGAGCGCCCAGCAAAACCTGGTGGATACGCTGACCCAGGCTTTTGATGCCCAGCTTGCGTTCCGGGAACGCCAGAATCTTTTGAAGGGCCTGGAAAGCGGTGAGAAAACCGATCTTTCCACGCTTCGCAAGGAAATCAAAGTCCGGGAAAGAAAAATCCGGTCTGCCTACGAAGAAATCCAGGACCGCCATAAGCATCAAAAGCAGTTGATTGCCAAGTTGGATAAGTTGCTTAAAGCGGGCGGGGATGGATCCTCTAAAAATACCCGTTCCGAGCGAAAAATTTTGTCTCCTGTGACGGGGACCGCGCGCATGGTCAAAGCCTTTTTTGTGGGCCTGCCGCATGAAGAAGTGGTCGTGACTCAAAATGCGGAGAAGGCTTCGGGGAAAGGCACGGATAGTGCAGAGGTCGCAGATCTCCGTAAGCAAGTTCAGCTTGAAAGCCTTGTGATTGGAGCCAAGAGCACTGAAATCGTGAACGGGAAGCGGGAACTCGAAATTCTCAAGGCAAAGGCTTCCCTGCAGGGCGGCTACAAGGCGCGGCCCCTGCTCGTGAAGGTTCCTTATACTTTTATCGGCGAAGCCATTGATAGCGCCAAGCGCGTGATTCCTCGCAAGAACCGGGAAGAGGTTTTGATCAACCATTTGAATGAAGAGACGCAAAAACTCGAAGCCATCAAGACCCAGGCCGCTGCGATTGAAAAAGCCCTGCAGGCAAAAGGCGTTCCGGCCTCTCCGGAAACGAAAACCGAAAGCAAGCCCGCAGCATCCTCCTCCGATCAGGATACCCTGAAAAAAGAAATCGAAGCCCTGGCCAAGAATCTCGAGATTCAACAAAACAGCTATTCCCAGGAGAAGGCCATTTTCGAAAAGGAGCTGCAGGCGAAGAATATTCCCCAGGGAGCGGCTCTTTCCCGGCCGGATCTGGGTGACAAGGAAGCGAAGAAACGCCGCCGTAAACTCGAAAAAGAATTGAAAGAAATCAATGGAGAGCTTTCCGGTTTGATTCAGAAGGAAAGCAAGCTTGAAAAAGAAGAGTCGACGATTCTCGAAAAGCGCATCCAGAAAATCGACCAGGTGGTCAAGAAGATCCATTCGAAGGCATTGCATCAGGACCTTTTGACCGAACGCTCGCGCATGGAAGAGCGTTTCTCGCAGCTTCAATCCCGGCGGGATTTCCTCTCCCAGGAAATCAAACGCTTCGAAATTACCGACGCCGGCGCCGCCCGCTCATGAAAAATCTCAAGATTCGTGTCATCCTGAGTGCAGCGAAGGATCTGCTTGTAGATTCTTCGGCCTTCGGCCTCAGAATGACAATGCTGATGGGCGCTTTGGGTGTTTTTTCGCTCCCTGGCTGCGGTTACACCCAAAAATCGGTACTTCCCCAAAACATCAGGACGGTTTATGTCGAGACCGTCAAAAATAAAATTCCGATCGAGAATGTTTATGCCTATGTTCCCGGACTTGAAATGATGTCCACCAATGCGATCATCCGCCGGTTTCACCGGGACGGCAATCTTAAAATCGTCACGCGCGACAAGGCCGATGCCATCCTGCAATGCGACCTGATTTCATTCGACCAGGAGGGCGTGCGATTTTCGAGCCTTGAACGCGTTTCGGAATACCGTCTTTTCGTGGTGGTGGCCCTGCGCCTTCTGGATGCCAAAACCGGCCGCGTGATTTGGGAAGAACCCAATTTTTCAGGGGATTCCGAATATTTCGTCAGCAGTGTGAAGTCGGTGGCCCGTGAAGAAGCGGCCCAACGCGCAGTCGACCGGCTGGCCCGCAATGTGGTCGACCGGGTTGTCGAAGACTGGTAATGCCCGAAAAAATTCCCGCCCTCCTTCTGCTCGCCGGAGATTCTTATTTAGCTGAAAAAAAATTCGCTGCCCATTTTGCCCAGATTCAGGCGGAGGTGAAGGGGCAAGTTTCCTCCCAGACAGTTTATCTTTCCCAAATGCCGCTTGAAACGGTCTTGACCGCTTCCCGCAATCTTTCATTCCTCACGCAAGCCCAGGTTTTTCGCGTGAAAGACCTTTCCCAGATCAAGGAAAAACAACTGGAAATGCTGGCCGCTTATCTGGCCCACCCGGCCGAAAGCACTTTTTTTGTATTCGAAGCCGAAACCCTTGCCAAAGACAGCCCGCTCATGAAGCTGCTGGCAAAACACGGACAAATCCAGATTTTTGAAGATGCTGAAAAGAAAAGCGCCGGGGGCCGCCTCATTCGCGAAAAACTTCGCAATGCGGGAAAGACCCTGGATGCAGAAGCCCTTCAACGGCTGGAAGAAGAAGCCGGAGATGCGCCCGCCCTTCTGGACTCTCTGTTGGAGCAATTGATTCTTAGGGCAGGAGATGAAAAGGAAATTTCCTTCGAGATGTTCGAAGCCTTTCGCGAGAATTGGAAAGAAGTGGACGTGTTTAGCCTGACCGATGCGGTGGCGGCCAAAAATGCGGGCCGGGCTCTGACCCTGCTTCGCCGGCTCCTGGATGCGGCGGATCAGGAACCGTTCGCGCTTGTGGGAATTTTGCACTGGCAAATTCGCCGGCTATGGCTTGCGCGGGTGCTATTGGATGAAGGACAGCCGGAGAGAAATATTCTTCAGAAATGCAAAGTTTTTTCCGCAGGGAAGCAGGGGGCATTTTTGCGCCAGGTGAAGTCTTTTTCAAGGCCCCAAATCGAGAAAACGCTGGACGGGCTTTTTAAATTCGACTGGAAATTAAAGACCGGCCAGGTGGAAGGGGAAGCGGCTTTGGAAAGCTGGGTTGTGGAGGCTGCTTCGTGAGGCTCAGAGATCCCCGCCTAAAGCATGCGGGGATGACTTCGTCACTTTTTCTTCTGAATCCGGACCATGAAATGCGCAATGCGGGACTTGCGGCGGTCGGCACGGCCGCGGGGGATGATTCCACGTCCCACGGCTTTGTCGTAACACGAAACCAGCTCGCTCGCCATTGCTTTGGCTTTCGCAGGATCTTCGGAAAGCTGGGCAAGTTTCTTGGACAGGGTATGGATCTCGGAAAGTACGGATTGATTGCGGTCACGCTTTTTAGCGTCGCTCCGCATTCTTTTAATGGCAGACTTGATATTCGGCATGGATAAGACCTCTTCCTTTGAAAAAAGTGACGCAACTTTAGCACAGACCCCCACGCCTGTCAATCAGGATAAGATGACGGGCAAAAAGCATCTGGTCAAGGCTGCCGGCATCGTGGGCTTGATGACGCTTGCCAGCCGGGTGCTGGGCATGATCCGGGACATTCTCACGGCCAAGCAATTCGGCACGAGCTGGCAATGGGATGCCTTTATTTATGCCTTTATGCTGCCGAATTTTTTCCGTCGGCTAGTGGGGGAAGGCTCGCTGTCCACCGCCTTTATCCCGGTTTACAGCGAAACGCTTCAGCAAAAAGGACCGGCAGCCGCTTTTCGTTTTGCCAATGTCGTCAACACGGTAGTGACCGGCATTCTTTTCATTTTTATGCTGGTGGTTGAAATCGCGTTGCAGATTCTCATGCATGTCCAGTTTTCGGACCCCCGGTTGCATTTGGCGATCGATTTGCTCCGGATTTTTTTCCCCTATCTCTTTTTTATTTCGCTGTTTGCGTTTGGCATGGGCGTGCTCAATTGCCACCAGCATTTTTTCACGCCCTCCCTGGGGCCTGTGATTCTGGACCTGGCCTGGATCGGGGCCATTGTCTGGATTTTGCCGCTGGCCGGAAAAATTCCCGAAGACCAGTTGCATGCGCTTGCCTGGGTGCTTTTGTTTTCGGGCTTCCTGCAATTCGCCGTGGATATTCCGCCGCTCATGAAAATGGGTTTCCGGTTCCGGTGGATTTGGGACTCCACGAATGAAGGCCTGCGCAAGGCCGGCCGCCTGTTGCTACCCGCGATTATGGGGTTTTCGATTGTGCAATTGAATTTGCTGCTGGATACTTCCTGCGCCTATTTCATCGGGCCTGGCGCCAATTCGGCCCTTTGGTACGGGACGAGGCTCATGCAATTTCCTCTTGGTGTTTTTGGGATTGCCATGGGAACAGCGCTTCTCCCGATGATCGCCAATCAGGTGGCGCGAAAGGAAATGGAAGCCGCCAAGCATACGCTCTCCTTCGCATTGCGCGCCGTAGCGTTGATTCTTTTTCCCTGCGCAGTCGGGCTCATGGTCCTGCGCGTTCCGATCGTCCAGCTCCTTTTCGAGCGTGGCCATTTTGATGCGGTTTCAACTGCGCGTACCGCCTCCGTCCTGTTTTATTACTCCATCGGGCTGTTTGCTTATTCAGGCGAAAAAATCGTCGCTTCCGGATTCTTTGCAATGCAGGACACCCGCACGCCCGTGATCATGGGCGTTGTCTCGCTCATCATTAATGGAATTCTGAATGTAATCCTGATGCGTTTTATGCAGGAATCCGGCCTTGCACTCGCGACTTCCATTGCCGCCATCGCGGAATTTATTTTCTTGATGATGATTTACAACCGTAAAATTTCTCCGCTTCCTTTGATGCAAATGACGCGCTCAGTTGTGAAAATCCTGGCCGCTTCAGTGGCGATGGGGATTTGCTGTGTTTTTGTTTTTCGGGAATTTTCCCTTTTCTTTCCCGGTAAAACCGTTTTTGCCATGCTCGTGCGGGTTTTTGGAAGTATCAGCATTTCAACGCTCGCCTATGTTGGATTTTGTCTGCTTTTCCGGGTCTCGGAAATCCGCGAGGCCTGGGAATGGATGAAGAAAAGAAAAGTAAAATCTAAAAAGTAAATTCCTCATGGTTTTAGAAACTGTCCGCAATAAGATTAATAGTCTTCCCTTTAAACCCGGCGTTTATTTCATGAAAGACGAGGCCGGAGAAATCCTCTATATTGGAAAGGCCGGCTCGCTTCGCAAGCGCGGGCGTTCCTACCTGCTCAACCGCGCGGAATTCCCCAAGACCACGATTCTGATGGGCAAGGTATGCGACATCGATCATGTGGAAACTCCCACGGAAGTGGATGCCCTTCTGCTCGAGGCCCATCTGGTCCGGAAATACAAGCCCCGGTTCAATCAGGAACTCAAGGATGACAAAAGCTTTCCGTTCATCAAGATCACGGCCGAAAAATTTCCCCGTGTTCATATCACGCGCAACAAGACGGACAAAAAGGCGGCTTATTACGGGCCTTATACCGATGCCAAATTGCTGCGCGAGGCCGTGGCCCTCATCAATAATCTGTTTCCGATCCGCAAATGCCAGAAACTCCCGAAGACCGCCTGCCTTTATTATCACATCGGCCAATGCCTGGCCCCCTGCATCAAACCCGAGGTGCAAGGGGAGTATGATCGATCGGTGAGCGAAGTACGCTCCTTTCTCGGCGGCGGAAAAAAGAGTTTCATCGAATATTTGATGGACCGAATGAAAGAAGCCGCGGAAGAATTGCGTTTTGAAGATGCCCAGTTTTTCAAGGAACAGATCGAGGCGCTTTCGAGGCTCCGTAAAAAGCGGTTTTCATTCAAAAGGCCCGAAGGCGGGATCGGGCTTTCGGCCACGATGGAATTAAGGCGCGCGCTGGAAATGGAAAAGCTTCCGGAAAAAATCGTTTGTTTCGATGTTTCCAATATCCAGGGGGATGAAGCTGTGGCCTCGCGCGTCAGTTTTTACCGCGAGCTGGCCGACAAAGTGGAGTACCGGCGCTATAAAATCAGGGGAGTCACGGGCATCAATGATTATGCGATGATCCAGGAAGCGGTGCGGCGCATGATTACCGGAATCAAGGAAGGCCGCGAGACATTTGTTCCGGATGTGATGATGATCGACGGGGGAAAAGGGCATTTGAATGCCGCACTCGAGGTTTTGCGCGCCGAAGGATTTGAAAATACCGCGTTGATTTCCATCGCGAAAAAATTTGAAACGATTTATTGGGCAAAACTATTAAAAAATGTCATTCTGAGGCCGAAGGCCGAAGAATCTAACGAGATTATCGAGCTGGCTTTCCCCAAAGATTCTCCGGTCCAGCACCTCCTCGAAAAAATCCGCGATGAAGCGCACCGGTTTGCAATTACCTACCACCGCTCCCTGAAAGTCAAAAACCTTACCCGCTCCGAACTCGACCAAATCCCCGGCATCGGCGACAAGCGCAAGCGGGTCCTGTTGCAGCAGTTCGATTCGATGGACGAACTCAAGCGCAGCGGCGTCGATCAGCTCGCCGGCCTCCCCGGCATGAACCGCGCCTACGCCGACATCGTCTGGCGCTTCTTCCACAAACCCTCCGGTGTTTAACTCATTTCTCAAAGTCGAGGCCAAGTAGCAAAATTTTCCGGACTCCAGCTTCGGCAAAACGTAAATATTCACTCATCCCGTGAAAGAAGCCAGGGAAGTATTCCTCCAAAACGCGCCGCCTCGTTCGGAGC
>CAYGIT010000124.1:0-8017 GCA_964349955.1 uncultured bacterium
ACCTTCAGCTCTGGGAAGTGGTAGTAATGAAACTATGGTTTTTTCTGGACAAGCCGGAGAGATAAGATTAACAACAACGGGAACAGGTAATAATATTCATGTGAACGTTGGAACTAGTACTTTTGAAATATTTGGGGAAACTTTGTCAGATGATATTTTTCTTCGAAATGGGAAGAGGCCGTGGCCCGGGCCGTCAAATTTTATGAAATCGCCCAGCAGCGCGACGAAGCGGTTGAAAAAACATTGGAATCTTGGTTATACTCCGGCGCAACATTGTCATTCCCGCGAAAGCGGGAATCCATTTTAGATTACCCGTCACCGGGGAGAGGGCAGGGTAAGGGGGAAAAAATGGCCATCCTTGTCTTCGGCGGCTTTCATAAAGACCGCATCCTCGAAATTTTAAGAAAGCACGGAATTTCCTATGAAGTGATCACACCGGAAATGACCGGCGTGGACAAAAAGCATCAGGATTATTATAAATTTCTCATGTCCAAAGGGCCGGAAGCCGTATCTCTGGCCTCGAATCTTCCCAAAGCCACCCGCTTCATGAATTTTTATGAAGGGATCCCGCCAAACCCCGGCTTTGCCCGGGCAGAACTTCGCAGCATTGAACAAACGGTAGAAAAAGCGCCGGGTCTTGAATATCCGCTGCTGGGACCGCAAATCAGCCGGGATTTAAAAACCTTTTATCGCGACGCGGCTTCAAAACGCTCCGAGGCGCGTTCCACCATGGATGGCAAGCTCGGCCGTGAATATGTGCTGGACGCCTACATTACGCGTCAAAATGTTCTCCGGACTTATTCTAAAAAGGAAAGAAAAAAACTTAAGGAAAAGGTTTTCGCGAATGTACAAACCCAGCGTCTCGATAGCCTGATTGAGCGGCAGGCGGAATCGGATGCCCAAGCCCTCGTGGAATGGATCTCCAATGCCCTTGATGCCGCGCGCAGAAAAAAACGTCCCATCGGCCGCTTTGGGATGGGGTTTTTTCAAAGCCTGCAATTTTTGAGCGGCGATGACAATTTACCGTTTGAAAACAGCAATCAGATTTTGATCAACACCCAGACTCCGAAAGGACAAGCCCATCGTGTCTCGCTTTATCATGGCGATCAAGGGAAATGGGATGTGCGTTTCAAGGTCGATGGCGCCGAGCCGGGACCGGTTTCAGGAACGGAAATGAAGCTGTTATGGAAAAAACCGCTTTCCGCAGAAACCCTCCAGCGCTATCTCGATTTTTTGGCGGAGAGGCTCCATCTTCAGCGAGCGCTTCCAATTTACCTCAATGGCCAGATTTTGAATCCATTGAAAGATTACCTTTATGTCAATGGCGGCCAAGTTCATTACGATGCGCCGGATCAACGCGTAGAAATTACGCTCGATGAAAACGGCTTCACGGTGCGCGATCCGGGCCAGGGCATGTCGCGGGAAACGATTTTCAATAAATTGCTCATTCCCCGGGAAGGCATGAAGACGGCGGAACTTACGGCCGTGGAAACTCCGGAAGAAATCGAGCAAGAAATCGCTCTTTTTTATAAAGCACCGTCTTCGGTTGAACAAGGCATGCAAAAAATGCGGGGGCGCCTGCAAGTTTCAGGCGTGATGATTCAGCCTTTTGAGCTTGAGGGATTGAATTTGCCTGCCGAAATCGTCCTGGATCTGCCTTCCACCACCCGCATTTCGGGAACTAGCCGCAATGTAGTGGAGATTGACGCCGTGATTCATGCGGCGGTCGAGGCTTTTGCCAAAAAACTCACCCGTCCTAACCTCACGGATCAGGATGCCTTGATCAACGGCTTCATGCGCATCGTCCAGTGGATGGATGAAAAAAACAAGCGCGTGGATGTTTACCGGCCATTGGCCGATACGGCGCGCGAACTTTTTCTTCCCTGGCTGAAGGAACAAGGAGGCCAAATTCTTCCCAATGACGAAGCCTTTCATGAATTGGCCTCGGAGGATGGAACCCGTTTCCTGGAGGCCTCCCTGCTTTATAGCCTTCATCCCTCCCAAATTCCGGGAGCGAAGGAAGTCCTGGCTTTCCGCCCCGGCACGGCCAAACATGCCTACACCGTGCCTTTCAAAAAAGATTCCGAGAAAAGTTTCATTCAATGGGGCGAC
Source organism: uncultured bacterium (assembly GCA_964349955.1). Taxonomy (GTDB): domain Bacteria; phylum Omnitrophota; class Omnitrophia; order Omnitrophales; family Aquincolibacteriaceae; genus CAYGIT01. The sequence goes on from CAYGIT010000124.1 coordinate 2,113, forward strand.
GCGCTTTTAATCAATGAAGATTATTACAACCTGCACCGCGAATTTCCCGTGCAGCTCAATCTGGCCTTTAATTTTTACGTGGGTTACGGACCCCGGCCGCCATTCAAGGGAGAACTAATTCCCGTGTCGCAATATGAAGCCGAAGAAAAAGCCCGGAAAGAGGCGGAAGAACAACGCCTGCTGAAAGAAGAAGAGAAAGTCAGAGTGCGCAAAGATGCCGAAGCATTTATCCGTCAGTCCAAAATGCTGCGCTATTTAAGTCTAGAAGTCCAGAGAGGCATTGCCGCCGAGATGGAAGACTATGAAAGCCGCGGCCTTTCTCTTCTAAAACAGCTTGATGAATTTCTGACGCGCCTTGAAAATCCTGTCTTTATCGGGCCTTTGAATGATGAAAATCAAATCAGTAGCATGGTCACTGTCCTTTATCAGAAAAAAAACAGCGCCGAAATTTTCTTTCCTGACGCCGGCTATGTGAGAGAAAATGCCGCATTTTTTCTTCATCCCGGCAAAGAAGAATATTTGCAGAACTATTTGACCAATCTTTTAAACGTGGAAAAAGGTGAAATGGGGGGAATGAAACAAAAAAGCGCGCATCAATTATTATCCGTCATGGACAGTGCGCAGTACTCCTGGGGCCCGCAATACGGCTGGATCAGCCAGGAGACTTTGGATGCTCTTGGGAAGGAATTAGAAAAAGAAAATCTTGAAACCTGGGTAGAGTATTACAAAACCGTTTTCAACGCCTCGTACCCTGTCAAAGACCCGGAACTCTTTGACCGCATCCACCGGCGCTGGCTCCGGATTTTCAAAAACGACCGCAAGGCCGCGAAACATTTCCACGATCTTTTGGGCCAGGATTACGAAAGAAAAAAACCGCAGCCTCTTCCGCCGCCGGCTGCAGAGGAAATCCCCTCCAGGCTTCCCCAATTTGAAGCCGCGCGTATCCTTGGCGCCGGGTCCCCGCATTCCAGGCAGCCGTATGAATCCCTGAAAGAGCCGGGCGTATTTACCGTGGGCCGGAACGGATTGATTTACGTTTTTGATAAAGCCGAAGAGGCCATTTTGATTTACGATAAAAACGGGGATTATAAAAGCCGGATTAAAATGGCTCTTTTAAATTCCGTCAATCAAATGGTCGTTGATTCGCAAGGGTTTGTGTATGTTTTGACTCATTCCTTCGCTCAGAGAGAGGCAAACGTAAGTGCAATCCTTGCTTTCAAGCCAAACGGCGCAAGTCTCCCTCAAAGCATTTTGCTCGGCCAAGTTTTCCCGGATTTATCCCGTCTTGATATTCAAATCGATCCTCAAGACCGTTTGGTGGTGCTGGACCGCTCGCAAAACAGTTTATTCGGGTTTGAACGGCATATTTCCGATTGGCCGCTGGATGCTCCCGAGCAGCCCAAATTGATCGAGGATGATCTGGTGCCGGGAGGAAATATCCGGGAGTTCCGAATCAATTCCCAGGGACATGTTTATGTGCAATGGCGTAGTGATGTTTCGGGAGAAACCGCCATCAACCATTACAATCGGGATATGACTCTCGTAAACATCATTACTTCCGATCTGCTGGAAATCACAGCTTCTTTCGCCGTGGATTCCGAAGGCAAGATTTATTTGCGCCGTCATAGCGCGGGAGGTTCCGAAGAAGAGGGCGAAAAAATTAAAAAAATCTGGGACAAAGACCTGACCAAGCATGTCGCTGTCCTCGATCCCAATGGGAAAGTGCTGCTGGGAATAATGCCGAGTCCTCCTTATAACGTGGATTATCAACTGGCCTTTGATGCCGAAGGCAATATGTACCGGATGTCCTCAACCGGAATTTTATTCCTGAAGCGCCGTAAAACCGGAATCACAACACCACCAGTTGCGGAAATGGAGTACCGGGTGGAGCGGTCACTTATATGGAATGAAGATGAGAATGATCAGGACATCGGCCTATTATTCAGGGATACTGAAAGGAATATTTATATGGTGAGGGAGGAAGGTGTTTGGCGCTGGGACCCGGCTGGGAAAACAAGGGCGGAACTTTATGCCGAATTTGAAGGCAGCAGGCCGGACGACAGTCAAAACATATTTGTAGACAAGCACGCAAGAATTTTTGGACTATTGAATGGCGAGCTGGTTTTATTCAGTAAAAATATTCCGGGACCAAATCACCCACATCAAATCGAGAGACAATGGGCGCTTGACGGCGAGGACTGGGAGCATATTATTTATGATCCTGTCCATGACCGGTTTCTGGTCTGGAATTCCACAAGCATGCGCCTCTATGCAATGACAAAGCAGGGCCCGGTTCGCATCAAGGACGAAATTCTTACGGCCCCTCCATTTCCTGAAAAAATTAAAAGGCTTATGCGTTTTGGCCCCGATGGCCGGATTTACGTGATCATGCCTGGAGGGAAAGAAATCATTACCTGGCGCCCTGACGGAAGCAAAGAGATACAGATTGTGAACTTGCAAACCGCAGACCCAATTTCCGATCCTGTGGATTTAAAATTTGATGCGCAGGGAAATTTTTACCTTGCCGAAGCAAACCGGCTCCGGCTTTTTTCTCCCGAAGGCAAACTTTTGCATACCCTTATTGACCGTTCGTCCGTCAAAGAAGGGAGACGCTCCAAAGGCAGCATTCTCTCGATTCTTCCCGGCGACAATGGCGAGGTCATTGTTTCCGACGGCGAACTCAAAAAAACCTATGTAATGAAACCCTTCCCCAAGTCTGGCCAGGAAGCAAAACCGTTTGAATACGAACTTGAAAAAGAAATCCCGATTCATGTGGATAATCCGCGGGCCATCGTGGCCGGCCGTAACGGAGAAATTTATTTCACTCACAGCGAAGAGGACAATGTTATTTACCGCATCGACGCGCAGGGCAAACCGAAAGTTCTGGCAAAAATTGATCTTTTTACATCGGTCGATAAATTGTTTTTCAATCCCCATGAAAATGCATTGTATGCCACCGGAGAACTGCATCCCCAAGTGGCAGAAGGGAATGAACACCGCCATCCTCTAATGAAAATTATAACCGAGGGAGAACAAGCAGGATTATTCGCCACGATACCAGCCAAAACCGTAACGAAGGATTTAATTTTTGACGCGGAAGGCAGAACTTATCGGATTTTTGCCAGGGGGAATACCGGTTTTGTGGCTGTGAGCCAGAAAAATGTTCCGAAAGTGGAGATTCCTCTCGACTTTCCCAATCTCCGTTCCATCGCTTTGGATGAGGCCCGGGGTCTTTTGTATGTTTTATTCGAAAAAGAGCCTTTTATTCAGGCGATTGATATTGCGAAAAAAGAAAAAGTCAGTGAAATTTTTCTCTCTGATAAAGTTGGAATTAACTTCGCTGAAAAACTCAAAGTAGACAAAGATGGAAATTTGCTGGTGACAGCGAGGGGTCCCGTCAATGGATACCGGGTGCATCAGTTTGATTCTGCAGGAATCTATAAAGGAAGCGTTCCTCTCAACGAATCCGAGAAAATTTCCCTTTTAAGCGCCGCCCATGACATTGATGATCAGGGCCGGGTCTTGATAGCCAACGGCCAAAAGATCAGCATCTGGAAACGCAAGGAGGCCGCATCGCCCGTCTCGGCGGTTGCGCCGTCTTTGCCGCACATTCGGAGAGGCTTTGACGCGGTCAATCCGGCCGATGATTTGGACGGTATTCCGCCGCTGGTTCGCAATATTATCCGCTTTTTGCGCGAAGAAAAAATGGCCTATGTAGAGGAGAAGGAACCTCCGCGCCGTGGAAAAAATTGGGAGAAGATCGAAGAATTCAAGAATATTTCTCTCGGAAAAATGAATCTGCTTTTTCAGCAAAATGCCCGTGTCTTGAAGGCAATGGAAAAAGAGGGACTTTCCCCGGAGAAATTAAAAGAAATGCTGGCCGCGCTCCGGAGCCGGAAAACAGCGCATCTGGAAGCCCAGATCCAGTCGGGGATTGCCGCGCAGCCCAAGACCGAGCGCGTCTGGATTCGCGAAGCTGGGATTCAAAATCCCATTACCGCCATTGCCCGCGAACGAGAGGCTGGGCGTCTGGCGATGAATGAAGGAGAGATTACGCATAAAAATTTTCTTTATCGCGGTAAATGGATCTATTTGATGAAGGATCCGGCGGGCATATCAACCTGGAAAGCTGTGCGTTATTATTTCCCGCTCGATGAGAGCGACGCGCGGCCCGACGATCTGGGTTTCTTCGGCCAGGGCAATTACACGCTTTACGGAGACTCCGACGGAGTTTTTCTTCGCACATCGCCCTCGGACCCTCAAGATCCCGGCTATGGTTTGGTAAATGAATTTCAGATTGCTTCCCATACAAAGCGAGGGCCGGTCATCAAACGCTGGTCGATTTACCGCCAGCCGATTGATCCTCAAACCGGAAAAGTGGAATTTACAGGAACGGAAACCTGGCTGGAGAGAGATCAAACCAAGAGTGATCCCCAGCTCGAAACTTTATTTATTCAGGATGCGCTGGCGCGTAACGGCGGCCTGATCCGTTCGCCCGAACTCCGTCAAAAAGCCGGCGAACCTCCGAATATCCGCGATGTAAAAATCACAATGGACGGCGAACCGATTCATGAAAAGATCGAACCTGTTGCTCATCTCAAAGTGGCCGGGCTTGGGGAATTTGCGCTGGAGCGTTCGCCCGCCGGTGTTCAGGAGCGGGTGGCCAAAGACAATATTTTCGTCAAGCTTCCGGACAATAAAGAACTGGAACTGGTCCTGAAAAAAATGTGGGACCGTTTGAGCGCCCGCGGGCCCCTCCAGCTCAAAATGCCGCATGAAACCCCTTTGAATATTCCCCGAAATTCTTACGCGCAGAACCAGAAATTTCTGTCGGAGCATAAGATGGCCTGGCTATTACTGATGATGAAGGCGAACCTGAAGGAATATATGGCCACCGGCGTCGAGCTCCCGGGTTTCCCACAGGTTTTTTATGGCAGCAGCCAGCCGGTGGATCCGGCGGCATTTGAGCTTGCCCGGGAATTCAATCAGGCGGAGAAAAAAGGACTCGGGACGGTCTCGCTTGAAAATTTAAAACCGTACCTGGACGATGAAAGAAAATTTTTCGAACTTTTGTCGCATATCGAATTTCAAAATCCCAAGGGCGAAACCCTGACCCTTCAAAAAATCCGGGAAACGGTCCGCCAGGAAATGATGGATGAAAAAGATTGGGAACGGCTGCTTGGGGCGGACGCCTCTTCTCTTTTTGAAACTCATTTACGGGGCTCCCGGCATGAGGCGGAAAGGCAGAGAGACCGACATTTCGCTAAAAGCTACGATACGGAAGAGTTTAAAAAGCAAATTCCGGAGGCCGGGATCAAAGCATTTGAAGAAATTTTTCATGTGATTCTTTCCATTATGCATGTGAAAGACACGGAAATCTCTTATTACGCGGCCGAGGACAAGATCCCGGCCAGCGTGCGTGATGGCAATCATATCTTCCTGAATCTCTTTTATACCAAGCCTTGGATGGAAACACTGGCACGTCTTCGGGAGCAGGATGGAAAATACGAAGAATGGAAAAAAGTTCTTTATGAAATGTGGCAAAAAGTCTTTGCTCATGAGGTGAATCATTTGAGGGCTTTTGAAAAGCCCGGCACGCACACGCATCACTCCGACCAGACCGTTGATTTGGGGTTTGGGGACCGCATGCGCAAAACCATTGACCGTATTGCCAAATATTACAGTTCCACCCTTCAGCCGGACGGGAAGCTGCAGATGCACATCAATCCGGATTACGAAAAAAGTCCCATTGCCTGGGATTTGCGCGGGAAAGAGACGGGGCGGTCTGAGGTGCGGCAAAACGTTGCAGTGCGTTCGAGAAATGCTTCCATGTCATCCCCGAATGTTTTTATCGGGGATCCATTTTCTTTAAAGACCAAAATGGATTCCCGCTTTCGCGGGAATG
>CAYGIT010000125.1:0-7997 GCA_964349955.1 uncultured bacterium
AAATATGAAAGCGCTTTCCAGGAGCCGGATGAGGCCTTTTGACAAGCGCCGTGACGGATTTCTGGTAGGGGAGGGCGCGGGGATTCTTTTTCTCGAGACGCTGGAAAGCGCCCGCGCCCGGGGCGCCCAAATTTACGGAGAAATCCTCGGCGGCAATTACACGATCGACGCTTCGCACCCGCTTCACTTTGAAGAGGCCCATGATGGCCTGGCGAGAGTTCTGGGAAATCTTTTCAGGCATACCGGCCTTACACCGCCGGAAGTAGGGTATGTGAATTTGCACGGGACCGCCACCGTGACGGGGGACGCGTATGAAACCGCGCAAATCAAAAAAGCATTTGGCAAGGAAGCGTTTAAAATTCCGATGAGTTCCACGAAGTCCATGACCGGGCATATGCTGGGCGCGTCCGGCGCAGTGGAAATCATTGCCTCTCTGGGGGTCATGAAAGAAGGGTTTATTCCGCCCACGGCAGGTTTGGAAGAACCGTGCAGTTTTTGCGATCTGGATTACACGCCCCGAAAATCAAAAAAGAAGGCCTTCGATACCGCGATTTCTATTTCTATGGGATTCGGCGGCCACATTGCGGCTATCGCCCTGAGGAAAGTTTAAAAATGATTTCTTTTTTGCAGGAAGAACTGGAAGAGATTCGCGCCAAGGACCTTTACCGCAAGGTCAGGACTTTGGACACTTTGAGAGGCGCCTGGGCGCTCTGGAAGGGCCGGGAAATTCTTCTTTTTTGCGGCAATGATTATCTGGGCCTTTCACGCCACCCGCGGGTAGTGCAGGCCGCCCGGCAGGCAATCGAATCCCATGGCGTGGGAAGCGGCGCGGCGCGTCTCATCTCGGGCTCTTCGAGTTTTCATGAAAAGCTGGAAGAAAAAATCGCAGCCTTCAAACAAAAAGAAAGAGCGCTCCTTTTTACGACCGGCTATTTGGCTAATCTCGGAATCCTCACGGCACTTGCGGGAAAAAAAGATTGGATTCTCATGGATAAACTTTGCCACGCGTCCATTATTGACGGTGCCCGGCTTTCCGGCGCCCAGATCCGGGTTTACCCCCATAAAAATTATGAAAGGCTTGAGGAAATCCTCGAAGGATTTGCCGCCGGGGATCCCTCGCAAAAACGTATTGTGGTCACGGACACGGTTTTCAGCATGGATGGAGATATTGCGGATCTGGAAGCGCTGGTCCGCCTGCGCGAAAAATACGGTTTTATTCTCGTGGTGGATGATGCGCATGGCACGGGAGTCCTGGGCCCGCAAGGCCGCGGCGCGACGGAAGGAAAAATTTCGGAAAAAATTGATATTGTGATGGGCACTCTTTCCAAAGCCGTGGGGTGTCTGGGCGGTTTTGCCGCGGCGCGCGCGGAATTCATCGAATACCTGGTTAATCTTTCCCGGCCTTTCATTTATGCGACATCCCTTCCGCCGGTTTTATGCGCTTCGGCGTTGGAGGCTTTAACGGTCATTGAAGAAGAAACGGCCCTTCGCGAAAAGCTTTGGGCCAATGCCCGGAGCATCCATGAAAGGCTTGCAAAACTTGGTTTTGAACTGGCTCCTCTAACTTCGCCGATCATTCCTGTTCTGGTGGGGCCAGAGAAAGAAGCCGTCCGGATGTCGCAACACCTTTTGGATCAAGGGGTTCTGGTGCCGGCCATCCGTACTCCCACGGTTCCCAAAGGCAAAGCCAGGCTTCGCATTACCGCAAGCGCCCTGCATGAAGAAAAAGACATCGAAAAGCTTGTGGCGGAGCTTAAAAAGATTTAATCTATTAGCATGACCAACACCCCTCCTCCCAGCTTCGTGCGGACATCTGAGATAGGACGGTTGATTCAAATTCAGAGTGCGGTTCGCGTCTTTGCCCTTCTATCGAATCTTGCAGCCTTGGCCTTTTGTCTTTTTCTCTTAGGGGATTTTCGCACGCGCACGCTGGACCCTTCTTCTCTTTTCACGTCTCTTTTTTTTATCAGCGCTTTCCTGATTTTGAGCGGTACTTTGTGGATGGTTTGGGGATGGGTCGAGAGGCGCCGGCTCGCCGTGGAAAGCCGTTCCGTCTCGGACGAACGTACGGGCGCTCTCACCGTCCAGGCTTTCAAAAAAATTCTGGATGAGGAATTACGCCGCGCGGGGCGGTATCATTATGCGCTCACGCTATGCCGCGTGGAGCTGGATGACTTTGAGTCGCTCCATGAAAATTTTGGCCCTGAAAAAGCCGGCAGTCTTTTTCGTCAATTTTCGGATTTGCTGCGAAGCACCGTCCGTTTTTCCGATACCGTGGGGCATGCGAAAAAAGACGGATTTCTCGTGCTGCTTCCTCATACCGACCTTCTTCGCGCGCAGAAATTCTTGACCCGCGTGCTGATTGAAACCGAGGAAAGGCTCGACGCTACTTTTTCCGCCGGGCTCACGTGTTACCAGGCAGGCGAAAAGCAGGCCGATCTTTTGGACCGCTTAGACGCCGCCATCGGTTCGGCCAAACGCGAAGGCAAAAAAAATATCCGCGCGCTGGTTCCGGGCCAGGATGCCCACGCTGTTTTGAGTTTTTAAGCCGGGATGCGCAATCCCCCCAAAGTTTCTTCCCGGAAAAGCAGGAATTTCCTGGAAGCCAAAGACAAAAAATACCTCTGGCATCCTTTTACCCAAATGCAGGACTGGGCAAAGGAAGAGACCGTCATTATTGAAAGCGGGCGCGGCGCCTGGCTTCGCGACACCAAAGGCCGGCGCTACCTCGACGGGGTTTCATCGCTTTGGTGCAATGTGCACGGCCATCGCGTGCCCGAACTCGACCGGGCCCTGCGCAAACAGCTTTCGAAAATCGCGCACTCCACTTTTTTAGGCCTTTCCAATATTCCGGCGATTGAACTGGCTGAAAAACTAATTCAAATCGCGCCCAAAGGTCTGACCCGCGTTTTTTATTCCGATTCCGGTTCCGAAGCCGTTGAAATCGCCTTGAAAATGGCGTTTCAATACTGGCAACAGCGCGGGTTTAAAAACAAAACCCGGTTTGCAAGACTGACCCATGCCTATCATGGGGATACTTTGGGGTCCGTGAGTGTGGGGGGGATTGATTTATTTCATCAAATTTACAAGCCGCTCCTTTTCGAAAGTTTTGGGGTGCCTTCACCGTACCGTTATCGCTGGCCAACGGGCAGCGACCCGGAAAGGGTCAAAAAGGAATCCCTGGAGGCCATGGAAAAGGTTTTGGCCCGGCATCATCCGCAAATTGCGGCCCTGGTGATGGAGCCCCTGATGCAGGGGGCGGCGGGCATGATTGACCAGCCCCGGGGCTATATTTCACGTGCAAGGGAATTGACAAAAAAGTATAATGTGCTCCTTATTTTTGACGAAGTGGCCACGGGTTTTGGACGCACCGGGGCGATGTTTGCAAGCGATCATGAGAAGGTGACCCCGGACCTTCTGGCCGCGGCCAAGGGAATCACCGGCGGTTATTTGCCGCTTGCCGTCACGCTTGCCACCGAAAAAATTTACCGCGCCTTTTTAGGCCGGTATGAGGATTTTAAAACTTTTTTTCACGGTCATACTTACACCGCCAATCCGCTGGCCTCCAGCGTGGCGCTTGCCAATCTCCGGCTCTTTGGGAAAAACCGGGTTCTCGAAGCGTTGCAGCCTAAAATAGAATGGCTCCGGAAAAGGCTTCAGGATTTTTACCGTCTTTCTGCCGTCGGGGATGTGCGGCAGGCCGGATTCATGGCCGGCATCGAGCTGGTTCGCAATCGCCGGACCCGGCAGCCTTTTGAAGTGAAACGCAAAATGGGAATCCGCGTGATCCAAAGGGCCCGGAAAAAAGGCGTGATTTTAAGGCCGCTCGGCAATGTGATCGTGCTGATGCCGCCGCTTTCAATCACAATGCGAGAACTCCGGAAATTGCTGGACGTGACGTACCAGAGCATTGAAGAAGAAACCAGAGGAGAAACATTGCTATGACCAATAAACCGGGAATTTTTATTACGGGGACAGACACGGGAGTCGGTAAAACCGTGATTGCCGCAGGCCTGGCCATGGTCCTTCGTTCACGGGGAATCAAGGTCGGCGTCATGAAACCGGTAGCCACCGGCTGTTATGGCCTGGACAAACGCCTGATTTCTCAAGATGCCGTTTATCTGATGGAAGCGGGAGAAAATGAATACCCGGCTTACACCAGCCCTTCCCGTTTCCGGAATGCGCTTTCTCCGAATGTGGCTGCAATGCTTGAAAAAAGGGAAGTGGATTTGAATCAGATTCGTACGGCCTACCGGGAACTGCAGAAAAATTATGATTTCATTATTATCGAGGGTATTGGCGGGCTTCTCGTGCCGTTGGCCAAGGATTATTATGTGGCCAATCTGATCCGTGATTTTCAGCTTCCGATTGTGATTGTGGCCAAATCCGGCCTTGGGACCATCAATCACACGCTTCTGACGGTGGATGCTGCGCTCATCCGCGGCTTTGATATCCGGGGCATTATTTTTAACCGGATGCCGACCGTGAATTTTTCCATGGCCGAAATCACCAATCCGAAAGTGGTGCATGACCTGACCGGCATTCCGGTGCTCGGCTCCCTTCCTGAAATGGAAGATGTGGATATCGATGCCTGCCAGTTCGGCCGGCTCAAAGACATTTTTCAGGAAAGGATTCAGGTCGACAAGCTTTTGGGGACAGCGGAAAGCCTCCCGGCGCTCGCTTAACCCGCTTTTCAAAGCCTTCTCTTATGCCAAACACTCCAAAGAAAAAAATTCTTGTCGCCATGAGCGGCGGCGTCGACAGTTCTGTCGCGGCTGCGCTTCTGAAAGAAGAGGGCCATGAAGTGGCCGGCGCCACTATCCGCACCTGGGCGTCCAATAGCTGCGCGGATATCAACACCAAAGCCTGCTGCGGTATTTCAGGCGTGGAAGACGCGCGCGACGTGGCGGAGACTCTCGGCATTCCTTACTGGGTCTTTAATTTCGAAAAAGATTTCAAGACGCATGTGGTGGATTATTTTGCCTCCGAATATTTAAAGGGAAGGACGCCCAACCCGTGCATTGCCTGCAACGAGCATGTGAAGTTCCGGCTTTTTCTTGCGCGCGCGCGGGAACTGGGTTTCGAGGCCATCGCTACCGGCCATTATGCCCAATTGGGACATGAAGAATCCTTGGGATCTTTTTATCTGGCCGAAGGGCTGGATGCCACCAAAGACCAGTCTTATGTTTTGTTCCCTCTGGACCAGGATGTTTTATCGCATCTTTATTTGCCGGTGGGCGGATTTGCCAAAACCGAAATTCGCGCCAAAGCCAAAGCCCTGAATTTGTGCGTGGCGTCCAAGCCGGATTCCCAGGAAATCTGTTTTATTCCGAGCAATGATTACGGGTCTTTTCTCGACCGGGAATATGCCGGGGCCGAGGCGCGGCCCGGCGTCATTCGCACGCGCGAAGGAAAAATCCTGGGTGAGCATCAAGGATATTTTCATTATACGCGAGGACAGCGCCGCGGCCTGGGCGTTGCTTTTTCCGAAAGACTTTATGTTCTTGAAACGCTTCCTGCTACCAATGAAGTGATTGTCGGAACCAAAGAAGAAGTGTTTGGCCGCAATTGCCTTGTGGGACGCATGAACTGGTTCCTGAAACCTGCCGGCACAGGCCCTTTTCAGGCGCATGTGAAGATTCGTTCCCAGCATCAGAAAACTCCGGCACTTCTTACCTTAATGGAAGACAAGCGGGTGCGGGTGGATTTCGAGGAGCCGCAGGATGCCATTACTCCGGGCCAAGGCGCTGTTTTTTATGACGGCTCCCGTGTTCTGGCCGGCGGCTGGATTGATCAGGTCGACCTTCCTTCATGAGGCGCGGCCTGCGTCTGGACTGGAAAAAAGAAGCCACCCTGATTGCCTGGACCCTGCGCCGCCCTTCACCTCCTCCTAAAGTCCGTCTTTTTCTCAATCTTCCTGGCGCCCCGGCAAGCCGGCCTTGTGTCGAAATCGGGGAGCCTGTTCTGACCGGACAAATTCTTGCCCGGCCCGCAGGGCCCCAGACCGTTGCGGTCCATGCCAGCCTTTCAGGGGTTGTGTCGGCCCTTCAAAAATTTTCGCATCCTTACGGCGGGGAAGCCGAAGCCATTGAAATTCAATCCGACGCCAAGGATGAAAAAATGCCGGGCGTGGGGGAGGAAAGAAAAAATTGGGAGGATCTTGAGCCCGAGGAGCTAAAGAAAATTTTTCAGGATTGCGGCCTTGTTCAAATGCGCGAAGCCATGACCCCGCTTCATCTCAAAGCCGGAAGAAAGAAAAAAAACAAGACCCTGGTTCTCAACGGTTGCGAATCCGAACCTTATGTGACCTCGGCCCATGCGGTGATGATGTCCCATCCGGTTGAAATTTTGAAAGGCGCGGAAATTTTTCGTAAAGCCATTTCCGCCGAGCGGATCCATCTGGTGATCGAAGACAATAAACTCGAGGTGGCCGAGCTTTTGCAGAGCAAAGTTTATTTTCTGAAATGGAAGCATGTCGATACCACGATTGTTCCCGCGCTTTATCCGCAGGATGATGAAAAAGTGCTGGGCCGCCAGTTTTCCGAAGCGAGTGGCGGACCTCCGGAAATTCTGGACGTGACCAGCGCTTTTTCCGTCTGGGAAGCCGTGGCGCGGCAGAAGCCTCTTTATGAAAGGCCGCTGACGGTCGGCGGAGAATGCGTGATCGAACCCAAAAATTTTTGGGCCCGTATCGGGACTCCTGCGGACATTCTTTTTAAAAATGCCAAAGGCCTTTTGCGGCCGCCCGAAAAAGTCATTCTCGGAGGCCCGATGCGCGGGCATCTCCAAAAGTTTTTGGAGAGTCCCATCCTTCCGGGAACGGCGGCATTGCTGGCCTTGCCCCGTGAAATCGCGGGAGGGGGAGAAGAGGAGCCGTGTATTCGTTGCGGCCGTTGCGTGGAAGTCTGCCCGGTCGAAATTTCTCCGGTCATGATTACGCTTGCTGCAGAACGGAATTTGAATGACCTTGCCCGCGAGTACGGAGCTGAGGAATGCATCGAATGCGGCAATTGCGGATTTGTCTGTCCTTCCCGGCGCCCGATGCTCGAATTGATTCGCCGAGCTGTTTCTTAAAAGAAAACTTTAGAAAAAGAACCGGTTTGCCGTATTTGATACGAAAGGAGATTTTTCATGGAAATTAAAATCAAGCTTGACGCCTCTTTTTTCATCGGTTTTTTTTCAGGTATTATTTTAAGCCTTATCCTTGTCGCGGCTTCATTCGGCTTTGGCATGGGAATGGGAAACCGCCATTCCGGGAATCACCGCGGGACCGAAGCCTACTATCCGGTTGCGGCCCCTCCGCCTTCCGCTGTCCAGGCGCCGGCTCCTCCAGCGCCTTCAAGGCCTCAAGGGCCTCCGGCACCGGTTGCCGATGTTAAATTTGACGACCTGAACGGGCGGCCCGCCTCGGGACCCGCCAATGCGAAAATCACCCTTGTGGAATTCAGTGATTTTCATTGTCCCTTTTGTAAAATGGTCGGGCCTTCCCTGGAACAGTTGATGAAAAATTTTCCGGGCCAGGTCCGCAGGGTTTGGAGGCATTACCCGCTTTCGATGCATGCAGGCGCCCAACAAACCCATGAGGCTTCAGAATGCGCTTTTGAGCAGGGGAAGTTCTGGGAATACCACGACAGGCTTTTTGAGACCCAGGGCCAGGCCCGCGACGAAGCGGCTCTTGTCAAGTTGGCCGAGGATATCAAACTCAATAAATCAAATTTTGAGCAATGCCTGAAAAGCGGAAAATTCAAAGACCGCGTCATGCAGGATATTGCCAAAGGGAATCAAGTCGGCGTTTCCGGCACCCCGGCTGTTTTTGTGGATGGCCAGCTTGTGGAAGGCGCCCAGCCCTATCAGAATTTTGAACAAATCGTTAAAAATAAACTTAACGGCAACGAAGCCGCGGCCTGAGCTCATTCCGCCGCACCTGCATAGCGGAACTTCCGTTGCGGCGTTTCATTGGAAGAAGGTTGTAGCCCTTCTTCCCCTCTGCGGGGTTT
>CAYGIT010000126.1:0-7967 GCA_964349955.1 uncultured bacterium
GCTATAAATTGCTATTTAATGCTATATTATCTTTGGGGAGATCCCCTGTTACTCAGGGTTCGGTTTTAAGGCAGGATGTGTCTTTTGAGGAGCTAAAACAACATTGAAATTGAGAATATCTCCGGGAGCCCCGTCAAAAGATTTCTCAAGAGGCGTCAGCGTCCGGTAACCCGCAGGAATGCTGTCGGGCAGCACCCGGATTCTATTTTTACCCGGCAAGACATGAAGGACGGAGTAAAGCCCGTCGCCGGCCGTGACCGCACTTTGCCCGGAATCCATTAAAATCTGAATTCCCGATACCGGCACATCCTGGCTTTCCTGGATTCCATTTCCATTCTTATCCACATAAGCAATTCCTTTGACTTGAATTTGCGGGGCAATGCCAAAATCCATAGAAATCAGGGCTTTGGGGAAAATTTCCAGCTCCTGCCGGTTGACCGTCGTAAAATAATAACCTTCCGGAATGCGGTCCATGCCAACAATCGTGGCCAGCCCCTCTTTGACTTTCAAGCGGTAATAACCGTCCGGGTCGGTTTTTGTTTTCGGCCCGTTGAGAATTTTGACTTCATAGCCTGCAATCCCCGTTTCCTCCGGGTCCCTCCGGCCATTTCCGTTCTTATCTTCAAACACCGAGCCCTGGATTTTTCCCTTTAATGGAATATAAAAATGGGTGTCTTGCGTGAGCCTCATGCCGGTTTCAATCAAAAGCTCGGCATGATCCGGCTGGCCGACGGTGGATTGCGTCACGGCGGTGGAGCTTTCCACAAAAATTTTTGCATTACGCCGTATGCGCCACCCGATGCCGGTCCGAACCTCAAGACGGTTTTCGTTCAGGAAGGGTTGATGGATTTTATTGTGCGTTTGCGTTTCATTTATATAGTAGGCATTGGCATAAAGCTCCACCGGCAGACGCCGGAAGTTGTGAAACCAGCCGCCGGAAAGCGTCACTTGCCGGGGGTGAGTCACGGGATTCGGGGGACTCGAGGGGTCTCTTTCATTCAAATAATTCCACAAATATTTTGCACCGAGCCAAAGGCCTCCGCGAAAATTAACGGTGCCGCCGCCGCCCGCTTCGTACCGGTTGGAATTAAAACCGGGAGTTTCTTCCGCCTGGCTAAAGGCGTCAATCGAGGAGGTGAGGTACAGCCTTACCCGGGTCAAAAGCCTGGCATTGAATCTAAAATCGCGGATTAGTTTTTGATCGATTCTTTTCTGAAGATACGGGAAAGACGCGGCCAGCCGGTCTGTGTAAGTAAGGCGGGTTTCGCTGACCAGGCCCAGGGGAAGATTCAGAGTCATTCCCGTGCGCACGGTTTTGAGATACCCTCCGGGATGGTCGGGATTCACAGATAAACGGTTCCTCACAAATTCGAGATCTCCCGCCAACTGAACAAACCGGCGATGGAAAAAGGGCTCCAGAGGGAAAAATCGCGTGCTCAATTCCACTCCCCGGTTTCCGCGGTCAAGGGCGCTGCCCGTGATCGTTCTGTAATGATCGTCCACGCCAAACCAGCGGCTGGCCAGCATGGCCCAGGAATTCCGGGAAAGGGATTGAATTTCTCCCGCCACATGACGCCGGTCATCAATTCCCCCGCCGCCGAAAAGCCTCACAAAAGGGAAAATAAAATCCAGCTGGCCGGTGAAATTGTTTTTAGAATCGAATTCCGTCCTTGGCCCGGCCCATTGATTGTAATGGGCCGCGGAAACAAAACCGTTTTTCCATACATGGTACCCCAGTTTCTGGCCCGAAACCCTGCCCTTCAATTCCCGGTTTTGAATCCCCGCCGGATTATCAATAATCGAACCATCCCGTTTTTCCCCGATAAAAAAAGTGGTGTCCACCTGCCCTTTCCTGGCCTCTTCGAAACGGACAATATTGGGTTCGAGCATGAAACCCGAGATTCTCTGGCCCGGCATCCCAAAATTATCCATGGCAATATACTGGGTGCCGCCGATTAAATTATCGTGTTTCAATCCCGGTAAATCGGTATTGAAAAGCCCTGCCGCGATATTTTTCGGCATGGCTACGGATTTCCCAAGCGAATGCTCTTTCCGGTATTCATACAAGAAATTGCCCTTCAAATCGCCGAAAGGCGTGCCTCCCATGACCGTCGTATTTTGATTGTATAATTTCCGGGATTCCGACACGCGGCCAAGCACACGGTCTTCATTGAGAACGCTGTAGGTGGTGTCGGAGATGACTTTGAAAGAGCGGTCTTGCTGCGACTGGTAAAGCCTGGAACTGCGGCTTTGAAGTTTCCTGATTTTTTCTGCTTCCTGGCGCGGGCGCAGCACCTGGATCCGGTAAGTCCGGACCTGGCCGCCTTCCCATATCAGAAGCAGCGTTTCCCCCATGGCTTCGCCGCGGACACGGAAAACGGTGGGAGTCTTTTCAATGACCGTGGCAATTTTAGGTGATTTGATTAAATGAAAAAGCGGATTGATGACGGGGATATCCAGGGTCCGTCCCATTTCCACTTCGAATTTTTTGACCCGCACTTCCTCCCCTTTTTGCAGCGCGGAATTGTCCTCACGCAAAGGAGCCGGAAGGGCCGGGAAATCGGGCAAAACAGCAGGAGAGGCAAAAGCCGAAGAAAGGGAGAAAAAGAAAATCAGTAAGCCGGAAACAATTTCACGCTGCTGGCGCAACGGCAAAATCCGTTTCTTTGACAATCACTTCCTCGGTATCCGGCCCCAATTCAAAGGTCGCGACGAGATGATAGCTGCCGGGGTCCAGAATTCCCTTCCACTGGGTTTTGCCCAGGCCTTTGTCGGCAGGAAAAGTCCGCAGGGAGTCGAGATTGTCTTTAGCCACAAGGGCCTTGTTGGGGTCCAGAATATAAAATGTTCCCGAAACAAAAATATCGGCATTGCCGAGGTTCTCGAAAGAATAATCCATCACCATGGGGGAATCTTTTACCGGCGGATGGACCGAAAAATCCGTGATCTTGCCGGACCGTTTCACCGTCCCTTTGGTCTCGAAAAAAACAAGGATGCCGAGGCGCGGAACAATTTGAATGGAGGTGGCCGGTTTTTCCTTCTCCGAACCTTTTTGGGGAGCCGTTCCCGGCACACCGGTAAAAAAAACAACGGCCGCCTTTCCCCCGGAAGCATCCGAAGGAGAAGAAACGATCAATTCCACTTCCTTTTCTCCACCCGGCGCGACTTCAAATTCCTTTTCCTGCAGCAAAATCCATTTCGCGCAGGAGTGAGGCAAGGTCCCCGGCGGAGGGAAAATGCGTTCGAGTTTTCCCTTGGGGTCCACCTTATTCCCGACATCGCGCACCGACAAGGTAAATTTCATCGGATTGGTGCTTTTGTTCCAGACTTTTACTTTGGCGGATTGCGACTCGCCGGCAGTTCCGGTCAAACGCACAATCGATGGGCCGATCGAAACTCCGAAACCAGTACTGGGAGCCTCTTCGGCAAAAACCGTTGCCGCAAAAAAAATGACCGGTAACCAGGCAAGGATCAAAAAAATTCGGAGGAGTCTCATCTTACATCGACCCTATAGGTAATAGACGCGTGATACTGCCCGGCCTTTTGACCGGGCGGCACCAAAAAGTCATAAACAATCAGGATGGACACGTTTTGATCATTATCGTCTGAATCGTAAATTTCCTGCAGGCCCGTCTCGAGAGGCTCTTTTTGAGACGTGCGAAGCATTCCCATGCCGTTTTCAATCGATGCCCTGAAACGGATGGCATCGGCGGGCACCTGGGTGCCATTTTGATTCACGGGTTCCCGATTGACAATCTGGGACAGGACAAAAGGCCGCGTTCCTGAATGGGTCACTTGAAGACGCACGCGCCGGGAGGAAGAATCGGTCAAAGGCGCGCCTTCCTGATCCAGGCTTCGCAATTGTCCAAAATCAAGCGAGGTCCCGCCTTCCAGCACAATGACCTGCAGAACCGGAGGAGGCTCTTCCACGGCATTGGCCTGCGGGCAAGAGAAAATCAGAGCCGCAAACGCCGCAATAGCCAGTGTCATCCTGAGCGCCCCCAAGGGGCTGCTGCGCTGAGCGAAGGATCTAAGCATTTTCAAGAGTGATCGAGATATTTCCATAATAGTTTCCGGCCGTGAATGATTTTTTGTTCGGAATGACATATTGAATGGTAAACAGGTCAGGCCCTCCCGGCGACTTGAAAACCGGGATCCGCTCGCGCGGCATCGGCCTCTGCGCAGGAAACAGGCTGGTGCCTCCCGTTTTTCCGTTGGAGACCGAAAATTGGAGCTCATCTTTCGGGAATTCCCCGCCGGTATTGCTGGTAATGTCATTGCGCAATTCATGAAAGACCTGGTAACTGTCTTCGGTATTGGTCGCAATCGAAATGAGAAGGCTTTCGGCGCGCGCATCGACCCCGGGAACCAGCGGGCCGATTCTCACCACTTTTCCGGGCGAAGAGACTTTCACAATCGTTACCGGCTCAATCGAAAAAGTGAGATTCAGGGTTTGGGTATCCGACTCGGCATAAAGGGGGCCGGAGACCGCCAGAAAAAGAAAGAATAATCCGTATTTTCTTATTTTCTTCATTCTAATTATCCACAAAAGAAACCGTCAGCATTCCGGTCTGCTGTCCGGCAGGTTGATCTTCGGTCGCAACCGCCCGGTAATCAATGACCAGGCTTCCATCAATCAGCTTTCCATCTCCCTCATCCACCACCTTGTTTGCCCAGCCCGTGTCATCCGTAGTGACTCCTACAAAGCCCGAAGATGCAGGAACCAGGCTTGCATTGCCGCTCCGCCTGGAATAGGGGCCGACACGGGCCTGAAAATCAATGCCCGGGAATGGCGCTTCCAGATGGCCGGAAATCACCCCCTGCATCCGGCCGACATCATTGGCCATCAGGGAATAATGGACGCTTACCGTATTGGTCACCGAGCCTTTGGTAAAATCAGGAAAAGTCAATTCGAAGGTGGATTGATCGGAAGTATAATTCAGCGAATTCTGGACTTCGATTTGCAGGAGGACATCTTCAGCAAAAGTGGCGGAAGCAAATAGGAAAATCACGAAAACCGTTTCCGCCAGGAAACCCGCTATTTTCATAGAAGATGATTATAAATCAGAAGGAATCAAGATAAAACGAATAATATTTCATTCCGGACTTGCGGGTCGCTCTCGGTTTTGAGACAACTTTGAAGAATCTGCGCAGCCGGGTCGCCGGGAATTTGACCGAGGCCCCACGCCGCATGCAAGCGCACAAGGGGCGCCGCGTCCGCAAGCCCCTTTTGAAGATAAGGAATGGCCGAAGCCTTGCCGGAATTCCCCAAAACAATGCAGGCATTGCGCAGCATTTGCTTGCGGCCGGCACGGGAAACCGCCGTATTTGAAAATTTCTTTTCATAAGCGGAATTGGATTGGATGTCAAATAATTCACCCAGATCGATCCCGGGGCCCGGCCCCTGCTGTGGAGAAAATTCCGCCCAGGTGCTTTGTTTGGCCCTGGAGTCAAAGGGGCATCCCGTCAGGCATTCATCGCAACCAAAAACCCAATCTTTTATTTTGGGCCGGAGTTCGCGCGGGATCACGCCTTTATGCTCAATCGTCAGGTAGGCAATGCAAAGCCGCGCATCGATTTTATAATCCTGATCCAGGGCTCCCGTGGGGCAAATGACCTGGCATGCCTTGCAAGTGCCGCAATCTGCCGGTTCCGGTGCATCCTCCTCGAGCTCTAAATTCGTCACAATCTCCGAGAGAAAAAGCCAGGGCCCGAACTGGCGGCTAAGAAGAAGGGTGTTTTTTCCGACAAATCCCAGGCCGGCACGGGAAGCGGCGAATTTTTCCGGCACCGGCTGAATGTCCACGCAGGATTTGGCCTTGAATCCCGGCCCGCAAAAACCCTTCATGCGTTCGATCAGAGCTTTATGCTTTTCGCCGATCACCTGATGATAGTCCCGGCCCCAGGCATAGCGCGCGACACGGCCTTTTAAAGGCCCCGGAGAATAGTCCCCTTTTTGATAATAATTCACCCCTAAAACAAGGACACTTTTGGCGTCCCGGAAATCCGAAAAAAAAATCTCTTTTCTCTTTTCAAAATCCTCCAGGTATTTCATGCCGCCATGACGGCCTTCCCGGGTCCAGGCCAAAAGAGCTTCCTCCCCGGGTTTGAGGCCGGAAAACGACGTGATTCCGGACGTGTCAAAACAAAGGGATTGCGCCTCCTCTTGAATCAAGCGGGAAAGAGATTGCACGATTTTAAAGCGGCTCTTTAAGCGGCCGCTTTGGAAACGAGTTGGGATTGCGGCTGGTAAAAATAAATTTCCTGGCCCGGAGAAAAGCGGTAGCGTTTCAGGATGTTCAGAAGTTCATCGGTTTTTTTCGAGAAATCAAGATAGGAAGGAGTGCGCCCCAAACGCTGCAGGGCTTCATTGTCAAAGTACAGTTCTGCCGCAGCAATCCGGACCTCTTTTTTCCCGGAACCCGGGATGTCCGTGATTTTTTTCCGGATCCTGGTGGCCACATGGCCAAGGGCTTCGGGCCGCATGGCCACAAAAAGGATCCCGTAAACTCCCGGCTCCAGGGTGCAAACCACATCGGCAAGACGGAACATATTGCAGAATTCTTTTTGCACCGCGTTCAAATTCGGATGACTCACCTTCATAATGGTCAGGGTCTCTCGCCATTCGGGGTCCCGGTAACGCCGGTAAAGCCCTTCGGCGCACCGCCGCAAGAAGAACTCCGGAGAGTAAAAATTGAATTCGAATTCGGCCTTCGGCATGTCCGCCAAAACCGGTTCCGCCTCCAGAAGAGATGCCGACTGCTCAAAATAAACAAAATACCCTTTCAAAAGCGAGAGCTCTTCTTCTTCGATTTCACGGTTTAAATCCACCGGGGCCCCGATACAAGTGCGGTTTTTGCCCTGTTTTTTGGCTTCATAAAGAGAGCTGTCCGCTTCGTGGATCACCCGCATCATGCTTTTAATCAAAAACATTTTCTGGTCATTCATGATGTTTTTCCGGATATCCTCCGAAATCAACGATTGAAAACCGGAAATTCCCACGCTTGTGGTGATGGGGATTTTTTCCGCGCCGTCAAGCAAGGGGGAATCCTGGATCGTCTTGCGGATTCTGTCGCAAATCATTTCCGCTTCCGTAATCCGGGTCACCGGCAGAAGAATAATAAACTCCTCCCCGCCAAACCGGCAGGCCACGTCATAAATCCGGATGTGCCGGCGGATCAGCTCCCCAACATGGCGGATGCAGCGGTCCCCCATTTGATGCCCATATTGGTCATTCAGGTTTTTAAAGGAATCGAGGTCAAACACGGCCACGCTCATGACAATTTCCGTGTCCTTGCGGAAACGCAGGGAAAGCTCCTGGATGAAGCGGCTGAAAAAGTAGCGGCGCAATTTCAATCCGCTTAAGGCATCGGTCGTCGCCATGAAAAAAAGGTCCATTTTTTGTTTGAATGTCTTTTTGCGAAGCCGGTCAAGCGCCGTAGCCGCAAGGCAAAAAATGGCCATCATCCCGGAATATTGAACCGCGAGCGGAAAAACGGTCCGGGTGCCGAAAGCCGGGACAAAGAGATCCGCCAGAAAAAGGACAAAAGGCGAAAAATAAACGGAAGCCAGCGTCGCGAGATTGCGCGGAAACGACATAGGAAAAAGAAAAAGCAGGGTCCCGGCCAGCATGTGAATTCCCTGCGTATAAAAGGGGGTAGAAAACCGGCCCGTCAGGCCGGCCATGACCGTCCATTGAAACGAGGCGGTGGCTCCCAGCAACCACACCGAAAAAAGATGCCAGTGCCCTTGCCAATTCCGTTTAAGGCTCCAGTAACCAAGCGCCGCTATCGGAAGAATGCCGAGCCGGATCAACAAGAAAGTCCATCCAAAAGTCGGCAGGACATACCAGTCATAGATATTCAGCAAAAGATAAAGGGGCAGCAGGATGGGAAAGACTACTTTTCCGAGATTCGAGGTGATCTGGGAACGGACTTCGTCCTCATAGTTGAGCATGTCTTTTTATC
>CAYGIT010000127.1:0-7960 GCA_964349955.1 uncultured bacterium
AATCGGAGAGTATTGATAGGGGGCGAGGAGTTTGGCGCCGCCTTGTTCGCGGTCTACCAGGCAAATTACTTTGACGACCTGGCAACCGAGGGCTTCTACCTCTTTGATCGCGTTCAAAACGGAACCACCGGTGGTGATCACATCTTCGACCATGACCACGCGGTCGCCCGCCACAAGCGCCGGGCCTTCGATCATTTTTTGCATGCCGTGTTTTTTGGCTTCTTTACGGACAATAAAGGCTTTGACGGGATGACCGGTTTGAGAGCTTAGAAGGGAAACGGCGGCGGCCATCGGATCCGCGCCCAGCGTGGGGCCTCCAATCGCGTCGATTTTCTGGCCTTGAAGCATTGAAAGAATGGCTTTTCCCACCAGCAGAAGGCCGTGGGGATCAAGGGTTACCTGCTTGCCATCAATGTAAAAGTCGGATTTTTTTCCGGAGGCGAGGGTCCGCTGGCCGCGAACAACGGCTTTTGTTTGAATGGCTTGGAGTAAATCGGATTTTAGTTTTTCTTCCATTGTTTTAACCCCCCTCATCCTAACCTTCTCCCCCAAGGGGGAGAAGGAATTCTGCAAGTCTATCATTAATTTTTAGCCTTTTGAATAATTCTTCTTGTAAGGCCTTTGAACATTCTGGCCTCGCTTTCGAGCAGGCCGTTGCGCTTCAGAAGACGGTGAAAAGAATTTTTTACTCTTTCAATTAGTCCACGGCCGGAATCGTAGCCAAGGGCTTTCAAGGCGCTTTGTAATGCGACGAGAACTTCTTCCATTTCCTTTTTGGAGACCAATATGTCATCCCCGAGCGCTTTAGCCGGGGATCCCCGCCTAAAATCATGCGGGGATGACGAAGAATCCACAAGCGACGTTTTCAAGATTGAAAATGAAAAAACCATCACGGCTTGAGCCAGGTTCAGGGAAGGATAATCCGGATTGGCGGGAATTGTCACCGTCCGGTCACAGAGGCGTAAAGAAGGATTATCCAGCCCTTTGGATTCTTTGCCGAATACAAGTGCGGTGCGGGAATCAATCTCAGTTAATTCTTGAATTGCTTCGTCAAAGGCGATGAACTGACCTCTTTTGGGTCCTCTTCGCCGGGTAGTGCCAATTACAAGCCGGGCATCCGAAATTGCCTGCTTTAATGTCTTGAACTCACGGGCTTTTTGCAATACTCCCACTCCGGACATTGCCATTTTTTTGCCCAATCTCCGCCAATTTTTAGGAGGCTTCACGAGGCGCAGGTCCGAAAGCGCCATATTTTTCATGGCACGCGCAACGGCACCGATATTGTCCGGATTTTCGGGCTCAACGAGGATGATGGAAACAGCGTTTGTCAAAAAGTCTCTCCGGTCACTTCTTCACCGTAAACAAAAAGGATTTTTCATATATTGCACCCCTTTCAATTACGCAAACTGCGTAACGCACTTTGCGTAATATGCCTAAAAAACACTCCTCGTAATGGCCTGTTTTCCTTATAATCAATCATGCTTAATAAGACACTTGTTATCGGCCATCGCGGGGCTCCGGCCCTGCTTCCTGAAAACACGATGGAATCATTCCGTATGGCGTTTGAAGAATTCCATGCTGATGCGATCGAGTTTGATGTTCGCTTCAGCCTTGACCGAGTACCCATTATTATTCACGACGCCACGCTTGAAAGAACAACCAATGGCAAGGGCTTTGTCGCTAAACAGCCTTTTCAGGAACTCCAAAAACTGGATGCGGGAAAAGGATTCCGGATTCCCAGCTTAGAAGAAGTCTTGAGCCTTTTCAAGGGCAAAACGCTTGCGGTCGAAATCAAAGATAGATCCGAAGAGCTGGTGCATGCGGTGATGGCCCTCATCCACAAACATAAGGCGGATCATTGTATCGTCGGCTCCAAACATTTTCTTGTCGCGGATACTCTTCGAAAGAACTATCCCCGGCAACGGCGATTTTGGTCGCAACGCGAAATTGTTCAAAATTTTATTGCTTTCCAGGGATACCGTCATTCCCGAAATATTTTGTCGGGAAAAAAGGGGACAGGCAATATTCCGCTGCCTGTCCCCTTTTTTCCCCCGAGTAAAGAAAAAATCGTGGCTTCCATGCCGCTTGAAGGCTGCGGCATGCATTTTGACGACCCGGCATTTTTGGATTGGCTGCATCAGAAGGGAATCACGGTTTATTTCTGGACGATCAATGAGCCGCAGGAAATGAAACGGCTGACTGCGGCGGGGGCAGATGGGATCATTACCAATCATCCTGGGGTAACTTTCCCCTCACCCTAGCCCTCTCCCCCAAGTGGGTGAGGGGAAGAAAAGTGCGAAACTTAAAATTGATCCTTATTGCTTTTGCCAGGGAAATTCAGGGAGATCGAAAGCTTCGGTGGAAGGGGAAAGGTCATTGGTAAAAGGCGCTGCAAAGGGATAAATGGCAATATCATTGGCAATGGATGCCGTACGAATAATGAGATTGTTGGCTAAGCGCGGGACCCAGGTAATCGGCCAAAGACGAGAGTGCATGCGGG
This sequence comes from uncultured bacterium, assembly GCA_964349955.1. Taxonomy (GTDB): domain Bacteria; phylum Omnitrophota; class Omnitrophia; order Omnitrophales; family Aquincolibacteriaceae; genus CAYGIT01. The sequence goes on from CAYGIT010000127.1 coordinate 2,501, forward strand.
TTTCTCTTGCAAGGGTGCCCGACAGCTCAAAAGGTATCCCCGCTGCTCCTCCGATACCGCGCATCATCACATAGCCTACTCTTGCCACCGGTTTCATCTCGGTGCGCCCATCCGTCGACAAGGCCCACGCAGGGCGTGCGAGCATCAATAGAAATGAGAAAATAAGAGCCGTTTTTTTCATAAGTCTCCTCGATAACTGGTTACTATCCTCTATCCCCTACCCTTTATTTTCGGCAGCTGCTAGAAAAAATCCATCGGTTCCGTCAAGATGGGGAAAAAGCTGGAAATAGGCTTTCCCAGAACCGCCCATCGATAATTGAGACAGCTCGGAGTGTTTTTTTAGGATTTCTTCGAAAACTTTTTCGTTTTCCTCCGGTTCCACGGAACAGGTAATGTAAAAAAGCCGGCCTCCCGGCTTCAGGTAAGGCAGGGCATTCTCGATAATGGAAACCTGCTCTTCATGGAATTTTAAAAACCGGGAAGGCTCTAATTTCCATTTGGCATCCGGATTGCGCCTCAAAGTGCCGGTGCCCGAACAGGGCGCGTCCACGACGATTTTATCCACTTTTTTTTTCATTTCTTTGAGCTCGTCCAGACGGTTCATGTCGGCAGCAAAAACATTGGTCGCTCCGGCCCGGCGTGCCCGCTTTTTGAGTTCTTCCAGCTTTTTGGGGCGGATATCGGTGGCAATCACGCGTCCCTTTCCTTGCATAATGGCTGCAAGGGAGAGTGTTTTTCCGCCTCCCCCGGCACAAACATCCCACACGGTTTCGCCGGGCAGCGGGGCGATTTTTTCGCAGACAAGCTGGCTGCCCTCATCCTGCACCTCAAAAAAACCTTCCCGGAATTCCGGAGAATCAAAAACATTGAGACGCTCTTCGAAAATAATGCCTGACAATGCCTTCGGGGTGGGAAAGACTTTCCAATCCACGCTTTTAAAAGCCTCTATTAATTTTTCTCTCGTCATTTTTAAAGAGTTGGCACGGACAGTCAGTAAAGGTCTTTCCTGCAGAGAAGCAAGCAGGGCAAGGCATTCTTTTTCGCCGAACCGCTCAAGCCAGTTTTTGACAAGCCAAACCGGACACGAGAATTCAAGCGCCATTTTTTCTTCTTTTGAGAGGGCGGCGCTCGCCGGTGGAAGCGCGTGTTTTTTTAAAAGCTCATAGGCTTCCGGTTTAATACTCCAATGAACCGTGACTGCCTGGAATTCGTCACGCGTGACCAGACCTTCCGCCACAGCTGCCAAAAGGACAAAAGAATCCGGGTTTTCCAATTTCCATTCCCGGGTCCAGGCTTCGAGAAAGGATTTGTGACGGAAAGCGGCATAAATTGTTTCTGAAATAAACCGCCGGTCATGCGAACCATAAAGCTTCCGCTGTTGATGATAAAAGTTTCCGAGCCAGCGGTCCGCAGGCGTAGCGCTTCTGGAAATGAGCGGCCAGATTTCAGCCGCCGCTTTTAACTGAAATGGTAGGTAGGGATTGTTCAGTGGAAATTAACTTTCGTCAGCGCCTTCGCGGGCACGTTCAAGCCGCTCGCGGATCGTAAGACGCCGGCCCTGCTCTCGTTGAAATCGTCCTTCACGGGAAAGCTCAAGAGAACGCTGGGCGTCAGAGAGTTGGTCTTGCGACTGAAAATTTTGTTTATTCTTTGCCCCTTTATAGGCATCCATTGAACTCCAGAGATGATTGGCCGCAAGCGGTCCGAGGCCAATCAATACCGCTGCGCCGCCTGTGGTAATTCCGAGAATGGCGATCGTCGCAATGGAAGCCACTTCCACCCCGCCCATCACTTTGGTTTTCGTTTTTCCAAGTTCCCCGTTCATGGCCTGACCCGTAGTGGGCAAGAGAAAGGAAGCCGTTGCTTCTTTGCCTCCTACGGCATAGGCGGAATACGGGCAAAGGGAAAACAGGATTGCAAAAATAAGTGCCAAAGATAAATTTTTTTTAAACATATGACCCTCCTTAAGGGTAATGATAGCTCCGCACAGAATAATTCCGGGCTTTATTATTACGTCTTACGAAGAGAAAAACTGAAGAATAAATCTTCTATCCCCTCATCCTAGCCTTCTCCCCCAAGGGGGGAGAAGGAATCCTGGGGAAAGGAGCTTTGGATTGGAGTACAAGGGTGGACTGCTCTAAAAGAGCGTGGAGATCAAGACCGTGAAAAACGGGTCCATATTTTTGCAGCTTTTTCGAGGCTTTGTCCAAAAGCTTGCGGGCGCCATCGGGTGTGCCTTTTTGGATGTGGACGAAAGCCGCGGCGATCTGGATCAGGCCCTGATAGAAATCCCGTTCCGGGCCATGGGTTTGGCGCCAAAGGGTTTCTAAAACTTCATGGGCTTCGAAAAATTTTTCAGCGTTAAAAAGTTTCCAGAATTCCTGGTAATACCTGTCCGGATTTTTTAGCGCCAATTCGACAAAAGCTCCGTGAGCAATTTAACGCCTACGCCGGTGGCGCCTTTGGGACAATCGTAACGGTTGGAGTCTGCCCAGGCGGTTCCCGCGATATCCAGATGGGCCCAGGGGGTTTTGGCGGGCACAAATTCTTTGAGAAACATGGCGGCCGTGATGGTTCCGCCGTAAGGCCCGCCGATATTGTAGAGGTCGGAATGATGGCCTTTGATTTGGTCCCTATATTCGTCCCAAAGCGGAAGTTCCCAGCACCGCTCGCCTGCCGCCGTGCCTGCCTTGATGATCTTTTGCACCAGCTTGGGATCATTTCCCAAAAGACCGATTGCCTTGTCGCCAAAGGTATAAGCGCACATCCCGGTAAGGGTCGCAAGATCGATCATGGCCGTGGGTTTGTATTTTTCGGCATAAGAAAGCGCATCGCCTAAAATTAAACGGCCTTCGGCATCGGTGTTCAAAACCTCGACCGATTTTCCGTTGTACATGCGGATAATATCGCCGGGGCGCTGGGGATCTTCGGCCACATTATTTTCCACGGCCGGCGCCAGTCCCACGACATGCAGCGGAAGTTTTAGGTCAGCAACAACACCGAGCGTCGCGATCACGGCTGCAGCGCCTGACATATCGTATTTCATTTTTTCCATGTCCTTGGCCGGTTTGATGGAAATGCCGCCGGTATCAAATGTCACCCCTTTGCCGACAAGACAAACCGTTCCGTTTTTTTTGTGGCGTTGGCCGTATTCGAGTACGATCAAGGCTGCAGGCGTGCGGCTGCCCTGATTGACCGCAAGAATTCCGCCCATTTTCAGGCGCTTGAGTTCCGGCTCTTGCAGAATCTCACAATGAATTTTCTTTTTACCGGCCAGTTCCTGCGCCGCTTTGGCAAGTTTTTGAGGATTCATGACATTAGCAGGTTCATTGATCAGATTGCGTGCGAGATTCATGCCCTCGGCCACGGCATTGGAAAGCTCAACCCTTTCTGAAATTTCCCGGCCAGGCTTGGTCGAAACAAATAGAGCTTCGATGATTTCTAGTTTACTTTCTTTAGTCTTCTCGGCTTTGGTTTTGTACTGATCGAAGGCATAGGAAGTGAGCTGGAAAATTTCTGCGAGAATTCCCGTAGCATCTACGGGTTTCACTTCACTGTTGGTGAAACTCTCGATCAGAATGCGGATTCTTTTGGCTTTGCGGGATTTGGCCAATTGAAGGATCTGGCTAAATGCTTTGCGGGTACATAACTTTTTATAGTTTTTTCGCTGCCCCAGGCCAAAGAGAACAACTTCTTTGGATTCTTTGTAATCAGGATGATAGGAAGAGAAGGTTTGCGCAAATTCGCCTTCAAAACGTTCCGTGCCTAAAACCGGGCTGGCGGTCTGGGCAAAAGAGGGTTCAAGCTGCTGAATTTTTGGATCCAGTTTTTCTTTTTCAAAAAACCCTGTCACAAAAAGGTCCGCCGGCGTCCGTTTGTCATTTTTCGACACTAAAACAATCTTCATCTTTCCTCCTCCGATTAAGCGGTAATTATAGCATGCAGCCTTCCTTCTTTTCTACAAGGCGTTTTTAGGATAAAATGCCTCATGGGCAAAAAGCCAAGCGGCACACAAACGATTTTCTGGTGGGTGGTTTGGATCACGCTCACGATTGCTTCTTTTTTTGTGGCTGCGGCTTTCTGGACTCCCCTCATCGCTAAAAAATTCGGCAGCATTCATGAAACTCGGAATTCAGTGATCTGGATTGTCGCCGTATTCGGGACCTGGATGGCTACGCTGGTCCCGTTGATCGTTGTGATGTATTCCAAGGTGGACAAGGCTTATGAAGATGCGCGATTGCGGCGTGAAAAAGCGGCCCTTCGTTTCAAGAGCATTCCCGTGGATAAATCAAAACGCCTGCTCTCCTCTGTACTTGCAGCAAGGCTCGAGCATTCGCCGGAAGCTATTCAGGGCGGGCATCTTGTGACGCTTTTTTTGAAGGACGGACGAAAAATTCCGAATGTTTTTATTGCAGAAAGAAAAGAAATTCTCGGGATTTACGATGCGGAGAAATTGACCTTCGAAGCCGCGGATATCAAGGAAATGGAACTCTCCGATTTAAACAATCTTCCCCCGTTTTTAGCTCCTAATTGGCTCCGGCTGGACGGCGTTACCGCGCCCGAATAGAAAGTGTTATGCGGCAGAAGCTTGAACGTCGTCGCGGGTTTTTTGGCCGCAGACGCTTTTGAGGGTCACTTCGGGGGCTTTTTGGATTCCTTCTTCATAGCCGTACATGGGTATGGTGTCCCAGGGGCAATTTTTCGCGCAAAGCGCGCAGCCGATACAGCGCTCAATGTCCACTTCGACTACCTGCTGGAATTGAGCAACTCCAATTCCCGGAACAATTTCGATGCAATCCACGGGACAGAAAACAATGCAGGCTTCGCAGCCGGTGCAGCCGGTCTGATCGATCACGGCCAGCAGGCGCGGCTCTTTTTTGCGAACCAGCTTTGCGGCAATTTTAGGAGGTCTTGGTTCTTTTCTTGCAGTATTTTCAGCCATAATTACCTAGGATAGTACCATAGCAGCAAATCGACTTTCAATCGAAGAAACATACAAACGAGTGTAGGGGCGGGGCTTGACCCCGCCCTTTTAGGGCACCCACAAGGGGTGCCCCTACATTTATTTCCTCGAGATTCTCGTCAAAAACCAGCCCAGCCAAAAAATCAGGAGAGACCCGAGAAAAGCAGCGATCGAACCGCGTTCATCGTGGGCAAATTGGGCGAGCCAAATTGCCGAAGGCATGGCCAGCAATCCGAATAATTGCAAAATGCGGCCAGCCTTGTGAATCAATGTAGGGGCGGGTCTTGTTCCCGCCCTTTTAGGGCACCCGCAAGGGGTGCCCCTACGTTATTTTTTATTTTTTTTCTTTGGGCCCGCCAGATGACGAAAATAAATCCACCCACCATTAAAAAAGGAGCCCCTAGTAAGACCAGAATACTCCAGGCAATTCCGGTCCCAAAACGCCATGATTTGGCGGCATTGGCGCCATTCTCCAATAATTCGCTGCACATCGGACA
>CAYGIT010000128.1:0-7884 GCA_964349955.1 uncultured bacterium
ACGCTGAAAAATACTAAAACTTGGCCCACGCTAGAACAACTCACTAAAGAATTCACCCGTGATGCTTTAAACGTCGTGGCCCCCCCTGCCCAGTTAGTTCTCCGCTCCGAACTTAGAGAAAATAAACCAGGCCAATCAGAGATTAAAGAATTCAAAAGTTTTGAGGAATTTTTCGAAAACTATCGCGGGCCTCTGTATGAAAGCAAAAACCGTATCGGGGCCGAAAGCGGACAAAGCGTCAGGCAAATCATAGACGCTTCTATCCCTGGATCCATGAAGGCTTTGGACGCCATTGTGAAAATGCGTCAATGGATGGATGAAACGGCTGCAAGAGGACGGCCGCTCGTTATTTTCCAAAATATGAGACTTGGAGAATTCTATCCTTTATTGACTTCAAAGATTCTCGAAAAACTGGATATCAAAGTAATTTCTTCCGAAAAAATTCTAAACAAGAGCAACGAGGACATGAGGGAGTATTCCTCAGCCCGGATTATCGTTGTGCGGGACAAAGTACCTTCTTCCATCGTGCCCATTCCCATTGAGGCTAAACAGTTTTTGATTGCTTTGGGGGCGTTAGTAAACGATCTTAAGGCCCCTTTGGTGATTGCGGATCACAGTGCAAACCCTGTTTCCAATGCGCAGTACCGGGCGCTGGAATTGGGAATAGGAAATAACGCATCTCCGGTCTGGATGGATTTACAAAAAAATGCATTGTATGGAAATATCCCGGGGAATGAAAAATCTTTCAAGGCTGGTATCGGCGAGCATTCTTCTCTGATTTTATTGAACCCGTCGACGCTGACTCCCAAAACTCCGGGACAAGTTTCTCCTTTGGATGATTCCTATTTTTTAAGTAAAAAATATTCAGAAGATCAAGAACCCCTTCAAGTTCGTGTGGCTGGGAAGATTTATGATTTGCGTGAACTATTGCTTAAGCTTTACACCGAAAAAATAGATCTGGCTGCCCGGCAAGCTTTTCCGGATTTGTTTGGACTCAAACGCTCCGAAGCGCGATCGGATCAAACGGTGGAGGATCCATTTTTTGAAGAAACCGTAAAAGCCCGCTTTCCTCCGGATTTAAAATTCATGATGAATTGGCCAAAGACCGGTCATTTACGACCGCTGCCTCGGATTAAAGAAATGCCTAGCCTTGCAAATTTAAATATGGCCCTTTCTAAAATTGGAAAATGGCAAGATGAACAGGGACGACCGAATCTGGAAGTTGTTTATTATCCCTTTCAAGAGGGGAAGTGTACCTACGGACATGATATTCGCTTTGGCTTCAGGATTTATGGCGACACAGAATTTGTCGAGCTCGGCATTGATGAAATTGTGAATCTGGATTTCCTCAAGATATTTAATGGGCAGGCACGAGTAAAAAAATTCAAAGAGGAAAATTTACGTGCGAATAGCCAATATCCGTTTGTATTAGGTTACTTAGCCTTGATCGGAAATGCTAAGATTTATGCCGAATTAATAAAAAAAGCGGATGCGGAAAAAAATAGCGACAAAAAGGCTCTCTTGGAAGCCTTTCATGCCATTGCTCATTTCCCCGAAAATCCGCTACAGCTTTTCCCGGTTTTTGAAAGCCGCATACGCACGGCAGCAGGCAAGGAATTATCTTTGGATTTTGATTCATTGAAAAATCTGCTTAGCGATTATCAAGACCGGCTGCCTGAGGCTGAAAAATCGTGGAGAGCGGATATTCCTTATAACAAAGTCCTGGGCACGGTGCTTCAGCAGCTCAGGCTTAAAATCGCGCGCGCCGTACAAGAGGCCATGCGGGGTGATTTTTCGTTTTGGAATGAGCTTGCCCCCCTCTATTCGGAATATTTCGACCATATGGCCCCGCATTCGATTCATGCGGCGGCCACGATTAAGGCGTTGATGCTCTTTGAGAAGCTGGGGACCCTGAATATCGGGGCTCGGAATTCTTTTGAACGAGTGGCTTCGGTCGGAGACGGCCCCGGCATGCAGATCCGAATTTTCAAGCGACTTGAAAAATTTCTCAAAGCCCTTGGAGCGTCCTTTGCAAGCCTTAAGTATTACGGCTTTGATGGAAGCAAAAAAATGTCGGCGATTGCCAAGGAAATAGCATTGTCCGAAGGATTGGATAAAAACTATAGCCAAAGTCATGAAGATATTACCGAAAAAATATTACAAGATAAAGATGGGAACAAAATTCCAGACGGATTTTTTGATTTTGTGCAAAGCGGGTTAATGGGAACGCTGGGAGACGGAGACAATTCTCAGAACGTCATGCGAAAGATCTTCGTGCTGAACGAAATCGCAAGAACAACCCGGAAGGGAGGGGCTGTCATACTGACAGGAAAAAACAATGCCTTTTCAAAAGATTTGATCCGTGTTTTAAAAGAAAAATTTCATTTGGAGGCGTTGAATCCCGGAGAGGCGGACCAGGCGCTGCATTATACCGACGAAGAAATAAATATTTTGACCCAGGATAGTGCTCAAAAGGCAAAACTTAAATCGCATTTAGCGGGCGCTGTGGCCCTGGTTTTAGTGAAGACGGATGAGGCTGGATTTTATGAAACTCCGGAAAAGCTTCGTGAGCTTTCCCAGGATAAAGTAGTGCGCCGGGATTTGGCTTATGAGGATTTTGCTCGGGCTGAGGACATTGAAAGAGAAATAGCCGCCCGCGCGCCCCCTCGGGAAGTCGCGATGGACGGTTTGCACTATGAGGACCTGAGACCCGAACAAATTCGCGTTGAAACTCCAGGGCTTGTTCGTGAAGCTAAAGCAAAGGCAGGAGAGACAAAGCGAGATGAAATTTTAAAAAAATACCCTGCTTTCACAAAACAGCTTTATGATTTTCAAAGGATCCGGAAGCTGCTAACGTCTAAAGAAAAAGGGATCGTTGAGCGTGTAGAAGATTTTCTGAAGTTCCTTGAAAAAATCGAAGAAACCCCCGGTGTTTTCGAGCAAGCCGTTTCAGATCTGCAGAAACTGCATTGGGAAATGACCAGTCAAAAAGGAAAAAAAGTATTTACGCTTGAAAGAATTCAAAGCGAAAAGAATGGAATCGCTGAGAATTTTGAACGCGGTTGGAACGCAATCCGTACGGCAAGCCCATTTTCTTTGTTTTTTTTGGATGATTTTTCGCAAAAGGATATTCATAAAACCTTTTGGGACTTTCGAGAGGGAGATGCTAAAAAGCCAAAGATGAGTTATCGTGTGGGAGAATTGTTTGCGATTTTAGACTTCGGCGAAATTAATTCCCTGACTGCAGTCAAATGGCTGATTCAAAACTTGATCCATTCTCAGGAAGAAACCGGACTTTCTTTAACCGGTGATCAGTTTTTGCCGCTCCTTCAATCACCCTGGCTCCTTTATTTTTTAGAAAATCTTCATCAACGAGGCCATACTCCTGCCTTTCGTATGGATCAACTATCTGCATCGGAAGCGGATCATGAGCGCCACACACCTGTCATGTCGTTTTCTTCCCAGTCTTTTCACCACCGTCATTCCTGGACTCAGTATCAACCTGGAATTCAGAAATTAACCACTTCAGTCATCCACACTCTTTCATTGATGGCAAGAGAATCTGCGGGAACAAGTCAACTCGAGTCGCGTAAGATGCTCAACTTGTTTCTGGAGCTTGCAGAACCGTTATTTCTCGAAGGGTTCCTTCAGAATGGACTGATCACTCTGGATGAGTATGCTTTTCTAAGAGATATCGATAAAAAGAAAGATTACAAAAATTATTTTGCAATGAATTCGTTGTCCGTTATGAGTGTTCGCCGTTTGGTCAGTTTTGTCCGGCAAGGAAAGTTGACTCCCGAAGCCTTTATTCTTGAAACATTAAAAAATAAACAGCGAGGCCTTCAAAAAAAAATAAGCCCTCTGACAAAGCTTTCCAACGAACAAGAAAAAGATTTCAAGAGTCTTCTTGCCTGGGATGAAACGGGCAAAGTAATCGAAGCGATCAAACAGTTTATTCAGGAACATCCGGACATGCCTTCGGCGGAGTTCCCTATGATCCGCTCCGAAGCGCGCATGGTTCCGGATAAAGACCGCCTGGTAGAAATGATCCGGCAGCCTGGCCTCACGGATTTTACAAAAATGCTTAGCGGTCTTCTTACTCCGGGTATAGGGCGAATGTTCGGCGATCTTTTGGACGCCCGGTCTTTCCCGGCCCTTTCCAATTCGAATCTTTTTTGGCTGTCCGCAGGATTTTTGATTCTGCTTACTCAGAGCTGGCTGGCCCTTCTCGGCACCGGGGCGGCCGTTTTGATGAGTATCTTTGTCCCGAATTTCCGGGACCTGGTTATTCAAATAGCCCAACGGGATTTGCCTGCCCTAAAAGCACTTCGCTCCGAAGCTCGCACGCAAATCAATAAATTTCCTGAAGAAACAATGAAGGCTGAGGCAGAGCGTATCCTCTCGAATGATCAGGGTAAGGAAACACTTAAAAGATTAAATCAATTATTCCAAAAGAAATTTGACGGCCTTATTTTAAAAGAAGGGTATTCATTAGACTGGGACAAATCATCCTCGCGTTTTTCTATATTAAAAGAAAGGTTTGACCAAAAGGGAAAAGAAATGGGTTTTATTTCCCTTCATTTCATTCTTCAGGCTGGAATTGTAATGGCAAAAGTAGGATATAGGGTCAATTTTGAGAAAGGTAGCGGACTTCCCTCCTTGTTCTTGGAGCGGCTTGCGAAAACAACGCCGGAAAATATACATCTGCTTCAAACGGTGCAAAACTTCCAAACATTGGGAATGTTTCTTCAGGACCTGAAATCCAGAAATGAGTTAACGTCAGAAGAGCGGATGTCTGCTGGAACATTTTTAACGCGGCTGGAATCCTATATTGAGACTCCTGATAGTCCCGCAGCGGAAAGATTCCGGGATGAAATTACAGAGTTTCTATTAAAGATTTATCGGAACAATCACTCCGTAAAGCCTCTACCCGGTTCTCCGGCGTTGCGAAATTCTGTTCTAGGAAAGCTTGCCCGCCATTTTGGTGAAGGGCCTGCACGTCTTGAAATCAATGAAAGAGATCAATCCCTGGAACTCATTTCCTCAAAACCCCGTTCCGAAGCGCGGACTGACAGTCAATCTAAACTACCGAGGAATTTCCGCCTTTCCTCTCCGGATGTTAACGGGATTACCTGGATTTTTGACGAGATGAGTAAAAATGTTATGCAACATGTTCCGGCCAATAGCCAGTTTGAAATTGTAGTGATGTTTCATGAGGATTTGAAAGATTCCAATAAGGGGCTTTTAAAACTCACTTTTCAGGACCACGGACAAGGATTGCCTCTGGGAACGCTTATATGGCCGGTCGAAGCCTATGATCATATGCTTGATCCTAACCTTAGGGCAGACGATCAAAAATATGGAAGATTTTATGCGGCAGGACAAAAACTGCGAGAGGTTTTGCTTGAGGACGCCCAAAAAAAGGGCATTGATGGTGAAGCCTACATTCAAGAGAATCGATTGCTTTTACAGAGATTTCTAAATGACCAAACGATGGAAAATTTAGGAGAACTTTTGTTAAAGCGGGACCCGGCCATTAATATTACCGATAAATTTGAAGAAATGCTGCCTACTTTTGTCGAAGGATTGGCCGCAATCGGCGGGAGAGGTCTGGCCACGACTTACCAGCGGGTGACTCGTTTGAAGGATGGAAAAAAAAGGGAAGGCGCGGATATGCGGATTTTCAGTGAAAAAGGTAATGGCACGAGAGTTACCATTGATTATCCTCTCACGCGAGTTCCGAGCACTCAATCCAAGACCACATTAGTTGCCCTGGTCAAAGAAATGATTGGTCAAATCGAAAAGGAAGCAGGAAGGAATAATATTGAAGTTATAACCACTTTAGTGACTATTCCGCGTGCCGAAGCGAGATCAAATAAAAAAACAGGGAAGGAAGATTTCCCGGATCGATTTATGAAAGGAAGCATTTTTGACGCGGAAAACATAAAAGCGGAACAAAAAATTTCAAAGCGTCGAGAAACAGTGGCGGTTGATCTGGATGATACCTTGCTCGCCAGGGATTTTAAAGATAAAAAGAAAATTATTTTGCTTCCCGGCGAGAGATTGGCGCAGCTCAAAAAGCTTAAAGACAACGGCATCCGCCTTGTGCTTTGGACAACCGCGGGCAAGAAACGCGCGGAAGATTTTTTTGAAGCTTACCCGGAAGCCAAGGAGCTGTTTGAAAAAGTAATTACGTACGCTAATTTAGAAATCGATCTTGAAAAAGTCAAGCGCATCTATAAAGAAGAAAAAGATCGTGAATTTTACAAAAGCATACCTTACTCGGTTGGGCAAAAGGATATTGCTCTCTTCGGATACAAGTTGATTATAGATGACAGGGACCCCTACTCAGAGGAGAAAGAAACGGCTCATTCCCAATTCCCCTGGATTAAAATAAAACACTCCCCGCTGGGAAAATTCCTGCATTATCAGATTCCGCAACTGCATTTAGGTGAAACTGATCCCGAGCCTGTGACCGAAATGGCGAATACGATTTTGAAAGTTTTAAAAGAAACTAAAAAAATGCCTAAATCCGAACTGCGAACTTCTGCTGACCGGCGCTCTGAAGCGCGTAGTTCTCCCAGCATCGAACCTCCGGATCGTTTAGCCAGCACGAAGCGAATTTTACCAAAGGATGAGATAGATAGGGATGATGCGCTAGACCGGGTTGCGCGCGCCGCGATTCCCCAATACTTACTGGATCATGGCATTATCGATTGGAAAAAGGAAGAGATTGAAGTCGAGGCTATTGGTGCAGGCGCCCAATTCCGCGTTTACGACGTGCCGCGTAAAGGAACGCCCGAGATCTTTCATGATGTTTTTAAATTAGGCCGCGCCGACAGTTTTGGAGCTTCCTCCGACGGAGCTCCCTTGAAGAGTCAATTAGAAGAATTTTTTTCCAGGTTGGGCCGTGCAGCGGCTAAACCTGAAGAGATAACGCGCTTTGTCAATTTCGGGAATGAGGCCGAAGTGGATCCGGGGATTGATTTGAATCCGGACGTCAAAATAGCCATTGAAGCGGACCGGGATGGCGAAGGCCGTTTGAGGCGTTATACCTTGCTCCGGCAAGAAAAGGGAATTCCTCTTTTGTCTCTTTATCACCAAGCTCTGCAAATAAAGGATCCGGAAGAGCGGCGACAGAAAATGGCCGGAGTTTTAGGAGATCTTTTGAGGCTTCATAATTATCTTTTGACCGAACGCGGAGTTTTTGTCGTTGATGCAAACCTGGGGAATGCCATTCTTACGGTGGATGGGCAGGTTAAACTTTCCGATTTTGGGCGTGCGATCGCTGTCAACAAGGAAGGTGATTACGAATTTGGCCTTGAACCCTCCTTCAATTTGTTTGACCGCCACGCGAACCTTCTTGGTTTTTTTTCCCTGATCGGGCCTATTATCATTGCTTATAACGACCCGGAGCAAAGGGAAACGGCGGATATTCTTCTGCGGGAAATCGAAAGGCTGGCTACGCCTGAGGCGGGCCGTGAACCACTCCCCCTGGCTGTTTTTTTGAGAAAGATTTTGCGTCCGGAAAACAGGGACGAACTCCTCCGGGTTTTAAATGATTTTTTTGACCCTGCAAAACCTGCTTCATCAGAGGCCTCGTGGGATCAGTTGGGAGATAAAATTCAGGATGAGATTAAGACGGGAATCAAAGAATTAATTCTTAAAAACGAGTCTTTAAAACCGGTTCGGGCGGCCGGTCTTTCCGAAGAAATAGCCACCGGACCGGATGAAAATCAGGCTGCTGATTTCGTCAGTCAGTCTAAGGCCCTTCAAGAAGGTTTTAACCTCCTGGCGAAAAAAATCGTAGAGCATGATCAGGTGAATAAGCCGGAAATTACCGTCATGAAAACAGCGCTTGCAGAGGCTGAAAAAAATCTGGAA
>CAYGIT010000129.1:0-7813 GCA_964349955.1 uncultured bacterium
GTTATACGGGAATCCTCTGCCCCGCCACATTTGAACCGATCCGGCAACCGTTTTTAAATAATCAAGGGCACCGGGTTGTTGAATTTCTCCCCAGATAAAAAAATTTTCATCTTTTTCCAAAATGCCCCAAGCCTCGGAAGGCAGGCGGCCGATACTTCTCGCTTCGTCGATTTTCTTTTTGAAATTTTGCAAATCCTCAGGTAATGTCCCCGCCCGCGCTTCGGAGCGGGAAGCGGCTTTGCTGCGCAAACGCTGATTGCTGGCAGCATTTCCAGCATTCGCTTTGAAGTTTTTCTGAGTTTGGACATTTTGAAGCAGGACTTTGGCGATTTGGCCGGTAGTTGCTACTGTTTCGCGACTTACTTTCTCGAGAGCCTTTTTCATTTCCTCCGGGGCATTTGCCGTTAGCTTTACCTCTCCATCAGCAACCATGGGTCCGATCGTTCGAATTTGATTTACAATTCTTCCGATCGAGGACTGGTTGACTAAATCATCAGGAGGTGCAGGCGCATCCATCGCTGCTTGCCTAAGCATTTTTTCATACTGCGATGTGCTGGCGTTTGGCAATGATGTTGTTTGCTGATTCCCCATAGAAGCATTAGAAGCCGCCGGTAATCTATGCACTTTATACCACTCTTCTAAAGTAGGGCTACGGTCTTCCGGCATAAGGCCAAGATGCGCCTGGACAACGGCAGAAGGCGATTTCCCTTTGACTTGATCGAGCAGCGAAGAGACATTGGCTTCGGTGAGTTGTTTGCGGTTCATCAGGGTTTGAAGGCCGGAATTTAGAACTTCGAATTTGGGCTGGAGGCGCTGCCAGAGAGTTTGGGCCATTTCTTCTCCGAAGCTTTTTAATTCGCCGTCGACGGCTTTCAGGATTTCTTCGCGGGTTTTGGGAAGCGTGGCGGTTTCTCCGAAACGGTCGTGGTAGGCCTTCAGCAGGAGATCAATGTAACGGGTGTATTTGCTCGCCTGCGTAATCCGCCCTTCCTTGGAAAGTTGCCGGATGACCTCATCACGCCACAGTTTCAAATTCTTTTTGAAATCCGGTTCGTTGAATTCCCTGAAGAGTTTTACCGCGGAGGCTTTCGCGAAGGCGTCATAAAAGCTGGTTTCCAGATAACTCTTGTAGGAAAGTTTTCCCTGCATGATTTCGGAATAAACTTCCTGCCCGGCCAGCGAATTGATCCGGGGCGTGATGAGGGCGTAGGAATAACCTTCTTCCTGCATGCTTTTTTCGATTCCATTGGCATGAAAACCGCCGGCAAGAACGATGGCGGATTTTGCTTTTTCTTTTTTGAGCAGGGCCACCAGGTTGCGATGAAAGGCGCCGTCTCTTTCCCGGGCCAGGCGGTAGAATTCGAGGGCGGGGGCTAAACCGTCCGACTCACCCACCGCAGATTGTTTTGAATATTCCACCGGAGCCTTGGCGTATTCGTCCCATTGATCACGCGTGAGTTCGAGCGATGCCAGATCTTTGAGAAAACGTATTTCCTTGTATTTTTGGGAAAGCGCGGTTTCTTCCGGTTTTGACGTGAGTTTTTCTTCCGTGGCGGCCAGGAATCGTTGCAGTTCATCGAAGAGTTTTGTCCCCTTGATCATTGAAAGGGTTTCCGCGTTGCCCAATAGCTCGCGCATCAGGGCGGTGAGCCGTGGCTTTAGGCCTTGTGAATGCGCAAGCTTCACCAGGAACTTGAGAAAAGCGCCGGAATCCATATGGCCCGTGACATAGGTCTGATAATTTTCATTGAACTCCATCGCATCTTTTTTAGTCAGCTTTGAACCTGCTTTTTTTCTGAAGCCTTCGGCCATTTGGCGGATGGAGGCATCCAGGCTTTCCTTGTGCAGGTCTCCGTCTTTGGCCATGGTGTCCAGAAGCGCTGAAAGATGCGGGTAAGCTGAGGCAATGTCATCCCCGAATGATTTTGTCGGGGATCCCCGCCTAAAGGCATGCGGGGATGACAAAGGGTTGGCAATGATAGTGCCAAGATATTTTAAAATGGCAGGGAGATTGGATTGTTCTTCTTCGAAAGCTTCCACCTGTTCATGAAAGGCATTCAGCGGTCCGGAATAAACCTGGCGCCGTTCACGATCAAGCCCGGCTTTGACTTCGCCCAGTTTCGCGAGCACGGCTTCCTTGTTTTGCGTTGCCCTCAAATAAGCGACAAAATTTTCTTCGTACAGTTTCCAGTCTTCGATTCCGTAATACCCGGCATTTTGGGGATTGAAGACCGCCGCCATTTCAAGGCCGGTCAGCTCGCCCTGTTCCAGGTATTGCTTCAGCACTTGCTTTTTGACAAAGGGATCCGGAAAGGCCCGCAAAAGCGTGGGGTCCAGTTTTCCTTTTCCGCCTTCAAACGCGACGATCTGCACGCCGTATTTTTCCTGAAAAAAGCGAATCAGCGCCTGGGTATTGTTCTGGGCATCCAGAATCGCGTGCGCATCCTGGATGACAATGATGAACGGTTTTTCCGGGGCCTCATGGACCTGGGTTTGAATACTCCCCAATTCTTCGGGGATCGTTACTTTGTCAATCTTGACGGAAAGAGCAGAGTTGTCCGGGGTACCAAAGAGAGGAAAAGACGTCTGCGCGCTTGCGAGATTCGTGGTTAAAAAACACAAGGCGGTCGCGCAGGCAACGGCCTTTGTTATTTTGTGCATAAAGTAAGTATCGCATCTATAAATAGAAGCGTTTTAAATCGGCCCAGAATGACTAAACTTGCTATATATTGCTATCTTTTTGGGAGGATTTTCTGCAGGTAAAGACCGGTATGGGAGGCTTTGACGCGGGAGACTTCTTCGGGAGAACCGGAGGCCACAATTTTTCCGCCGGCAGGACCGCCTTCGGGACCGAGATCCAGGATGTAATCGGCCATTTTGATAACATCGAGATTGTGTTCGATCACGAGAATCGTATTGCCCTGGTCGCGCAATTGAAAAAGGGCGGAGAGAAGGTTTTGAATGTCTCCGAAATGCAGGCCGGTGGTGGGCTCATCCAGGAGATAAAGCGTTTTGCCGGTGGATTTTTTGGAGAGTTCGCTTGCCAGTTTGATGCGCTGGGCCTCCCCGCCGGAAAGCGTGGTGGAAGGCTGGCCCAGGGTAAGATACCCAAGCCCGATCGTTTTTAAAAGCGCGAGGCGCTCGCGGATCACGGAAAAAGAAGAGAAAAACTCGATCGCTTCGTGCACTGAAAGTTCGAGTACTTCGGAAATATTTTTTCCGCGGTAGCGCACTTCGAGGGTCCCGTCATTGTAGCGTCTGCCGCGGCAGCTTTCGCAAAGCACGTAAATGTCGGGCATGAAACTCATCTGGAGTTTTTCATATCCCTCGCCGCGGCAATTTTCGCAGCGGCCCCCTTTGACATTGAAACTAAAACGCGACGGCGAGAACTGGCGGATTTTGGATTCCGGGAGCTCACTGAAAAGTTTACGGATCAAACCAAAAAGGTCGGTGTAGGTCGCGGGATTCGAGCGGGGCGTACGCCCAATCGGCGACTGGTCGATTTCAATGACTTTGTCGATTTTGTCCGCGCCGCTAAGGGAGCGGAATTTTCCGACATGGTAATTCGTGTCCCAGAGCCGGTTGTGGAATTCCTTGTAAAGCGTGTCGTGGATCAAGGTGCTCTTGCCGGAACCCGAAACGCCGGTCACACAGACAAAAAGCCCCAACGGAATTCTCGCATCAATGTTTTTGAGGTTATGTTCCTGGCAGCCTTTGATTTCGAGACAAGGGGCTTTGCGCCAATCCTTGCGCTTTTCGGGAACCGGAATTGTTTTTCTACCTGACAGGTATTCAACGGTCAATGATTTGTTTGAGGGAGAGGGAGATTTGAGCATTTCGTCGACTGTGCCTTCGGCGGTGACATAGCCGCCATGAACTCCTGCTCCGGGCCCCAGGTCAATCACATGGTCGGCGCGGCGCATGGTTTCTTCGTCATGCTCCACCACTAGCACGGTATTTTTTAAATCCCGGAGTTTTTCGAGCGCATCCAGTAATTTTCCATTGTCACGCGGGTGGAGGCCGATACTCGGTTCATCCAGCACATACAATACTCCCGTGAGTCCGATTCCGATTTGTGCCGCGAGGCGAATGCGCTGAAGTTCTCCGCCCGCCAGCGTGGCCACCGAACGGTCCAGCGTCATATACCCTAGGCCCACGTTCAATAAAAAATGCACTCGCGAACGCACTTCTTTGAGAATGGGATCCGCAACTCGTTTACGTTCCGGGAATGAGAGTTTGTCAAAAAAGACCGCGCCGTCTTCGATGGATTGTTGCGTAATTTCAACGATGTTTTTGCCCGCAATCTTGACTTCCAGACTTTCTCGGCGCAAGCGCTTGCCTTTGCAATCCGGGCAGGGATCTTCCCGTAAGAATTTTCTCACCTTCCGGCGGATTTCTTCAGAACCGGTTTCGTGGAAAAGCCGCTCCAGCTCTTCGATCAAGCCCGCATGGTCCGCATCTCCCCAGAAAAAAGCTTCCTTGCCTTCTTCGGGCCAATCCTTCCAGGCCGTGTGATGATCAAAATCAAACTTTTTACCTAGATCAAAAATCAGGTCTTGCATGTAATATTTATTGAAGGAGAAAAAAACTTCTTCGTTAAAAGCGCCTTTCAGCGGCGGTTTTGTTTCATCGACGATCAGGCCTCCGGTCAAAAGCTGTGAAAGTTTGCCCAGCCCTTTGCATTTGGGGCAGGCGCCGTAAGGGCTATTGAAGGAAAACATATTGGGAGTAAGGTCGGGCAGACTAGTCTGACAATCTGGGCAGCTGCGCTTGGTGGAAAAAACTCGCAGATCCTTCGCGGACCCCGCTTGGGTTCCTGTCCGCTCAGGATGACAGGCAACGAATCCACCGGAAAGATCGAGAGCGGCGTTCATGGCGCTTGAAATCTGTTTTTCTTTTTTCGCGTCGGGAATTAAATGGTCCACCAAGACTTCGATATCATGGCGGTGATTTTTATTGAGCTTTAGGGTGGGCTCAAGCCGCCGGAGTTTGCCGTCGATGCGCGCCTGGCTAAACCCTTTTTTCAACACATCCTGGAATAATTTCTGGAACTCCCCTTTCCGGCCGCGGATCATCGGCGCGAAAATCCGGACTTCCTTTCCGCTAAATTCCCGCAGCACTTCCCGCAGGATTTCTTCACGGTTTTGCTGCGTGAGGGGTTTTCCGCACTCCGGGCAAAACGGCGTCCCAAGCTTGGCATAAAGCAGGCGCAGATAATCATAAATTTCAGTGACCGTGGCGACTGTGGAACGTGGATTATGGCTGGAGGAGCGCTGCTCAATGGCAATGCTCGGCGAAAGGCCGGAAAGATAATCCACATCCGGTTTTTTGAGTTTTTCGAGGAATTGCCGAGCGTAAGAAGAAAGACTTTCGAGGTAGCGGCGCTGGCCTTCGGCGTAAATCGTGTCAAACGCAAGCGACGATTTTCCCGAGCCGGAAAGTCCCGTGATGACCACCAGCTTGTTGCGCGGAATTTTGAGGCTGATATTTTTTAAATTGTGTTCGCGCGCCCCGCGTATTTCGATGAAGGATTCCATAAATCTTTCACGTGCCTATCCGCATCGAGGAAAAAATTTTGCGTAAAAGCGCGGCGGCGGAATACGCAGCAAGCGCGCTTGTTTTCGGATTTTCCGGAAAGGGGACATTTTTGCTAACAGTGCGGATTTCTCCGGCGTTTGAAATAATCGTGACTTCGTGTTGATTGGCACGGTATTTTCTGGAAGTCCAGATTTCGACCTGTGTTTTTTTGGGGCCAAGCCCTGCAAGACTCAAGAGCGCGGCCACATTAATGTTCTGGGGGAAATTTTTCACGGCTTCGGCGGCATTGCCTTTAAAAACACAATATTCTTTTGCGCCTTGAAGCATTGGAAATTTTTTCTTTTTGAAATACGGCGCTTCGGAAAGTCCGGCCGGCGGTTTGCGGGTTACGAGTTTTACGGATTTGAGGCCGGCTTCTTTGGCGGCTAAAAGGGCATCGACTCCCGCGATCGCTCCCGAGGGAAGCCAGAGGCGGCCGTTTTCCCCTCGCCCCCTCATCCTGACCTTCTCCCCCTTGGGGGAGAAGGAACTCTGAAAAATGTCCTGGTCAACAGGGGACAGGCAGTGGTTTTCTGCCTGTCCCCTGTTGAAGCCGAGCAAGCCTCCAACGCTCAAGATCAATACGTCCTTCCCGGCCTTCAGAGCTTCGCGGGCAATTTGGCCGGAAATATGAGAGGAAGCGGCTTCAATAATGAGGTCTGATTTCCGGATAAGCTCCGGACTGTCTGCAATCGCGGGTTTGCTTTTTAATTTTTTTTGGAGGACGGCAGCTTTCGGAAGGTGATGGTCGCAAAGCCAGGAAAGCTGGGCTTCGTTCTTGAAGCGCTTCTCGATGATTTTGGCGAGTGAGGCACCGATGGCGCCGCAACCGATAATTCCAACCTTCACTTTGGCCATAGGAACTCTTGGGAGAGAAACTTCAGGAAACGATTTTATTGCGGGAATTCACGCGCACGACACGGGGCTTGTGCTTTTTGATTTCCTTGTCCGTCATAACGGCAAAACTCATGATAATCACAAGGTCCCCTTTTTTACCATGCTTGGCCGCGCCGCCATTCAGGCAAATGTCCCCTTTGCCGGACTCTCCGGCCACGGCATAACTTTCAAGGCGCGCCCCGTTGGTGAGATTGGCGATCAATACTTTTTCATCCGGCAGGATATCGGCCGCTTTCAAAAGATCGACGTCGATGGTGATGCTGCCTTCATAATCAATGCAGGCATCCGTAACCGTTGCCCTGTGAATTTTTCCGCTCAAAATCTGGCGTTGCATAGACTCCCTTTTCGCCTCATCCTTCTCAACTCAAATAGGCAGAGGTTTTTATTTTTTATGTCATTCCCCGGCTTGACCGGGGAATCCAATGGGTCCCCGATTAAAGCATTCGGGGACGACAAAATTCAGAAAGAACCTTTCTGAATTTTGTCGATTATAACATTATCGATTAATCTTGTCTTGCCCACAAAACAGGCGGCAGCCACGACCATTTCGGCTTGGGGATGCTTCAAAACCGAGAGATTTTCAGGGTCCACGATTTCAAAATACTGGACCTTCTCTGCGGCTTCTTTGAGAAGCCGGACAGCCTCTTTTTTGATCCTGGCCAGACTCTTCTCTCCAGCCAAAAGCCTGGCTCTGGCCCAAAAAAGCGTTTTGGAGACAGCCACGGCCCGCCGGCGCTCTTCCGGATTCAGATAGGCATTCCGGGAGCTCATGGCAAGCCCGTCTTTTTCGCGCACCGTAGGAACCATCTGGAACTCACACCCGAAATTCAAATCCTGGATCATGCGCTTGAGAATGATGGCCTGCTGATAGTCCTTGGCGCCAAAATAAACTTTATCGGGCTGAACGATATTGAGAAGTTTGGCCACCACAGTCGTGACTCCCCGGAAATGGCCGGGACGAAAAAGCGCGCAAAGCGTTTGAACCAGTTCAGGGGCGGGTTCTACAAGAGTTCTGTCATCCTCCGGCTTGACCGGAGGATCCAATGGATTCCCGCTCAGGCTTTTTGCAGCCCTCGAAGAGGGTTTGCGGGAATGACACGGGTAAATTGCCGCCGGTTGCGGATGAAAAAGATAATCCGTTTTGATTTGGTTTAAAAGTTTTTTGTCTTTTTCAAGGACGCGAGGGTATTTTCCAAAGTCTTCCTTCGGGCCAAACTGCAAAGGATTTACAAAGATACTGACGGCGACAAAATCGTTTTCCCGCTTTGCCTGCCGCACAAGCGAGAGATGGCCTTCGTGCAAAGCCCCCATCGTCGGCACAAAACCGATGGTTTTGCCT
>CAYGIT010000130.1:0-7788 GCA_964349955.1 uncultured bacterium
TAACGGGACCTGCCTGGAATGTTGAGGTCCCGGTTTGGGACCAGCAACTCGCCCAAGGTTCCAAAGCCAAAGCCCAGTGGCGTCAGAATAAATTTCATGAGTCTGCTTATGAAATTAAAGTGCAATCCGAAGTGCGAGAAGCTGTCACTCATTTGCAGGCTGCTCGTATCGCTGTTAAAAGCTACCAGAATAAAATTATTCCCGAACGTGAAAAGATCCTGGGGCTTTATCTTCGCGAATATAACTACATGCTTACCGGCGTGTATCAGTTACTGGATGCCAAGCAAAAAGAAGTGTCCGCCCGGCGGGCTTTGATTGAAAATTTAAGAGACTATTGGATAGCGTTGGCCGAACTTGAGAAAGCGGTTGGCGGAAAGCTGGAATTCGAGGAATTAAAGCAAAAACCAAATGAAACAGAATCAACGCAGGAGCCGCCTTCATCTGAGAAGGCCCCGGCAATGGACCATTCGCAGCATCAAGGAGGACATCAATCATGAAAGTTTCCCAGCGAAAATTATTTTTAAGTTTTGGCACCGGCTTTTTATTTCTTGCAGCTATTACCTATACCGGGCTTTTAGGTTTATCACAAGCGGATGCTGCCAATCTCGGTTACACGCCGGTGGTAACGCTTAATGGAGCGACGCTGCCTTTTAAAATGGACGGCAAAGTAAAGGTATTTGAATTGACCGTAGAAGTTTGCAGGCATGAAATAGCTCCTGGAATGGTCATTAATGCCTGGTGCTATAACGGCCGGACTCCCGGGCCTACGATCGAAGCCGTTGAAGGAGATCGCGTCCGTATCCTTGTCACAAATAAACTTCCCGAACCCACTGCGGTTCACTGGCATGGGATCTTACTGCCTAGCGGTATGGATGGTGTCCAGGGTTTGAATCAAAAAGGCATCCCGCCAGGCGATACTTTCAAATATGAATTTACACTAATTCAACACGGCACCCAAATGTATCACTCTCATGGAGACGAGATGGTCCAGATGGGAATGGGGAGTATGGGTTTTTTTATTATTCATCCCAAAAAGGCGCCGTATAAAATCGATCGTGATTACGCTATTTTTTTAAATGAATGGTTTGTGGAGCCCGGCACTATGACTCCCGACCCGAATGTGATGACGGATTTTAATATTTTTACTTTTAACAGCCGGGCCTTTCCGGGAACAGCGCCTCTTGTAGCAAGGCCCGGAGAGCGTGTTCGTGTTCGCATTGGCCACGTGGGCCAGGATTTTCACGCAATTCACATGCATGGACACACTTTCAAAATCGTCGCAACAGATGGAGGAGATATCCCGGAATCCGCCCAGCAGCCCGAAACCACTGTGGCCATCGGTCCCGGGCAAACTCGGGACTATGAGTTTATTGCAATCCCCGGAGACTGGGCTTTGCATTGCCATTTGAGGCATCATCCGATGAATGCCATGGGGCACCCTCCCGAAGTGCCTCACATGCTTGGCGTGAATCAGGACGGCGTCGAAGACAAAATTAAAAAACTTGTGCCTGGATATATGGCAATGGGTGAAACCGGGATGGGTGAACATGCGGATCATGCAAAACACATGCAAGGTCCACCTAATACGCTCCCCATGATGGGCGGGGATGGGCCGTTCGGGAATGTTGGAATGGGGGGGATGTTTACAATCCTAAAGGTGCATGAAGATATTCCCTATTTCAGCACGGCCGAGGAGTACAACAAACAGGTAAAACTACCGGGCGATCTTGGCTGGTACAACAATCCACAAGGAACTGTTGCCGAATCCATTTATCCAGACGGACCGCCGGCGGAAGCTCGAGCTACGGCAGAAAAAAGCATCGAGTATGTTTGCCCGATGCATCCTGACGTGCGTCAGTATAAACCCGGCAAATGCCCGAAGTGCGGCATGACTTTAAAGGCAATGCCCGCGGAAAAAGAGAAAGAGACAACGTCAGTAGATGGCGAACAAGGATCTTCGGCAGCAAAAGCAATGTCTTCAGATGAACCCGAAGATCATAAAAACATGAAAATGTAACTACCGAAGGAGGGAAAAATGAAAACATTACTATCGCTGCTCTTAATCACACTCATGATTGCAACTGTAACGGGATGTCAAAAAAGTTCCACAGGCCATAACATGTCCGCCGCAGAACATGCAAACATGTAAAGGGGGAAGTAAATGAAAAACCACAGTCTGTCTAGGACAATTAAGAAAGGAATTTTGAGGGCAACTGGTTTTGTTTTGATCTTAGCGGCAACTGGGGTTCCCATTCCTGCTTATGCGAGCGGAGAGCTTCAGCCAGCAAGCGGTCCGTCGGGATCACAACTTAAAACCAGCCAGGTTTGCATGATGAACAATAAATATTTCGGAACAGAGCAGATCCCGGTTCCGGTTAGCGGAAAGACTTACTACGGCTGCTGCGCTGGCTGCGCCGCGTCGCTGCAAGCAAACACGAACAATATCCGCTATGCTCGGGATCCTTTTTCAGGAGAGGAGGTCGATAAAGCGGAAGCTTTTATTGCTTTGAAGTCACCCGCGACCAAGGAAGTTTTGTATTTCAAATCCGAGGAAAACTATAAACGATATTCAGAATCCTTAAATTCACAAAATATGTCAAAGGTTTAAAACTACAAGGAGATGCAATGAGAAAAATATTATTGCTGAGCGCGATTTTAAGTTTACCGTTGTTTCTAGGACTGCCTGATGGAGCATGGGCAGAGGAAGGGCATGATCATGGGGAGCATGAGCACGCTGGCGGTGGAGCCGTGACAATTAAGGGAGAGCTTGTTGATTCGCTTTGCTATGTGGGAATGAAAGCGAAAGGTCCGGGGCATAAGCAATGCGCGATTGACTGCGCAAAGGCCGGAATTCCCATCAGTATTCTGGAAGAAGGGACAGGCAAGCTTTATACGGTTCTGCCCGCAAAGGACAAAACCGGCTATCCCGAGGATGTGATCGGTAAAATGGGCGATCAAGTGACCCTGAAAGGTGATCTTTACGAGAACGGCGGGAACCGTTACGTTACCGTTGAATCGGTAGAATAAGCCATGTTGCCCGGAGCACAGCATCTTCAGAATATTCACCCTTTGGTGATTCATTTCCCCATTGCTTTTCTGATGGGTGCTGCGCTCTTTTACTTTGCGGCGTGGATCATGAAAAAGGATGACTTTGCCAAGACAGGGTTCTGGACTCTTTTGCTCGGAACTCTGTCTTTGGCTGTCTCAATTGGGACGGGTCTTTATGCCGAACAGGGTGTTATGGTGCATTTATCGGTGAGGGAAAGAATTCTTCAGCCGCATAAAAATTACATGATTGCAACAGCTATTCTTTGTTCGATTCTGACTTTATGGGCTCTGGTTCAGAGGCCGTTCCCGAAAAAGGGGCGGATTCTATTTCTTATCCTCTTTCTTTTGATGATCGGAACCATGACTTTAGGGGCGGACTTCGGCGGACGTCTTGTGTACGACTACAATGCAGGAGGAAATGCGTGTCCGCAGCCGATTAAATTCACCAAATAAAAAGGGAGGGAAAACAGAAAATAAGAGAAACTGAACATGAATACAAAAAAACTCAAGGGAAAAAAACAGAAGCAGATACAGTGAATTATTAACAAAGGAGAGGGTTAAATGAAAAAGAAAATATATGTTTTTGCTTTAACAATGTTGCTTCTTGTCCCTGGATTGACATCGGCGCAAGAGCATGATGAAGGGACGATGCACAGCGATATGCATGGGGCATCAGGAGAAAAAGGGCATCATACCATGGGTGAGGGAATGCAAAAAATGCATGCAGAGCATGCTGCAACACTGCGGGAAGCTTCCGCCGCTCTTAAAGATTCTCATCCGGAATTAGCGGCAAAGCTCGAAGCAATGGTAAAGATGCACGAAAGCATGGAATAAATTACGGCTGAAGCAGTGCCTGACCAAAGGGTCAAGCACTGCATGGAGGCCGAGAGAGGAAGGGGTAAGATGAAAAAATATCTGCAGTGGATTTTCCCGATGACTTTACTGACAAGTACGCTTGCGCTGGCTCATGAAGGTCATGAGCATGTAGCGACCAATCCTTCACAGGTGGAGTGGGGCATGCAAGGCGCAATGGAGCTGATCAATGTGCATCCGATGTTTGTGCATTTCCCCATAGCCCTTCTTCTGGCGTGCGTATTTTTTTATATCGTGGGGATTGTCTTAAAGAAAGACAATCTGCTTATCGCAGGCAAATGGTCGCTTTATCTCGGCACCCTGAGTGCAGCCGCCGCGGTTTGGACAGGACTCCGCGCGGCAGGAAGCGTCGAGCATGGCGGCGATTCTCATCAGATCATGATGGCTCATCAATATTTGGGAATTACCATACTTCTGCTCAGTGCTGTTTTGAGTATTTGGGTGCTTATCTCGAAAGTGAATATGCCCAAGGCGCCAAAAATATTCTTTTTAATTCTTCTCCTTTTGGTTGTGTTCATCAGCCAACAAGCTGATTTTGGGGGGCGGTTAGTTTTTTTGCATGGCGTGGGAGTGGGAAAGAAAAGCATGATGCAGGAACAGGCTCCCGGCCATGAAGCCATGGGCGAGCATGAAGAAGGTCACGATCATGGAGACCATCAGCATTAATTGAAGTAGAGGATTCGGGATGAAGTTTATTAAAAAATTATTTCTAATTCTGGTTTTACTGGTCTTTGCCTTTCAGCTTGGGGCCTCCGTACTGCCTCACGCTCACGGCTCAGACTGGAGCCACACGACTCATCCCGACTGTCCTCTTTATCAATTAAGCGTTCACCTGGTTTCTGATCACCTTCCGGTTTTCTCTTTCATATTCATTCTGCTTCTTTGCGCTTTATTTGCGATGAAGCCTTTATCCGCCGTATTTAATGCTTCTCGATGGTTGTATCAATTACGCGCTCCTCCTGTGATGCTCTCATTCTGTTTGGTTCGAAATGAGAACTCATCACCAATACAAGGAGCGCAATGTGAAAAAATTAATACAAATCATAATTTTTCTCGGAGGAATTTTCCTGAGCATATTTCCTATTAACGAGCTTTTCGCTCATGAAGAAGGCGCGCCGTTTTCGGGGGCGATTATCGAGCCTTTGAAGGTGCATCATGCCCATATCGAGGATGAACAAAAATTCAATCTCTTCTTTCGGGACGGAGCCCCTATTGAAGCCGAAGAACCTGAAGAAGGCTCGGAGGAAGTTGAAGACAAGAAGACGCGGAGAGACATTTTAAGCCACACGTATGAAATGGCGTGGCATTACGACGATGGTTTCCGCTGGGGAAGCGAGGTCATTATCCCGTTTTCCAATGAAGGCGAAAATGACGGCCACCGGGTCTACGGGCTTGGTGACATTGAATTCCAACCTTTGAAATATGCCTTCGTCAACAAACCCGAGACCATTTTGACAGGGATGATTGCGATCACGCCGCCCACGGGAAGCCGGTCAAGGGGATTCAGCGAAGGCAAGACCGGAATTGCGCCTCATCTCTTTTTGGATCATGCCTGGCGCAATTGGTATCTGGGAAGCAATCAGGCCATTGAAATCGAAATCGGACATGAGCATGAGATTAAGTACGAATACAGCGCGGCTCTTGCTTATTCCTTTATCAAAGGAACGGGAAAGAGGATGGCATCGGTAAGACCGGATCAACGGCTTGTCCCGCAAATCTCAACCGAGTTTTTGGGTGAAACCACATTGAATGGTACAAACTCCGGGAAAACCGAATTTTCGATTTTGCCGGGCATCAACTTTTGGAATCCAAAGAGCGGGTGGGCCATTCGGTTTGGGATAAGTTTTCCTCTAACCGAAGAAAGGGAATCGAATAAAACGATTTATATCCAGATCGGCAATCACTTGGATTGGACGGCCTGGAAAAAATGATCCCTTATTGACATGTTCAAAAATGCGAGAAAGTCCTCTCAAATATTTAAAAGAATTAAGGTGGCCGGGATTTTAATTTTGGGAGGCTTTCTCGCAGTCGAAGGAGCGATCTGGTTGGTTCGGGCGCAAGAAAACGACACTAAGGTCAATCGCATCGCCTGGCATTTTCGCTGCATTTGCGAAATGAATTACGGCGGCAAATCCTGTTCTCTTGCTGTGGCACCGTGTCATTGCGGCAAGGCGGAAGAAAGAAAAGCGTATATCCGCAGTCTTTTGAAAGAAGGCAAAAGCGATGCGGATATTATGCTTCTTTTTAATCAAAAATACGGCGGTTTAATAGAAGGCGAAAAATGAGCATAACATCCACGATGGGTAAAATAGGTTTGCTTGAACTGATTTCCCGGTATAAGTCCGATCCCGAATCCGTTTATAACACTTGGTTTGTAAGCGGTGAAGAGCGGATGAAAGCTTTTGGGGCGATTCGCAGGGGCGTCCGTGACACTGTGGACAGTATTGCCGCTGGAAAATTCGGCGCTGATTTTAAGGGATCGCCCTTGGAGGTCGTCCTCACTGCCATTACTGAGCAGAAACAAGTGTTTGAAGGCGCCGCGCACCCATTTTACTGGAAACCGAAACTGCGCATTCCTGACATTTATGAAAACGAGGCGAATAAGCAAAAATTCGGCGCTTTTCTTCAAGCTTGTTTAACCGCAACGAAAGAAGAACAGATCCTCGCTGAATTGAGCCGGCTTGGCGCCGCGAAAATCAAAGGTCTTGGTCCTGCCGTCGCGAACATCATTTATTTCCTGCATCCAACAATTGTCCCGCCCTTCAACACGGCCATGTTGAATGGTTTCAACGCCCTTTTTGGGACAAAGAAAAAGCTGGGTTCATGGGAAAGTTATCTGGAAATGCGTGAAGTGATTATGCAAACGAACGCAGAGTTTCGCGCTCAGCTTTCGAATGATCTGGGCGCATTTGCCGGACTGCTTTTTGAAATTGGTTCGGGCCGGTTTCTTATTTCCGGAAATGTCGATTCCATACTTCAAGCCGGAAAAGAGAAAGCGGAGAAAAACGCCCGCCTCCGGCACGCAGAGGTTTGCGCTGAGCAGGAAGAGGAGTCCGAGCATACGCAAATGCAGCATCTGCTGATCAAATTAGGGCGTGCGCTTAAATACGAAGTTCATGTGGCGCGCAATGACCGGCACCGTTCCTTTCAAGGGGAAAGTTTTGCCATGGCAACCTTGCCCGCTTTGCCGTCCTTCGGCTGGCCACCTGAGATTGTGGATACCGTGAGTTTAATCGACGTGATTTGGCTGAAGCCCGGCATAAACGAAATTGTATGCGCGTTTGAAATTGAGAAAAGCACTTCCATTTATTCGGGCATCCTGCGCATGGAAGATTTGGCGCGTTCCATTCCACACTGCAATTGCCACCTTTATCTTGTTGCTCCTAAAAAACGCGAACGCGAGGTGATGGCGCAATTGGCGAGGCCGGCGTTTCGGAATGATTTAACCAACTTCTCGCTGGCTTACATTCCATTTCATGACTTGTCAGAAAATTGCGCCGCCCTTTGCCGTTTCGGTGAAGACCATTCCATTCTCAAAAAGATTGCGAAAACTTCTGATTTCAATCAAAAAAATGGCGATTTGATTAAAGGGCCAGAATGAGAGCAAATTTCATTTGGAAAGGAGTTTTGGGTGCGGCCTTTTTAGCTTATGCCATGGCGTGGCGCATGGGGCCTGCCTTAAGCGCTGTCCAGAAACCGCTCGCGAATACGGATGATTTTCAAGGCAGGTTAAAAGATCCGAGACGGATCGCAATGGATTTTGAAACCTATAAAAATACGATTGACGACTTATTTTTTACAGCACTTGCCGTGCGTCCGACATCGGAGCGGGGGATGAATGAGGTGATTGTCGATTTGAACCGCAAG
>CAYGIT010000131.1:0-7765 GCA_964349955.1 uncultured bacterium
GAACTATAGTTATTAGAATTATGGACGACAGATTCACTCTATTTGATAGCATTTTTTTTATTCCCTCTTTTTAAAAGTAGCTTCTGGAAAGACATCGGTTGGAAGAAAGAAACTTTGCCAACTGAATGTTGGAACTGGTTGACCGGGGATACTCCCCTTGGCTCCGAATCCTTTATAATCGATTTGTGTGGGCGTTGGCGCTGTGCCAAGGAGTCCAAATTTTATTCCATCTATGATTGCGTCGGGTATAGTAAACTCAATTTTTGCTGTCAAATCAAGACTCCCAATTGGAATTGGTACTTCTTGCTGATAAGTTCCAGAAGGCAGGATGGAACTTAACTGTAAAATTCCTTTGCTAAGACCGGATCCAATGGTCATCGCTGCGCTGCCAATAGTTGAGGCAACATTCTGCACAGCATTGCCCACTGCCGAGGCGGCTTTGCCGATCCCTGAAGCTACTGAAGAAGCTGCGTTTGCAACGGCAGAACCGATACTTTCAACGGTACTGGATACCGCCGAAGCAACGGAGCTGGCAGCAGAAGAGACGGCGCTTGCTATACTTGAGACGGCAGAACTCACGGCATTGTAAGCGGCCGATGCTGCCGATGCCGCCGCTGAAGCAACAGCGCTGGCAGCGCTAGAAATCGCCGACCCAACAGAATGCGCCGCGGAACTCATAAATCCTCCCACCGCGCCAAAAAATCCACCGCCAAAACCTCCGCATCCGCCCCAATAAGAATCGAGGCCAATGGAAAATGGTGGAAAATGGGGACGGTTCTATTTTTCTGCAACTATTTGCCCTTCGGACGGCCTCGCGGTCGTCGCACATCTAGTCTTTCTTTCATTCAAAAATAGAACCGTCCCCATTTTTACCAAAATAGAACCGTCCCCATTTTTACCTTCTTTTTGAACTGCAGCAACAGATTTTGAAATTCATTAAAATCGCAATCAGTTTTAAAGATATAGCGCTTTTCGATCGAGCGAGAAAATATGTGGGCAAAACATCCGTCTTGGAGTATTTCCTTACGAGATTTGCGTGTCATTTCCTTCCCGATTCATCCCCTTCCCTTTTTTATGCCTGTCCCCTCTAAAAGTGACTGTCACCTGAGTCTATACATTTTTTATTTAAAATTATCTGTTTTCAGCCAACAAATCCTTTCGACTGCCTATCCTTCCATCAAATGATCTTAGCCGAAAAAGATTTTGCCTTTGGCACGAACGCCATGATGAGAAGAATCAAAATAGCAATCGGAATAACATTAAATCCGAGCACAACTTCTCCATCCGGAAAATTCAAATTTAAGTTGATGAAAAAATGCGGCCCCATAATACAGGAATAATTCAGTCCCCCTCCTTTAACCGAAATTGACTGAAAAAAATAAAAAAAGAACTGCACTATGACAGCCCATCTTTTTTCGCTCCACAACCCTATGGTCGATATAGACTGAATTGCTAAGCCTATAGCCATGTATAAAAGGTATCCCCAAGCCGGCTGGCCTTCAATTTTAAACTGATGAAACTCATCGAATATTACTAATAATATTGCCAACAGATTATAAAAAAAAATGATCTTTTCTAACCACTTGGCCTTAGATTCGGATATCATCGTTTTCTCCTTGAAATTGAAACTCCTGCTGAGCCAAAAGAAATATTAAACCCTTTACTTCCAATACCAGCTTTCAGATTAAGAGAGGAAGAAACTTCACCTCTCGAATTAACATTGACTGGAGAAAATGAGAATGGCCCTATTGCGAAATTATTTCCTCCACTCACGCCCGTTCTTCCTATATTAACTTTCATCCCTGGAATAGATAAACCGGCGACTGGATCAATCAAAGCCTTTGTTGGATTGGCTCCTGATACACCTGATAAACCTGCAAGGGTACCCCCTATAACACTTTTGCCATTAATTGGGCCGGTTATCTTCACCCCTAATGCAACAGCACCTACCCCCTCCAATCCGGCGTCAATTCCTTGAAAGGTTTGGTATTGAATATCAATCGATTTTGGAAAAATTTCATTGAGTCTGGATATAGATAGCAACGGCTGCATTCCGCCACTCGAAGCCCCGGTGCGGCAGCTGCCACAGGCATCACCTCGCGAAGCACCTTCGGGACCCAAAGGCCCAGGGCCGGAGATGTTCAGCCCCTGGTAAAAATCACCTGAGCCATCACCTCCAGACGATCCCTTGGGTTGGTTCGTACCTGGAGCAATTTCAATCCCAGCACCACCCGGAAGATCTCCAGAAGGCCCTCCGTTGCCACCCCCGTTGCTTCCACCTCCGCTAAAGGCCTGACTCATCGCACTCCCGATACTTGAGATCGCAGAACTCACGGCATTGTAAGCGGCCGATGCTGCCGATGACGCGGCTGAAGCAACAGCGCCGGCAGCGCTAGAAATCGCCGACCCAACAGAATGCGCCGCGGAACTCATAAATCCTCCCACCGCGCCAAAAAATCCACCGGCAAAACCGCCGCAACCGCCCCAATAAGAATCGAGGCCAAGGGGGTCGCGGAAACTCAAAGGGTTGTTTTTTGTATAGGCGTATAAATTCAGGCCTCCTGCTTCGCCCTTGGGATCAGCGCTTATAAAACGCCCTAGAGAAGGATCATAATACCGGTTCCGGTTGTAATAAATCCCGGTTTCGGAGTCGAGTTGGCGGCCGGTGTAGAGATAATCCGTCGAGAATGCGGCAAGTGAATTTCCGTTTTGGTCTTTGGCTTTGATCAAATTTCCGTAAGGATCATAGTTGAATGATTCCTTTAACCGCCCAGCGCCATCGGTCAGCGCCAGCGTAGACATTAAATGGTCAGTGTGAAAATAAAAAGTTTCATCGGCCGCATAGTTTTCTTGATACAAAAGCTCGTCGATTTCCAGACCATGCACGTAATTTTTTAACAAATTCCCCAATCCATCCATTTCCGCAAGAATTTCATTGCCGTCCCAAATATATCGAAAGCTGCCTGATGCGCCAGACTTGGAAATCCTCCGGCCCAACGCATCATAGCGGAACCTTACTTCAGTGCCGTCTTCCAGCACGACTTTTGCCAGCCGGTTTTGTGCATTGTATTCGTAATATCGCTCGAGGCCGGTCACGGTATCGTGCTGTTTTATCAAATTACCGGTCAGATCGTATTCAAAAATATCGGTGTTTTTCGTAAGATATTGATTGAGATTGTTGACCGTATAATTTTCATCACCTGCTTGAGAATCGATTTGCGTACGGTTGCCAAGCGCATCGAATTCGAAAGCCGCCGTTCCCGTTTCAGGGTTCGTGAAATTCTGCAGTCTTTGAAGGTCATCATACTGAAAAGTTTGAGCTCCCGCAAAGGAATCGTTTTGCCCGGTAATCAAGCCTCGATTATCGTGGGTATAATCGATCCTTCGAAAAATAACGCCGGCCGAATCCTTATGGACAATTGCAGCCATTTCAGAGGCCAGGTTGTAGCTATATTCCATTCGTGCCTGATTCGGTAATCTTTTGGAAATAATCCTCGAATTAACATCATAAGCATAAAGGGTTTCCCGGCTTTTTTCATCCCTTATTTTTGTCAATCGGTCGAGCACATCGTAGGTGTAGTCTCGCGAAAGGCTATGGTTACCGGCCGCGGCGTTCATGGATTTTTGGTTTCCCGTTTGATCGTAAGCATAATCAAGAATATTTCCAAAAACATCGGTTTGACGCGTCAATCTTCCAAAAAGATCGTAGTCGTTCCGGATTGTCCCCTCTTCATTGGTGGCTGTTAAAATATTCCCCAATTTATCATAAGTAAAGTTTTCACGCGTTCCATCCGAAAAACGCTTTCCGGTCAGGCGATTGAGTTCGTCATAATTCATTTGCGTGATGCGGCCCAGCCGGTCTTTCATGGTAATGACATTTCCATTGGCATCATAAGTATTAGCCATAGTGGAACCGTCCGCATAAGTTTGCTCAATCAACCGCCCCATCAAGTCATACCGCATACCGGAAAGATTGCCCTTGGCATCAAGAATGCTTGTTACCCTTCCGTCGGCATCGTGAGTGTAGCGGGTGATATTTCCAAGGGAATCTTTCTCTGCCACAACCCGATTAAGAGAATCGTATTCAAAATTGGTAATCTTGGCCGCTGCATCGATCTGGCGTAAGAGATTGCCAACCGCATCATATTCGAAATGTTGGGAGCGGCCTAAAGGGTCACGGGTTTCGATTACCCGGCCCAGGAAATCATAAATAGACGTTGTAACTGCTCCATCGGGCAAGCGGGTTTCCGTTAATTTTCCATTTGAGTCATATGAAAAACGAGTCGCATTCCCCAAGGCATCCGTTTGTGATACCACTTGATTCGCGGCATCATAAGCCCGGGTTGTGACGGCGCCTTTAGCATCTTTTTCCGTAAGTTTATTGCCCCGTGAGTCATAAGTATATTCGCTCGTATTGTTCAACGCATCGGTTGTGGAAACCACCCTGCCAAGCTCATCGTAAACCGTTTTCGTGACAGATTGATTAGGCAGAGTTGTTTTGACCACGCGGCCCAACGCATCGTATTCGAACTGCGTTGTATTCCCCAAGGCATCGGTTTTAGAAATGAGCTGGCCTAGTAAATCGTAGCTAAAGCTCGTGATATGCCCCAGAGCATCCGTTTGTTGCGTAACACGGTCAAGCGCATCATAAGTCAATCGCATGACATTTCCCAACGCGTCTGTCTGGGAAACCAGATTTCCCTTGGCATCGTAGGCAAACTGCGTGACTGCCCCTGTCCTATCGGTTTTACGGATCAATTGCCCTTTATTATTGTATTCAAGGGAAACGGATTTACCCGCCGCATCCGTCTGCAGAATTATCCTGCCCATGACATCGTACTGATTCGCCGTTGTATGACCATTTGGGTCTGTTTGGCGAAGCAAGCGGCCAAGCATATCGTATTCAAAAAGCGTAACTCCTCCCAGAAGATCAATCATTCTGCTCAAATTACCGCGCGCGTCGTACTCGCGAATAAAAGTTTGATTCAAAGGATTGGTTTGCGAAGTCTGGAGAGACCGCACATTATAAGTAAACCTCGTCGTCCCGCCGAGCGCGTCTTTGCTCTCAAGCACATTGCCCCGCGAATCATAAATAAATTCCGTGATATTGCCATCCGCGTCTATAAGCCGCACCAAATTTCCCCGGCTATCATATACGTACCGGCTTACTTTCTCTTTTGCGTCCGTCATCGAGGTCATTTGATTGAAAACAGCTTCGTAGGTGTACCGCGTGCTATGCCCCAAAGCATCAATGGCCTCAAGCAAATTACCACGGTCATCGTAGCTAAAGCGGATTACACTTCCTTTTGCATCGGTTTGTTTGATGAGGTTCCGTCTGGCGTCATATTCAAACCTCGTTTTATTTCCCAACACATCAGTGCTTTCCACAAGCTGGCCTCCCAATGAGTATTCCTGTTTTGCCACCCGGCCTAAAGCATCTTTGATTTGGAGCACCGGGTCGTTCTTTGCGCCATAAATAAATTCCTGCTGCAGCGCGCCGTTGCGGGAATTTTTCAGCATACGCCCTTCGCTATCGTATTCATATTCCTCTGTCGAAAGATCCGGATAAATAATTTTAGTCAACCGGCTTTTCGGCCCATACTCGTACCGGGTCTTACCCCCCTCCGGACCGGTGACCGAAAGCAGATTGCCTTTTACATCATGCTCATACTTCCACTCCAAACCCGTTGGCCCGGTAATTTTATCCAAATTGAATTTCCGCGTATTGAACTGGTCTTTTTCACGAAAGGAATAGGCAAGCTGGATTTCGTCACCCGAGGGGAGCAGGATTTTTTCAAGATTACGATTGGAATCATAAAAAAACCGGGTTTCATTCTGGTTCGGGTCGCGGGCCGTGGTCAGAAACCAGGTGACCGTTGTCTTCGTATTAAGATCCACAAAAGGCGCAGAGTCAAACCGGTAAGCGGTCCCGTCTTTCAGTTCAAGCTCAAACCCCCGGTTTAATTTCGTTAGTCTGGAATAATTATTAGACTGCATCGGCCGATAGCTGCCGTCCGGATTGCGAAAAAAGAAGGAATACCCCTGATCGCCAAGATTTAAAGAGGCGGTCCCGTCCGGAAAATCCTGGATGAAGTAATCCACACCGGAATGCCAGTCGAGCCCTAATTGGCGGTCAAAGACGCCGCCGTCGGAGGGATCATAGCTCCGGCTAAACGCCATTTTCGTGCCGCCTGTTAAAGGTAAAGAAAAATCCGTGACCTGCAAAAGCTGGCCAACCGGCGGCAGGCCTTTGGTGAGAGAAATGGTCAAGGCTGGCTGCTCCACGGTGCCTGATCTTGTCTCATTGCCGGATTTGTCTCTCATGGTCACAATCACGCCATAATCATCGGCCGGCGGCAATCCGGTTGTGTCCCAGTGATACGGCCAAAACTGGCCGTCATGAAGAAATATCAATTTTTGTTCTCCGGAATCGTAGCCGGTGGAGCGGGAAACAATACGCACCGTGCCATCCAACAAATCCCCCGTGGCATTTAATTCCCATGCGTTGATGCGGACAAGGCTGCCTGAGCGGTATTCATTGTCAAGGTCCGAAGCCACGGAGGAGCCTACCCAGCCGATCTGGGGCGGGCGCGCGGGATCAAACTGCTTGGCCGGCAAATCCGGATCGTACGCGAGCCGGATGGAATCCAGATAAAAAACGCCGTTCGTCGCCTGGGGTGCAGAAAAGAAAACGGGGTCCACGAAAAAGAGAATCGCCCTGACTTTTTTCAAGGTTTCAGGGTTGAGTGATGAAAGGTCGAATTCCAGTTCGGTCCAATCCGAAGCACCCTGCGGAATCTCTTTCCACGATTCGAAATTGATTTGGGTGTCTTCCAAATCAAACTTAATCATCAATTTCATAGCCGGTAGACTTTCTTTTTTCACAAGAAGTTTCAGGGCATTGAACCGCGAAAAATCATTGGCTTGACCATCCTGTTTTGGCGCCAGGCCAAAAAGCGAGGTGGGATATTGGACGCTTTTATGATAGTCGACCCGCATGGAATGGGTGCCGTCAGCGCCTTGCGTGTTGTCAATCGTACGGGTGTAGACCACGCCGGAGCCGTCGATATCCCAATAGGAATCGATGAGGCCGCTGTTGCCCTCAAAATCATCGAGCAAGCGTAAGGCCGGTGCCTCGGCAAGCCTAAGGCGGTCGAGATAAAACGCGCCTGATGCCGTTTCGCTGGCAGGATCCACAAAGAAAAGGACGTTTTTAACGTTGGAAAGCAAAGAAGCCGGCGCTTCCGAGAAATCGAAAACAACTTCCTTCCACGCATTGCTTCCCTGGGGGAAATGCAATTCCTTTTCAAAGGTCTGGTCAGTGCCGTTAAATTCCAGTTTCATGAGAATTACAAAAGGATCCGGGGAAATTTTATTGAGATAAAAACGCAAAGACCCATAATTTGAAAAATTATTACTGACCCCGTTTTGTGCGGGCTGGAATGCGAAGGTTGAATAAGGCATGCCGGTTTTTTTGGCGTATTGGACCTTCATGGCATGGGTGCCGTCAAAAGCGGCTTCTTCCAGGATGTCGCGTTGGTAAACACCCGGGTCCAGGTCCCAATAAGTTCCGATGGGGGCGCTGTTTCCTTCGAAATCATCCAGGAGTTTGGAAGGGACCTGCTCATCCAAAACGATATTATCAATTAAAAAGCTTCCCTGCGTTGGAACGCCGGGATCAACGAAAAAAAGAATGTCTCTTATGTTTTTCAAACGATCCGCAGAAACGGATGAGAAATCAAAAATGGCTTCTGTCCAATTAGAC
>CAYGIT010000132.1:0-1385 GCA_964349955.1 uncultured bacterium
CGATTGTGGATACCGGTGAAGACCGTGAAGAAACTTACAGTACGGGTACAGCTTTACTGCCCCGGGCAAAAAAAATATTAGAAGAGCTTGCGAATACAAAAACAGCAGCGGATCCCTCCGCGGCCCGTGAAGAAGTGATGAAAAAATATGAGGGGCGTTTTGATGAGGGCGAACGCGAAGCGATTCTGGTCCATTATGAAGAGATGGTTACAAAGACATACAAAGCAGAAACGACACGGCTGGAAGCCGAAAGAGATGGCACCGTTACTCCGCCGAAAGAAAGATTAAAAGAAATCGCAACGCGGCTCCAGGAAATTGCCTATGAAAAACTGTCGGCCATGAATGACCTGATCGGCTCCGAAGCGTTTCAAACGAGTGTGGCAGACAAAGCGCTTTCCAAACGGGAAGTGGAGACTCTTCACACGCTCTATGATATGGCTTGCTCAAGCTGCATGGCGGTGGTCGGAACAATGGCGCCCGAAAGACGGGCAGCCGCCGCCCTGGCTTATAATCATTTGGAAACTTTGGGCGTAGAACAGCGGGATGTCGCCCGCAACAACCGCAACGAGATCATAACCTCCAATGGGCAGATGGTGACAGCCGAAATGGCCCAGAGCCCGCGCGCGATCGCCCAAACCCGCATGCAGGAAATTTTATCGGGAACCGACACCTCGGTTGCCGGAACATCGCTTCACGAGCAGTACAACAAACTTTTCGATTCAAAATTAGAAACCCTGCAAGAGAGCTTTCGGACGTTAAGCGCTAAAGAGGCGACTCAACTTCGCGAAACTTTTAATGAACAATTGGTCACCAGCCTTGGCAAAACAGCCGTAGTAGATCACCTTTTTGACCAGGTTACTTCGGGGCTTACTAAATTGAATGAAATGACTGACTTGATAACGACAGCTCGTAAAAATGGAGATTTGGATAAGTTGAGTGCTACCGAGCGTGCCCAGATCCTCGAGAGTTTAAATAATATTAAAACCGATATTTTGAACGGCCGGGTATCGGAAACCTTGCGTGACGGAGAATCTCAAAAGCTTGCGGATACGCTTCTGTCGGATGTGAACAAGTTCGAAACTGCGCGGCAAGAGGCAAACGCTAAATTCGATAGCCTGGCGGCAGAAGCACTGACAAAGACACGTGCGATTACGGAAATGCTTAATAAAGTGCTCACCTCGGACCAAAAGACGACGCTTGCTCGGGAAATAGAGAATGTTCAGAAGACGAGCTCCGACGAACTCTTCATTGCCGCATTGGATCGTGTGACGGATGAAATAGCCGCCACACGGGGGGTGGTGGATGCAGACGCAAAAGCAGCGCTGAAAATACAAATTTTAGAGGCCATTGGGGTGGATTATGTAGATGAAAGTGAGGTGTTAACT
>CAYGIT010000132.1:1395-7644 GCA_964349955.1 uncultured bacterium
AAGGCGAGCACGATGACGGCGAGGAATTTATCGCAGAGATTATGAAAGAGTTTGCAGTTAACAGCGGGATGGACCGCGAACAGTTCGCCAAGATTTTCGGCGTGACAGGAAAGCCGTTGGATTTGATTTCTCCTTACAAGTTTGGCTCGGAATCGGATTTAAGTGTTAGCCATCAGATACTACAGCTGATGAATACCATGGTTGAAAAAACGGGCAGAATGCCGAGCGCGGAACATGTGCAGCAGCTTCTGGCCTCGATCACAGATAATATCGGCGCTCCGGCCGGCGGCGGTAAAACAATGCTTGGCGAAATGATGATGATTTTATCGGGTTCAAGGTTGATGGTGGTGGAAAGTGCTTCAACGGTTAAAGCGATGACGGAAAAATCGCTTAATGAAAGAAACGGAAGAATAGAAACCAAAGATGGTTTTGCTGAATTTATGGAGATCGCGCTGGGAGGAAATGGAAAGGTGGTCAATCTCAACGACCTGATCAAGCAGGTCAATGAATCTTTCGGCGCCGCGCGGGAGAGTGCTGAAAAAGCGCTGATCGATGCGCTCCGGGACAACAATAAAGTCAAGGTGGTGGACCTGGAGACTTACGGACAGCTTGACCATGCCTTTAGCGGTTCCAAAAACCAGGTAGAAATGAGGGAAGCCCTTGAAGCCGTGGGCCGTGTGTATGACGAAATGCACCGGGCCGCGAATTCGATGAGTTTTATCATCGGCGGGGGTGAAATCACGATTGCCAAACGGGCCGAGGCCGCCGGGTTTTCAGTGCAGGTCCTTGAGGCGGCTAGTGAACAATTAATCAAATGGGTAGCGGATGAAACAGTCAAAAAAATCACCGATTATAAAGCCTTCCAGGAGGCTGAAAAAGCCGGGGAGAAAGCGATTATCAATCAGAACGGCGTATGGGTAGCGACAAGCGCGGTCAAGAGAGCGCTGATCGAGAGGCCTGATATTCAAGCCCTGTGCACGGGCGGCTGCTCGGCAAAACGCGGCGCCGAAATCATCGAAGGAAGGGAATTCGATTCTATTTTAAAAGTAGCGGCCACGGAGTGGAGCAAAACGAAAGGGTCCGGGGGACTTACCTTTGACGGTGTGGGAACAGACAAAATGGCGATTCGGCCCAAAAACAGAGAGGGCGGAACTGAAACCAATCAAATTCCTTCAGATATCGCGCAGCTCATTGCTTTTAATGTCAGGGCCCGTATGGAAGCTCAAGCGAAATTCAAAAACGGCGAAAGAAAAGAAGCGCCCGTCGCGGGACGGGATTATATTGCCGACATGAGCAAGGTCACGGTCACCGACACACTGACCGCGACCACCATGATGGACCTTTTCCGCACCAGCGGAAAAGACGTTTTCGCGGGAGGCATGTCGGCGACCTTGTCTTCAGTGCGGACCTTTATGGAACTCTTTACGGGAAAAGAAGTATTTCAGTCGGGAACTTTCGGCAATGGCGAGCGGGCGTCCAGTGTGGTTGAACAGCTCTCGTTTGGAACTAAAACCGATAAAAATGGTGAGAAGCGTACACTTGACGTTTTTTCTGACGAGCTTGTCATTGGCTCGAGGACATTCAAATTGAGCGATGTCGAAAACGGGATTTCCCGCAATGTGGACGCGCAAGCGGACATTATCGTCGCGAAGTACCTTGAAGCCAAGGCCAATGGCAAGGAAACGCCTATTCTTGTCAGCAGTGACAGGGTTCCGGAGCTTTGGCGAGCGGTTGAGAAAAAATTGACAAAAGAAGTGGGTGCTGAAGAAGCCGCGAAGTTGATCGACGGCGTTTATCAAAAAGATGCTAATGGGAATTTTATTCCGCGTGATTCTAACGGTCTTGGGTCTTTAGTCAGTACTTTTAATCTTTCAGCCGACCCATCAAAAGTAAAAGCCGGAGATGCCGGCCAGAAAGCGCAAAGCGAGGTCAAAATTATTCTTGCCGACCAGCAAATTTTGACCGGTAAAAACTTTCAGGGAAAAGGCGTATTCCTGGGTTTTGACATGACCATCAGCCAGGCGCAGGCCATTCAAAACTCGGGTCGCATCATGCGTACGGTGGATGGCAAACCCGGAGAACGGTGGGGGGGAGAAGCTATTTTTATCGTGGATCGGACCGCGGTAGGCGAGACCGTGCAATCCTTGCAAAGCCGCGGCTGGGAGGCCCTGATCAAAATGCTGGGGGACCGGGTTGAAAAAGGCTACGAAGAAAAATTTTATGTTCTTGAAACAAAAGATGCGAGCGGAACCGTGGTGAAGCAGGAGTACAAGACGGAAGTAGAATTTGGAAATATGACGAAAAGCCAGCGGGAAGGTTTCGTAGAGAAAAGCATCGTTGATATTCTACAAAAAGCAAAAACCGACATTAATTCCCTGACTGCCCAGGAACTCTTCATCCTGAATACCAAGATCAATTCTTTCGGTGAAAACAGTCAAACGGGCCGTTCCCTTTTGAACCAATTTGTCGAACAAACCCTTCTCTACGATGTTCTCAAGAAAGCCTACAGCACGGCCAACGGCGACGAAGGTAGCGCGGTAACCGTTCAGGGCGCTGACGGAAAACAGGTGACCATCGCAGATCTCATCCGCACAGCCGAAGGGGAATCGCGCCGCAAAACAGCTCTGGATTCGGATATTTATCTGGCGGAAAAAGCCAAGACAGGTCAGGAGTATGCCCAGGAACAATTGACGAATATTTCGAAGCGAGCCATTGAGGAATTAGGAAATCTCGCGAAGCAATTGAAAGAGAAGGGCGCGAGCCCGGAGATCGTCTCGATGCTTGAGGCCGCCGTTGAAAAAGCCAAAGCGGTCCAAAATGCCGCCCAAGGCGCATCTTTTAAAGCCCTGGCCGAAAATCCCTATCAGACAAATGCGAAAGGGGAAATGCTCTTCCTGGGCAATATACGCACGGCGGAAGATGTTGTCGCCGTCGCGCTGAAATTCGGGACCGAAATCATGCCGGTGGTGACAACTTCCGCCAAACCGGTGGAGTCGGCAAGCGTTGTGGGCCGAAGCGCGACCGTTGAACAAGGGAAGATTCCGGAGCAAGCCCGGCTGGAAGCATTCACCGACAAAATGCTTCTTAAGCCCAACGGAGAAGGCGGGGTTAAGGGTGGGGGAATGATTTTGATTAGTAATCCGCAGCAGCCGGATCAATTGATCGGTTTTGAAACGATGGAAGATTATAAGAAATACATCAAGGGGGACAAAACCGTGACCTATGTGCCGGTTTTGAGTTTGGCCGGGGACGGTGAGACCGTTAAAGACTTTTTGGCGGCGAATCACCTTTCCGGGGACCAGGCGTTTACGATGCAGGTGCATTCAGACGGCTCGGTCACCTTTTCATCCAATACCCTTGCCGCGGTTGTTGGAACGGGGATTGACCAAGCCATTCCATCCGTTGAAGAAGCCGTCAATGCGCAGGACCGGTTGACGGGGGCCGGATTTACCGCCGGGGATATGGATGTTCTGGTGGCGAAACGCGACGAGGTGAGAACAGTTCTAAACAAGGACAAGGACAATCCGGCGAAACAAATGGAGCAGCTCCAGAAGCTGGGTCTGGATGCGGACACTGCCATGCGTGCCTTGCGTTATAGCCTTTTTGCGGATGGGCCCGCAAAACTTGATCAGTCGCTTCAGGACCTTGCGAAATTTCAGTCGGAATATACGGCCTACCGCGTGAAAACTTCTATTGATGCGGCGGTCACCCAGCTTGAAACCAATACCGGTTTAAAATTAAGCGAAGTCAGCCCTGATTTTCAAGACAAGATGGCGGCGGCGGTGAAAGAGGCTGCCAGCGCGAAGCCCGCGGATCGCGCCGCGGCGGTGAATGACGCGATTTCCAAAATGCTAACGGAAATTAAAATTGCAGCCAAAAAGATCAGCGCCGAACATGAAGATCAAAAAGCCGATTTTGTGGTGCAGGCCTTGAACGCGGTCGACACTTTCACGCAAACGCTTGGCCACGACACAAAAGGACATGCCGATGAAATAGAAAATGTACTCATGTCATGCACGAGTTGTTTGATTCCCGCGATGCGTAACGGAATGACGCCGGATGTTCAGCACGCGGCGCAAACCATCCAGCGGGCGGGAATTCAGAATCCTGTGCAGGCGCTCGGTCTTGAGACGTTGACTCAAGATGATCAGAGACAGTTCAATGACCTGTTCATCAGCCAAAACCGGTTAATGACCGGGGCGATGTCAGCAATCGCCGATGGTGTCGCGGCCGTCGAGGGGCTTCCTCCCGCTGAAAGCGCTCAACTGGCAGAAGCGCGAAGCGCGATGCAAGAAGCAT
Source organism: uncultured bacterium (assembly GCA_964349955.1). Classification (GTDB taxonomy): domain Bacteria; phylum Omnitrophota; class Omnitrophia; order Omnitrophales; family Aquincolibacteriaceae; genus CAYGIT01. The sequence goes on from CAYGIT010000132.1 coordinate 5,695, forward strand.
TGACTCTTTTGAAGACGGCAGACACGACGGCTGCCGCGTCCAGCGTCGCGGAAGCGCTTGCCGAACTGCAGGCGATTCAGAAAGACCCGTCGGTAAGTGTTGAGGGCAAGAACGCGGCATCGCAGGCTTATGATGCGCTTCGGGCAGCGTCTCAAGCATTGGTGAGTGTCAAAAACGGAGGCGGGACATCCGGCAGTCTTTTTGAATCAGGCGTGAATCTTGGTCTTTTGATGCTCGCGGTTGGGCAAGGCCGTCAGCAAGCGGTCAAGAGCGGAAGCGCTCAAACGGAAGCCGCGCTTCGCCATGCCGAAGCCGTAGCACAACTTGCGAGCCCTTTGGTTTCTTATCAAAAAAAATTAAAAGCCGCGGCGCTCGCGGGGCTGGATGCGCCGGTCGCGAAAGCCGCGCTTGGTGATACGGATAAAGCAAGGGCCGTCCGGCAGGTCGCGCATGATCTTTTGCTTGAGAATAAGGCTTTTACGGATGGAACGGCCGCCCATTCCAATCTCACGGAAGGTGTTCTGGCCGTGGAAGGCATCCTTGAAATTCACGAGCCGGCGTCGCCTAATTCTTCGCTGGGAAATCCCGTTGTTTTTGATCCGCAAAACCCGGCAGTACGGCAGCAGATGGAGAATTTAACCTCAACTGAAACCCAAGTCCTCGCGACGGCTCTGAACAAAGGCAATTCTGATCCTATGGCTGCGGTCAATGCCTTTCAGGTGATCGATAGGGCCTTACAGTCAGGACGCATGGATATCAACACCGCTCGCGTCGCGCTGTCGGCAATCAATGATCAGTGCGGGGGATGCGCTTCGAATTTATTTCAAGCGGCCTCTACTTATGCAACGGCCGCGGAGCGCCAGAAAGCGGCGAATCAGGCGGCCATTCAACAGCAGATCAGCCGGATTTTTAATCAATACAAGGTCCCGAACAGCAATGCCGCAGACAGAAAAAATTTGCAGCAAGTTTTAAGCTCGGCGGCTGTCGCGAATATCGGGAAGGCTGCTTTGCGTGTTGAAACGCAAATGGCTGAAGCTCAAAATAAGATGGATCAGGCCGCGGCGCTTATAGAAACCGACCCCGTGAAAGCCGCTTCTTTATATCAAGCCGCCGCCGATCATTTAGCTCAAGCGGGACAAGCAAAAAAGGATGTGCAAAATTTCTCTTATTTCCTGGCGCCTTCCGCGATTCCTCAAGAGGTAAAGCAGATTCTACAGAAGCGCCGGGCCGAGGTTAATCAAACGGATATTGCCGGGATGGGAGTTAAAGTGGAAGCGGGCCAAGCTCTTGCCAAATTCCTTGCTTCGGCAAATTTAGCAAAGACAAATGCTCAAGCCGCGCAGAATTTGGCCAAGCAGGACCTCGCGAAGGCGCAGGACCAATTAAACCAGGCAAAAGAACAGCAGAGGGTCATGGTTGCGCAATTGACGGCTTTGAGAAATTCGCTGAAAGGGGCCCAGTCCACAACTGCTGAAATACAAGTCCTGGAGAAAAAACTTGCGGCCGTTAACCGGGCCATTGCCGCGGTAGAAAAAGTCGTGAATATTCCTCAAGTCAAGGCCGCCGCGAATGCTCTTCGTTCGGAATTAAAGAACAGTCCGAAAGTATCTGCAAACGAAAAAGCGGTCAAAACCGTGGAGGAAGCCCTGGATTTGGTGCAAACTCCGGCGGCAAAAAATGCCCAACCGGTCATGACCGCGATTACCGAAATAGAAAAACTCGCGTCTGCGGGCACGCTGACGAAAACGCAGGCGAAAAAAACAATCGAGCTTTTGCTCAATCATGCCTGCGGCCAGTGCGATCTCCAAGTGGCCCTTCAGCTGGCGCAGCGCAGTGAGGCCGTGGAAAAGGCGAAGCTTGGTAATGCCGAGGAAGATGCGGCGAAAAAAGAGGATGCCTTGATTCGGGACATCAAGACCGCCGTAAAAGCAATCAAGATCCTTCAGAAGT
>CAYGIT010000133.1:0-7429 GCA_964349955.1 uncultured bacterium
CCTTTTGACGGCTGAAATTCTCACGCCCTGGCTGGATAGGCTGACCCGGCCGGCGGGAGGGGTATGAAAAAAAAGCGCGGAAAAGGACTTTCAAAACCCCGGAAATCACGCGTCCAAACCGCGGTTTCCTCCGTTTCCCAAGCCATTTTTATGGCGGTCTTTATCGCAGGGCTTGGCGGGTTGATTTTAACGGCGCGCGCGCTGGGGATTTTTTTTAAATCATGACCGCGATCGCGAAAAAAAATCAGGCATTTCTCGGAATTTTACCCGCCGTCATTCCCCTTTTGCCTCAAACCCATGACTGGCATACCGCTTTTTTACAAGGCGGCCTTGTGGCTTTTGTTTTTTGGGGGACCGGTTTCTTTTTTTCTGTAACGCGCTCTTTTTTTCCGAGAGGGGCCGCAAGGATCGCCCTGTTGTTGTGGGGGATGACCCTTGCCCAATGCGGCCGTTATTTCGGGCTCCAGCCTTTCTGGATTTTAAGCGTCCTGCTCCTTCTTCCTTTTTCGCTGGTGGATCGCGCGCCCCATTATTTCCCAAAAGAGCCGGGAGATTTTTTCTGGATCCGGCAGGGCGCAGGTTTTTGGGCATTTCTGGTGAGCCTTGCGATTGTCCAGGAATTGCTGACGAGACAATGGGGGATTTTGATTTTCCGGCAGCCGGCCGGTTCCTGGTTGCTTATCGGAACAGCGATTATGCTCTGGCCGGCCCTTTCCGGATACGGGCGTTTCGCGTCTCGATCGGAGGAAAGCGCCTCATGATGGAAGCTCTTTGCCTCGCATCGGGTTTCGCTTTTTTTGTAGTTTTTGAAAAGCCCGATTCTTTCCTGGCTTCGCAAACCCGGCAGGTTTTCTTTTCTCTGATTCAACAATCCGCCGTCATCTTTTTTACCCTTCTGCTGCTTCTTATTCTGGAAAAGGGTTTGGAAAAAATCATTTTGTCTCCCTATCCGGGAGAAGAAATGATTCCTCTTCTGATGCTGGCTGCATATGCTGCAACCCGCCTTTTAAAAAAAGAAAGCGCGTTTTTTTTCACCCTTCTTGCTTTCGGATTTCTCCTTTTAACTCCTCAGGCGGGAGTGGACTTTCCGGAAAAGGCCCGGCAGCTTGTGATGGTGATCGCGATTTTTACCTTCACCCGTTTCGCGCTGGAAGGATTGAGGTTCCGGCTGCTTTTTGCCTCCCCGCCCAAACGCCTGGCCGGGATGCCGGCGGTGATTTTTGCCTTTGCGATTTTTTTGATGCTGTTTTCCGCCCTCAAAGCAATCGCCGGATGATGTGTTATACTTTCTGGCATAGGAGAAAATGGCATGGCGATTGACGCAATCCTCGAATATGCGATTGAAAAACAGGCTTCCGACATTCATTTGAGTGTGGGCCGTCCTCGCTCCATCCGCCTTCATGGCGAGATTGTTTCCATTGATGATAAACCTTTAAGCGCTGAAGATACCGAAAGTCTCGCCCGTGAAATCACGACCCCGGAACAGCGTAAAAAAGTCGAAGAAGTGGGCGGCATTGATTTTGGTTTTTCATTCGGCAATAAGGCGCGCTTCCGCGTTTCCTGTTTTAAACAGCGCGGCACATATGCCATGGTTCTGCGGTTACTTCCTTCCCGGTTTTATAGTTTCGAACAAATCGGGCTTCCCAAACAGTTGCAGGAACTTCTTTCGCGGCCGCGCGGTTTGATTCTCGTGACCGGTCCGACCGGGTCGGGGAAGACCACCTCGCTTGCGACCATGCTCAATTACATCAATGAAAATTTCAAACGGCATATTATTACCGCCGAAGATCCCATTGAATTCATGCATCCTCATCAAAAATCGATTGTGACCCAGCGGGAAGTCGGGGAGGACGTGACCAGTTTTTCGGAAGCGGTGGTCAAGGCCCTGCGCCAGGACCCGGATGTGATTCTCATCGGAGAAATGCGGGACTTGAGTACCATGGAGTCCGCCATTCGGGCGGCCGAGACCGGGCATCTTGTTTTTTCCACGCTTCATACCACGGGCGCGGCCAGAACCGTTGACCGCATCATCGATGTATTTCCTTCTCATCAGCAATCGCAAGTGAGGGTCCAGCTCGCTTCGACGCTTGTGGCTGTCGTTTCCCAAACATTGTTGCCGCGGATTGATGGCAAGGGCGGGCGCGTTTGCGCCTTTGAAGTGATGATTGCCACGCCCGCGATCCGGAACCTGATTCGCGAGGGAAAAACCTATCAGGTGGTTTCCGAAATCCAGACCGGCGCGCGCTACGGCATGAAATCGCTCGACGATCATTTGAAAGAGCTCTACCAGGCAGGCATCGTGGGTTACGACGCCATGCTGGAAGTGGCCCAGGACCCTCGCGAATTGGCTGACCGCATCTCCAAAATGCCTCCGGTCAAAAAAGCTTAATTCTCCCTCCTTTTTTTCTCGTTTTCATCCGCCTTAGACAGTAAAATAGAACAAAGAAAGGCTTGGTCTTTTTATGGAAGAAAAAGGGAGAAAAATTTCAGATTCACAAATGGAAACGACTTATTTGATGATGCCGCATCATGCCAATCCGGCCGGTAAAATCTATGGCGGCACCATTCTTTCGATGGCCGACGCGGTGGCTTACATGTGCGCGGCCCGGCATTCCACGCCCAATTGCGTCACGGTTTCGGTGGACCAGGTGGATTTTCGCGAACCCATCAATATCGGAGAAGTCGTGACCTTCAAGGCCGCGGTCAATTATGTGGGCCGCACCTCCATGGAAATCGGCATCCGGATTGAAGCCGAGGACCTCAAAACCGGAAAAAAAAGGCATACCAACTCTTGTTATTTCACCATGGTGGCGCTCGATGATAAAGGCCAGCCCACGCCTGTTCCTCCCTTGATCCTGGAAACCCCGGCAGAAAAGAGGCGTTTTCAGGAAGGCCGCATCCGTCGCGATCACGCGAAAGAACTTTCCGCAAAACGTATCGCTTTGAATGATCCGGGACCGAAGTAGAGAAGCATGCGTCTCAGGATAGTCTTTTTACTTTTTCTGATCGGGGGAGCAATTCCAGTGCATGCGCAAACCGGATCCAAATTTAAAATCGTTGCGCTCGGTGACTCCACAACGGCCGGAACGCCGGGATTTTGTTCTCCGCAGGAATGCCCTCCCCATGGCCAGGGGGATGAGGAAAGCCAATACGCTTACTGGGTCATGAAAAAGCATCCGGATTGGGAAGTGATCAATCGGGGCGTCAACGGCGAGCGTTCCGACCAGATTCTCAAACGTTTTGATGCGGATGTCTTGAGCCATCAGCCTCAAACCGTGATTGTTCTCGCCGGTGTGAATGACCTCTATCAGGGAGCGCCCGTCGAATTCATTCAAAAAAATTTAAACCAAATTTACGAACGGGCCCGGCAAGCCGGGATCCGCGTGTTGGCCTGCAGCGTGATTCCCTATAATTTCTCAACCCCCGAAGTGAAACAAAAAATGAACGAACTCAATGCCTGGATCCGCCGCACTAGCACCGAAAAAGAAAACGCCTTTTGCGACACCTACAAAGCCCTCGAAGACCCCGCAAAACCCGGACATCTCCTTTCCTCTCCCGACGGCCTCCATCCCGACACCCAAGGCTACCAAAAAATGGGCGAGGCCATTACGGCCTGTCTGGAATCGATGAAGGAGGGTGCATACAAAACGTATTGACATATATGCACAAATAAGGCATACTTTCTTTATGAGAACAACAATTAATATTGAGGACAAAATTCTCCAGGAAGCGGCTCGCGTCAGTGGGATTCATGAAAAAACATCACTGGTGCACAAAGGTCTTGAGGCCTTGATTGCTCAGGAAAGCAGCCGCCGTCTTGGCAGGTTGGGCGGAACTGAAAAATCCATGAGAGATATTCCCCGCCGAAAAGCTGCCTGACCGATGGTGATTGCCGACACTTCAGTTTGGGTGGCCCATCTGAGAGCAGGACAACCTGGTTTAAAAGAGTTACTTCATAATACGCAGGTTTTTCGGCATGATTTTGTTATTGGAGAACTTGCCTGCGGAAACTTGAAAAATCGAAGAGAAATTATGCATCTTCTCGAATCCCTGCCCCCGGCTCCTCTTCTAAGCCAGGAGGAAGTCCTTTACTTCATCGAACGACATTCATTGATGGGAACAGGAATTGGTTTTGTGGATGCCCATCTTTTAGCCTCTGCCCAATTAAGTGGAGCTTTTTTATGGACGCTCGATAACAATCTTCGGCGGGCAGCAGTTCGACTCGAACTCTCTTATTAATTCTTCTTCAGATTTTCGGATTGAAAATAATGAGAAAAGAATATAAGTTTTCAAAAATGAAAGGCCGTCGTAATCCTTATCGAAAGCCGACACATCCCGGCGAAATTCTTTGGGAGGAGTTTCTGATGCCCAAAGAAATGACTCAACAGGAACTGGCCGGAAAAATGGGTGTGCCCCTCCAAAGGATTAATGCGCTTATTAATGGCAAGCGCCGCATCACGTCCGAAACCGCTCTTTTGCTTTCCCGCATTTTGAAAACTAGTCCGGAATTTTGGATGAATCTCCAAGCGACCTATGATCTTTGGAATGCCCAAAGATCTTTGAATCGCGCGGCCTGATTTTTACGGCATTCCTAATGAGTTAGCTAGCATTCCGCATTTTGTCATTCCCGCGAAAGCGGGAATCCATTTTCCCTCAGTTTGACCTTTTAAAACTTCGTGAGATAATGATAAGAAGTCATTGATCAAAGCTGTCCAGAGATAGGAGATATAAAATGAATGCCGCAGAATTAGCCGCTTATGTTGGCGCCCTTGCATGGTTACCTCAAGTGGGTTCTTGGATTTATAAAGCTGCTGTAAAACCGGATATGGAAATAGTATTTGGAATACCCCCCGAGATTGGCTACACAACTTTTGGGCCAATTTTAAATTTGAGTTGTGCCATATCAGTAAAAAGGGTAGATGCTGTAGTTCGAAAAATCGAAATGCAAATTGAACACGAAAAAGGACAAATCAGTCAACTTAACTGGGCAACCCTTAACGAAACATTTTCTGAAATTACCAGTTTAACAGGTGAAAAGGCTGAAATTGCAAAAAGGCAATCGGCGATTGCTTTGAAAGTCCCAACAATATCTCTCGCTGAAAAGGTAATCGGCTTTCAAGATCCGGAGTTTACTTCTGAAACGCGGCGTCTCGAAAATAAAACGATTGATGCCTCTGACCATATCAAAAGGACACACCCGGCTGATTTTCGTCAAAAAACTTTTGAGGCCCGTGAATTTGGTGAACTTTGTGAGTTTTATAAGAAAAACTTTTGCTGGCAGCAGGGCAAATACAAAGGGCTTTTGAGGGTTTACCTTACCGCTTCGAATACCCCCTCACTGCACAATTTTGAATTTTGTTTGGAAGCATATCAAATTGAGCGACTTAAACAAAATTTGGATCAAATTAAACAAGTTTTGAGTGATTGGATTCAACCACCACCTCCAGAACAAAAACGTACAAATACTTGGAATTGGATTTATCCAGAGTTAACACAAAAGCTTCGAGGAAGAAATTAATGAAAACGAAAATTTTTGGAATGATGATTGTAATCGGAATGATGTTAGTAGGGACAGCAATAGCAATGGATGAGCATAAGATGCCGACACCAAAACCCGGTTCAGCAGAATTTGAGAGGATCAAGAATCTGGCGGGTGTGTGGAAAGGTACCACGGTGACGGACGGAAAGACGGAGCCGGCTGGACTTGCTTTGAAGGCGGGAAGGCTGATCATACGACGGCTATTTCTGTTAAAAAAGTTTAGACTGGCTGCCCTTTTATTTCTCGCATGAATGAAAAGAAAATAATCCTGTGCAGTTTTGAGCCGTTCATTGACAAGCGCTCGAGAATCCTCATTTTGGGGACGATGCCGGGGCCGATGGCTTTGAAAAAGCAGGAGTATTACGGGTTTACGGGGAATCATTTCTGGAAAATCATGTTTTGTTTATTCGGTGTAAAGAAACCGCTCACGTACCCGGAGAAAAAGCAGCTTTTGAAAGAAAATGGGATTGCTTTATGGGATGTCTTCAAATCCTGCGAGCGGGCGGGCGCTCTGGACAGCGCCATTCAGTGCGCGGCACTCAATGACATTCCCCGGCTTTTGAAAAAATATCCGAATATCAAAACTATTTTTCTCAATAGCCGCACCGCGGAAAAAGTTTTTTTACGGCATTTCGCCGAAGCCGTCAAAATTCCTTTTTACTATCTTCCTTCCACGAGCCCGGCCCATGCTTCGGTCTCTTTCCCAAAAAAGCTGGAGAAGTGGTCGGCTATTCTTTGGTAGAATCTCTAAGTTTTGGAAAAGACCTGCCGATACATCACCCATGATGATTCGTTTTTTAACTTACCTGTTTTTATTTGGGAGCGTTCTTTATTTCCTTACCTGGTGGGGAAAGCGGGGAATGCTGGGAGCGGCAACCTCTGAGGCCTCTTCCAAACCTTCCCGCGCGTTTCGTCCGAAACCCGGCCCCCGGGAGATATGGGTCCAGGTTTATGAAACCCATTCTGTCGAGGAAGGCCGGAGTTTTCAGGCCCGCCTTCAGGAAGAGGAAGTGGAATGCGTTCTTTATGAACAGGGAAAAAAGGACATCCAGGGCAATCCTCTGAAAGGCATCGGGATTGCGGTCCCCAAAAGCGCGGTTTCTCACGCCCAGACCATCATCAATCGTATGCTGGCCTGATTTTAGCCGGCCAAAAAGACTATTTCATTTTTACGGTGCCTTGAATATACTATCTTCAATGAGCAGGTTTAACCCGAACACGAAATCCCCCATTTCCTAAAAATGCCGATCCAGAAACAACTTTCAGTTTTCATGCCCAACCGCCCCGGTGTTCTTGCCCGGGCCTGTTCCATTCTTTCGGAAAACGGCTTGAATATCATGGCGCTTGCCATTCATGACACGGTGGACAATGCTGTTGTCCGTTTTCTCGTGGATCAACCCACTAAGGCGCTGCTGCTGCTGGAGCAGGAAGAACTTTACGTGCTCGAGCAGGAAGTCGTGGTGCTTGAAGTTGACCACAGCGCAGGGGAATTGACGCGCATTTGCCAAACGCTGGCCCAGGCCGATATCAATATCGCGTATGCTTACTGTACGGCTACTTCCCGCCAGCAGTCCGGCTGTCTTGTTTTAAAAACAGACAATCCCGAGCGCACTCTTCAAATCCTTACCCGGTAAGTCCCGTCACTTGATGCTCAATTTATGAAGATCCTTTCCTGGAATGTCAACGGCATCCGCGCGGCCCAGAAAAAAGGTTTTCTGGAATGGCTGGCCCGGGAATCGCCCGACATTCTTTGCGTTCAGGAAACCAAAGCGCATCCTGATCAACTGGATGTCTTTTTGTTGAATCCTCCGGGATACCATGTTTACTGGAATGCCGCGGAAAAAAAGGGGTATAGCGGCGTTGCAACCAAAACAAAAAAAAAGCCGGCCC
>CAYGIT010000134.1:0-7383 GCA_964349955.1 uncultured bacterium
GGGTCAGCGCGGCCTGAACATCATGGAGTTCTGCAAGCAGTTCAACGAGAAAACCAAAGACCGGCAGGGCGTGATTCTTCCGGTGGTGATTTCGGTTTTCAAAGACAAAACGTTTACTTTTATTTTGAAATCACCGCCGGTGGCAGTGGCTTTAAAAAAGGCGGCAGGCCTCGCAAAAGCATCCCCGGAACCCGGGCGCACGATCATCGGTAAAGTTTCCCGGGATGAAGTGATTGAAATCGCAAAACAAAAAATGCCGGACTTTAACACCACCAAACTTGAAAGTGCCATCCGCATCGTCGAAGGCACCGCCCGCAGCATGGGTCTCGAAGTTGTGGCGAAAAAATAATATGCCTGCGATCAAAAGCAAACGGTACAAAGAGCGGTCAAAGCTTGTCACTTCGGAAAAGCGTTATCCTCTTGCTGAAGCCATCAAGATTCTGAAAAAAGTTCCTGCCGGAAAATATGATGAAACGGTTTGCCTGAATGTGCAGCTTGGCATCAAAACCGAAAGCGGGACGGAGAATGTCCGCGGCGCGGTCAGTCTTCCGCACGGCAGCGGAAAAAAAGTCCGTGTGATTTGTTTTTGCAAGGGGGAAGGCGCCAAAGAAGCGAAAGATGCGGGCGCGGATGTTGTCGGCGGCGAAGAACTGGTCCAGAAAATTCAGGAAGGCTGGCTGGACTTTGATGCGATTGTGGCCCATCCGGACATGATGCGGGAGGTCAGCAAGCTTGGCCGCGTTTTGGGACCTAAAGGACTGATGCCTACCCCTAAAACCGGTACGGTAACCCCCAATGTGGGCCGCGCCGTCAAAGAGCTGAAGGCTGGACGGATTGAATTTAAAAGCGATAAAACAGGCGGGCTTCATGCGATTTGCGGAAAACAGTCTTTTTCTGAAAGTGCCTTAATTGAAAATACAACCATGGTGATCCGTGCTCTACTGGATGCCAAGCCTGCGACTGCCAAGGGGGATTACTTGCGAGGCGCCACGATCGCGCTTTCTCAAGGTCCCGGGGTTACGCTTGCGATGAACGCGCTCGGCGTTTGAAGAGGAAATAATCATGCCGTCATTTGCCAAAGAATTAATGATGAAAGAGCTGGAAAAGGAATTTAAAGACAATTCCAGCGTCTTTTTTTCCAGTTTTCACGCGCTTTCCGTTGCTGATATTTCTGAATTCCGCCGGACCATCGAAAAAGTTTCGAAGCGTTCCATGGTGCTTAAGCACGCGATGGCTAAAAAGATTTTTTCCGATTCAAACTTGGGCGAAGCGGAAAAATTTTTAAGCGGACAGGTGCTGGTGACTTTTGCGAGCGGTGAGCCCCAGGTGGTTTCGAAGACCATAGTCGATTTCTCCAAGAAAAACAACAAATTGGCCCCGGCAGGGGTGATTTTCGAAAATAAAGTTTACGATGCCGAATTTGTGAGGCGGCTGGCCAAGCTGCCTTCGCGGCATGAATTGTTGACCCAGGTAGTGACGCGCGTGAAATCCCCGATCTCCGGATTCGTAATGACCCTGAGTCAAGTATTGCGGGGAGTCGTGACGGTAATTAGTGAGATCAAGAAGCAGAAAGAGGCGCAGCCCCAGGCAGCGTAAAGAGTTTTTTTAACGTTATCATCCTTTGTGATGAAATTTGATTGAGGAGGCTAAACGCCATGTCGACTGAAACAGTAGTGGAAGAAGTTAAAGCAAAGAAAGAGGGTAAGAACGTGTCCGATAAACTGCAAGGTGTTTTAAAAACCATTGAAGAATTGACGGTCCTTGAACTCGCGGATTTGGTGAAAGCGCTTGAAGAGAAGTTTGGTGTCAGCGCAGCGGCGGCAGTTGCGGTTGCGGCGCCTGCAGGCGGCGGCGCGGCAGCAGGTGGCGGCGCAGCGGCTGAAGAGAAAACCAGTTTCACGGTGGTATTGACCGTTGCCGGTGACAAGAAAATCCAGGTCATTAAAGAAATCCGGGCCCTGACCAGCCTCGGTTTGAAGGAAGCCAAGGATCTTGTTGAAGGCGCTCCCAAGACGGTGAAAGAAGGCGTGAGCAAGGAAGAAGCCGAGAAGATCAAAAAGATTCTCGAAGAGCAAGGCGCAAAGGCCGAGATCAAGTAAAATCACACACAATAATTTGTGTGTGATTTTGCCCGAGCGATTTCTGCGAGGGATCTCAGACCTTGAGTGAAGTAAGATTGCTTCGAAATAACCTAACGCTAATCCTTTACGGAGAGAAAAATTATGGTCCCTTTTAGGGAAAGAAAAAATTTCACCAAGATTCATGACACGATGGATCTGCCGAATCTCGTCGAGATTCAGGTGAAGTCTTATAAGGATTTTCTGCAAAGCGAACGTTCCAAGCGCCAGCGCAAACGCCAGGGCCTTGAAGCGGCTTTTCATGATTGCTTCCCCGTGGATAGTTTTGACGGTACTTGCAAGCTCGAGTACTTGGGCTACATGCTCGGCAAACCCAAATATTCTATTGCGGAATGCCATAAGCGCGGGATGACGTACGCCGCGCCCCTTAAAGTGAAGTTGCGTCTAGTTCGGAAGGGAATTTCCAAAGAGCAGGAAGTTTATATCGGGGAGCTTCCCCTGATGACGGAGACCGGCACCTTTATCGTGAATGGCGCGGAGCGCGTGGTGGTTAGCCAATTGCACCGGTCCCCAGGCGTTTCTCTTGAAGAAAACACTCATCCCAGCGGAAGAAAGATTTACAGCGTACGCATTATTCCCTACCGCGGCGCCTGGATTGAATTTGAATCGGATATTAACGACATTCTTTACGCGTACATTGACCGCCGCCGGAAGATTCTCGCGACGACCCTTCTTCGCGCTCTCGGTTATTCCACGACTTATGATATTTTGAAAGAGCTGTATCCGATTGAAAAAGTGAAGGATTTTGACAAATCCTCGAAGCTGGAAGGCCGGTATTTGGCCGAGGATGTTCTTCAACCCCAGTCCAAAGAGCCGATTGCCCTGGCCGGAACGAAGCTGACCAAGGAAATTTTGGCCGTCATTGTTTCCAACAAGGTTTCCTCCATTTTAATTGTTGTTCCGGAACATGACGATGCCTGCATTTTCAACACGATTGAGCGTGATCCGTACCGGAATGCCCTGGATGCGCAAATTGCCATTTACCGCCGTATCCGTCCGGGCGATCCCCCGACGGAAGCCAGTGCCAAGGATTTGATTCACAAACTCTTTTTTGATCCCCAGCGTTATGATTTGGGCGAAGTGGGACGGTTCATGCTGAACCGCAAACTGGGGCTTGAAAATGATTCCAAAAACATGACCCTCGGAAAAGAAGACGTGATGCGCGTTGTCGGCACGCTTCTGAAACTTCGTTCTTCGGAAATGCATGTGGATGATATTGATCATCTCGGCAACCGCCGCGTGCGTTCGGTGGGAGAACTTTTACAGAACCAGTTTCGCGTGGGCCTGGCCCGCATGAAACGTTCCTGCCTTGAGCGGATGTCGATTTACGACCTGGATGCCGCGATGCCGCACAATTTGATCAATCCCAAACTGATTTCTGCGGCCATCAAGGATTTCTTCGGCCGCAGCCAGCTTTCGCAATTCATGGACCAAACTAATCCGCTTGCCGAATTGACTCACAAGCGCCGTCTTTCTGCGCTGGGTCCGGGCGGTCTTTCCCGCGAACGCGCCGGTTTTGAAGTGCGTGACGTTCATCCGTCGCACTATGGGCGTGTTTGTCCGATTGAAACCCCCGAAGGCCCGAACATTGGATTGATCGCGTCTTTGAGCACCTTTGCGCGCGTCAATGGCATTGGTTTTCTGGAAAGTCCTTATCGCAAAGTCGAAAAAGGGCGTGTTACGGAGAAAATCGATTTTCTGACGGCCGACGTGGAAGATAAGTACACCATTGCCCAGGCCAATGCGCGTTTGGACAAAAACGGGCATTTTCTTGAGGAAACCGTTTCCTGCCGTTTTTGCGGAGATTTTCCGAGAAAGAAACCTGAAGATATTGATTATATGGATGTTTCGCCCCGCCAGCTTGTCAGCGTGGCCGCATCCTTGATTCCCTTTCTTGAACATGACGACGCCAACCGCGCGCTCATGGGTTCGAACATGCAACGCCAGGCAGTGCCGCTTCTTGTCACACAAGCCCCCATTGTGGGAACCGGCATGGAACGGCATGTGGCGGTGGATTCGGGCGCTACGATCATTTCCAAAGCCCGTGGCACGGTCAAAGCTGTCAGCGCCAATGAAATTGTGATCGATGATTTTGTGTATAAGCTTAAAAAATTCGAGCGTTCGAATGCGGGCACCTGCATCAACCAGCGCCCGCTTGTTGATGTTGGCGACAAAGTGAAGCGCGGCGATGTGATTGCCGACGGCGCGGCCACCGATATGGGGGAATTGGCGCTTGGGTGCAACGTGGTCGTCGCTTTTCTTCCCTGGCGCGGATACAACTTTGAAGACGCGATCATCGTCAGTGAAAAACTTTGCAAGGAAGATGTTTACACCTCCCTTCATATTGAAGAGTTTGAAATCGAAGCCCGCGACACCAAGCTCGGCAATGAAGAAATTACGCGCGACATTCCGAATGTCAGCGAAGAAGCTTTGAAGGACCTGGACCAGGAAGGCATTGTTCGGATCGGCGCCGAAGTCAAACCCGGCGATATCCTTGTCGGAAAAATCACGCCGAAGTCGGAAACCGAGCTTTCCCCCGAAGAAAAACTTTTGCGCGCGATTTTCGGCGAAAAAGCAGGGGATGTCCGGGACGCGTCCTTGACCGTTCCTCCGGGAGTGGAAGGCATTATCGTGGATGTCAAAGTTTTTGAGCGGAAAGAATCCCGTGCGAAAAGCCGCGAAGAGCGCCGCCAGGAAAACAAAGACATCGAAGAAATCAAGAACCGCTATCAGGAACGCATTGATATCCTGAAAAAAGAGAGGCTCAATAAAGTTTCCTCCCTGATTCTCGGCAAAAAACTTTCCGAAGATTTAGTGGACGATATTTTGGGCGAGGTTTTAATCAAATCCGGTCGTGTGTTGGATAAAGGCGATCTCAAGAAGCTGGATTCTTGCGATTGGGAGTCCATCCGGATTGACGATGATCAGGAAGTGGAAGAAAGCATCCGTAAAGTCGCGCGCATCTGGGGCGACGAGATCGATGAGTTGATCGGCGAGCGCACCCGGGAAATTGACCGCGTGAAAAAAGGCGATGAGCTTCCTCCGGGCGTGATCAAAAAAGTCGTGGTGTATGTCTGCTCGAAGCGGAAAATTTCGGTCGGGGATAAAATGGCAGGCCGCCACGGAAACAAGGGCGTCATTGCCAAAATCCTTCCGGAAGAAGATATGCCGTATTTGCCGGACGGACGGCCCGTGGAAATTGTTTTGAATCCTCTTGGCGTGCCTTCGCGTATGAACGTGGGGCAAATCCTTGAGACCCATTTGGGTTGGGCCGCGCATGCTTTGGGCCTTACCATCATGACTCCCGTTTTCAGCGGAGCGATGGAAAGCGAAATCAAAGACATGTTGAAAGAGGCAAAGCTTCCCCTGGATGGAAAGACGCAGCTTTTTGACGGCAAAACCGGAGATCCTTTTGATGAAAGAGTCACAGTAGGCTACATCTATATGTTGAAGCTTGCTCACTTGGCAGATGACAAGATTCATGCCCGTTCGATTGGTCCTTACTCCCTGGTCACCCAGCAGCCTCTCGGCGGTAAGGCGCAATTCGGCGGACAGCGTTTTGGAGAAATGGAAGTATGGGCCCTTGAAGCTTATGGCGCCGCTTTTACCCTCCAGGAACTTCTGACGGTCAAGAGCGATGACGTGGTTGGAAGAACCCGTGTTTATGAAGCCATTGTCAAGGGAGAGCCCGCGCTTCATGCCGGCACTCCGGAATCTTTCAATGTGCTTGTCAAAGAACTTCAGTCCCTTGCCATCGACATTATTCCAGAGAAAAACCAGGCCCTTCGGGACAAGCTGCCCAAGATCGAAAAGGACAGCAAGCGTGAAGACGAAGAACGCAAACAGAAGGCCAAGGAGAAACTCAAGGTATGAACTACGACATCAACACCTTTGATTCGATTTCAATCCGCATTGCCTCTCCTGATGTCGTGCGGCGCTGGTCGCACGGAGAAGTCAGAAAACCCGAGACCATCAATTACCGGACGCTGAAGCCTGAAAAAGACGGGCTTTTCTGCGAAAGGATTTTTGGCCCGACGCGCGATTGGGAATGCAGCTGCGGCAAATACAAGCGAATCAAGCATAAGGGCATTGTCTGCGACCGTTGCGGCGTGGAAGTGACTCAATCCAAGGTCCGCCGTGAGCGCATGGGGCACATTGATCTTGTGACTCCGGTTTCCCATATCTGGTTTTTCAAAACCATGCCTTCCCGCATCGGCAATTTGCTCGATTTGAGCGTGCGCTCTCTGGAAAAAGTTCTTTATTATGAAGAATATATCGTGGTTGAGCCTAAAGAAACACCGCTGAAAGCCAGGCAGCTTTTGACGGAAGAAGAATATTTGAAGGCCCAGGAACAATACGGCGCCGGAAGTTTTACGGCCAAAATGGGCGCGGAAGCAGTGCGTGATCTTCTCAAGGAAATCGACCTTGAAAAAATGGTGCAAAAATATCAGCGCCAGGTCAAAGCTTCAAAATCCAAGCAGTCCCGCGCGCGCGCGGTCAAAATTCTGAAAATCGTGGATGCTTTCCGCAAATCCGGCAATCGCCCCGAGTGGATGATCCTGGAAGTCGTTCCCGTCATTCCTCCGGATCTTCGTCCTCTGGTCGCCCTTGACGGAGGCCGTTTTGCAACGAGCGATTTGAATGACCTTTATCGCCGCGTGATTAACCGCAATAACCGTTTAAAGAAACTCCTGGAATTGAAAGCTCCCGACGTCATTATCCGCAATGAAAAGCGCATGCTGCAGGAAGCCGTGGATGCGCTTTTTGACAATGGGCGCCACGGCCGTCCGGTGCTTGGCGCGGGCAACCGTCCTCTGAAATCCATGAGCGACATGCTGAAAGGCAAACAAGGTCGTTTCCGCCAGAACCTTCTTGGAAAGCGCGTGGATTATTCCGGCCGTTCGGTTATTGTAATCGGTCCCGAACTGAAGCTTCATCAATGCGGTCTTCCGAAAAAAATGGCGCTCGAACTTTTTGAGCCCTTTATCATCCGCAAATTAAAAGAACGCGGGCATGTGCACACCATCCGTTCCGCCAAAAAAATGGTGGAACGCGTGAAACCCGAAGTTTGGGACATTCTTGAAGAAGTCATCCGCGAACATCCGGTGCTTTTGAACCGCGCTCCTACGCTTCACCGTTTAGGCATTCAGGCGTTTGAACCGGTTTTGATCGAAGGAAAAGCCATCCGTATTCATCCGCTGGTTTGTACGGCTTTTAACGCTGACTTTGACGGAGACCAGATGGC
>CAYGIT010000135.1:0-7336 GCA_964349955.1 uncultured bacterium
CATAATAGGTATGCAGGTGTTCGATGAGGGCCGCAATATTTTCCTGGGCCGTTAAATGGGCATGCACATCCTGGATATGAATGACCCAGCGGTCGCTCTGGCCGGTGAAGCGGGACTCTATTTTCCCAAGAGAAGGGGGGATGGCCAGATTGGCCAGGGAAAGCATGTCCGAAACTTCGGCGGAACCCGAGGTGACGGTTGCCAGAAAACTGAGCATAAAAACAAGCCATGCTTTATTTTTCACAATAGCCAAGTATACCTGACGCCGGGCCAAAAAACAAAATTCAAAAACAAAATTCAACCTTGCCTGATCCTGCCCTTAAAGGTATATTGACGGCCTATGACACTGACCGCTTCCAAGCTGATCCGCGTCGGGCACAGCCCCGATCCGGACGATGCTTTCATGTTTTATGCGCTGGCCAAGGCGAAAATTCCCATGGCCGGCTTTCGCGTGGAGCATGTGATTGAGGACATCGAAAGCCTGAACCAGCGTGCCTTCCAGGCCGAGCTGGAAGTCACGGCGGTTTCTTGCCATGCCTATGCTTACCTTGCGGACAAATACGCGGTTATGCGGGCCGGCTCAAGCGTGGGAGACAAGTACGGCCCGATTCTCGTGGCGCGACCCTCGTCATCCCCGAAATCCTCTGTCGGGGATCCCCGCCTAAAGGCATGCGGGGATGACAAGTCCAATATTCGTGGAAAGAAAATCGCCGTGCCCGGAAAATTCACGACCGCCTATTTAGCACTCCAGCTTTATGAAAAAAATTTCGAGCCCGTCTTTATTCCTTTTGACCAAATTCTCGATGCCGTGAAATCAGGGAAAGCCGATGCCGGCCTTGTCATCCATGAAGGGCAAATCACTTATCAACAGCACGGACTGGAAAAAATCCTGGATTTGGGCGAGTGGTGGGACGAGAAATTCAAATTGCCCCTCCCGCTCGGAATTGACATTATCCGCCGCGATCTTGGAGAAGAAAATATCCGCGCTTTCTCCCGCCTTTTCAAGGAAAGCATTGAATACGCCTTGTCCCACCGCCAGCCGGCGCTGGAATATGCGATGCAATACGGCCGCGGGATTGCCGAGCCGGATGCGGACCGGTTTGTAGGGATGTATGTGAATCATTACACGGTGGATCTTGGCGCGCGCGGAGAAGAAGGATTACGCCGGCTTTTGAGCGAAGGCCATGAAAAAGGAATTTTACCCTGGAAGATCGAACTGGATTTCGTTTAGTGAGTCGTGTCATCCCCGCGAAAGCGGGGATCCAATTGGATTCCCCAGTCAAGCTGGGGAATGACATTAGTCTGCATATTCGAATTTAACAGGAATTTCCACGTCCGGATGCAGGCTTTTGTGGACAGGGCAGCCCATGGCTGCCCGTTCCAGCACCGGACGTTCCGCAACAGGAATTCCTTTCGCCATTTGAATCGTCACGCTTAATCGCGCAATTTTTCGCGGCGGGGCGGTTGTCATTTCTTTGGTCACTCCGGCGGTGGTTCCTTCAATGGAAATCGAATGGCGCTGGGCCACAATGCCCATGGTCGTCAGCATGCAGGAGGCCAGGGCCGAAGCCACGAGGTCGGTGGGAGAAAAGGTTTCCCCTTTTCCCATATTGTCTTTGGGCGCATCGGTTGCCATTTCGGCGCCCGAGGGGACATGCTTCACGCGGCAGTGAAGGGTGCCCTCATAAGTAATTTCCATTTTGACCATGCGGAGATTCTAGTGAATTCATCCCAAACTGCAATTGCAAAATGCGGACTAAGGTTTTTTGGAAAAAGGGCGTAAACTTTCATATCCCGGAATCGCCATCATGCGAGGTTTATGACTTACCCTGAATTGATAGAAGAAATCAAAAAAGTAAAACTTTTGGAAAAACGGGTGGATTCTCCCGGTCTTCTGGAAGTGGTCATCAATCAGGAGCAGTTGAATGCGCTTACCCTGGTTTTGCAGGGTTATTTTGGCCCTGCTTTAAAACCGGCAGGGCAAGCCCCCTCACGGGAAGCCAATGCTTACAGCGCTGCCTATGGCGGGATCCAGAAAAACCAGACGCTCTATTACCTGGACGGCGGCACGGTTAACCATTGCGCTCTCTTATGGCCATGGAGTGACGGAAAATGGATCACCGTCAAAATCGCGCAGGTTCCGAAAAAATAGTTAAATTTCGAGGACTTTTGGGAGTTTGGCGAGGTTGATACAACCGGTTTTGGTCACCACCACATCATCTTCCAGGCGAACCCCGCCCGCATCTTCGTAGTACAACCCCGGCTCTACGGTCACAATCTGATTAGTTTTCAGAATATAGCTTCCGAGTGAAATCCGCGGCTCTTCATGAATATCCAGGCCAAGTCCATGCCCTGTTCCGTGAAAAAATCCCTGAATGCGGCCATTTTGCTGCCCGGTTTTAAATCCAAGCTCTTCAAAACGTTTTTGAATGGCGGTGTGAATCAAACTTCCGTCTGCGCCGTCACGGATCGCCCGAAACGCGATTTCCTGGCCTTCGAGCACAGCCGTGAACATTTTTTTGAGTTTCGGAGAGGCCTTGCCGCGAACTACCGTGCGGCTCAGGTCCGCAAAATAGCGGGTTTCCGAATCACGCGGAAAAATATCCATGATGATCGACTGATTGGCATAAAGCGGGCCGGAACCCTGATTGTGCGGATCCACGCAGTCAATGCCGCAGGCCACAATGGAATGCGCGGCAATGCAATTATCTTCCATGAGGCTGACATTGATTATTTTTTTGATGGCTTCTGAGGTAAGGACTTCGCCGGCCAGATAAAGTTTCCCGCGCCGGATCACGGATTTTTTGATCGCGCGAATGGCCTTGGCAACAGCGTCTTCCGTAAAGCGGAGCGCTTTGGCCACGGCCTTGATTTCCTCTTTGCTTTTAATGACGCGTTCTTCGAAAAAAGGATCAGGTTTGAATTCGATTTTAAGTCCGCGCTTGCGCAGCGGGTCGGCAAAAGAAAGCGGAAAATTCGCCGGCACTGAAAATTCCAAAGCCTTTTGATTTTTTGCAAATTCTTCGATGAGATCCAGATAGCCTGGCCTTTTGCCGTGCTTGTCCTTGAAGGCGCCCGAAAGCTTCGAGAGAGAATGCACCTGATGGACCTTGGCCTGGGAGCGGGCACGGTCCACTTCCAGGTCGTTCATCAAAAGATGGCTGCGGCCGCGGATGCGCATGAAAACAAAATCATCGGGTGCGATAAAGCGGGTGGCGTAATAAAGATTGGAATCGGCTTCGCTCGAGGCGACGATGAGAATATCCGGCGATGCAGTCTTCGGCATTGTTATTTTCCTTTGGTTTCGTATAATTGTAAGCGATCAATTCTGTGAGACAAGGATTATTTCCAGGAGATGAAGATGCCCGAATTTGTCAAAGTTTGCAAAAAATCCGAAATCCCCGAAGACAGCGGAAAGCTCGTCCAGGTCAAAGGCAAAGACATTGCGCTGTTCAAACACAATGGCAAAGTCCGCGCGCTTTTTTCCATGTGTCCCCATCAGGGCGGACCGCTCGATGAGGGAGGCATTACAGACGGCATGGTGACTTGCCCCTGGCATGGCTGGGAATTCAATGTCGAAACAGGAGAATGCGGTTTTAACAAGGCCATCAAACAGCCCACCTTTCCCGTCAAGGAAGAAGGGGACGACATTTACGTCGAAGCCTGAACTTGCCTGGCCGCGGCGCATCGCCTGCATCACCGCAGAAACCACGGAACTTGTTTTCGCGCTCGGTGCCGGCGACCGCATTGTGGGAGTTTCCGGCTACTGCGTTCGCCCCCCCGAAGCCCGGACCAAACCCAAGGTGGCGGCATTCACTTCCATCCGCCTGGACAAGCTTCGCGAATTAAAGCCCGATCTCATTCTCGGTTTTTCCGATCTTCAAAAAGACATTGCCCGTGAATTAGTCGCTGAAGGCTTCACGGTTTTTATTTCCAATCAAAGAACGCTTCAGGAAATAGCGGACATGATCCTGGCGACCGGTCGCTTGATCGGAGAAGAAAAAAAAGCCGTAAAATTTTATAAGAAATTTTGGAAAGAATTGAAAAGTTTAAAAGCGCCTTTGGGCGTCCGCCCCCGTATTTATTTCGAAGAGTGGGACAATCCCCTGATCTCCGGCATTTCCTGGGTGAGCGAGCTGATCGAATTTTTCGGGGGAGAAGACGTTTTCAAAAAAAACCCGCCCGGTAAAAACGCGAAAGACCGCGTTGTTTCACCGGAAGAAGTGATCGCCGCGAATCCTGATGCCATCATCGCTTCCTGGTGCGGCAAAAAAGTGCAATTCGAAAAAATCACGGCCCGGCCAGGATGGGAAAAAATCAAAGCGGTGCAAAACGGCTGCCTTTATGAAATAAAATCTTCGGACATTCTGGCGCCCGGCCTTTCCCTGCTTCACGGGGCCCGCCAAATGGCGGAAATCCTCCAAAAATTGAAGCGCGATTTTCGCGGTTGACGGCCTTCAAGAAAGCCGCTAAACTGCCAAATTCTATGCCGTATCAGGAAAAAACTGTGAGCCAACCTTCGATCGAAGACCTTAAAAAGACCGCCAAACAAATCCGGCGCGACATTATTGAAATGACCTTTGCGTCCGCTTCCGGGCATCCGGGAGGGTCGCTTTCGGCCGTTGAAATCGTGACTTCTCTTTACTTTGCGGTGATGCGCCATGACCCGAAAAACCCCACGTGGCCGGACCGGGACCGTTTGATTTTAAGCAAGGGCCATGCAAGCCCGCTGCTTTATTCCGCGCTTGCCCGCCTGGGTTATTTTGACCCTGCTCTTTTGCCGACTTTTCGAAAATTCGGAAGCCCGCTTCAAGGCCATCCCGATCGCCGCCGCCTGGCAGGGGTGGAAGCCTCCACCGGATCGCTGGGACAGGGGCTTTCCATCGGCATCGGCCATGCGCTTGCCCGCCGCCTGGATAAAAAGGATTATTTCACCTATGTGGTGATGAGCGACGGCGAAATGAATGAAGGCCAGACCTGGGAAGCCGCGGCCATGGCCGCGCATCACAAAGTGGACCATTTGGTCATGATTGTAGACGCCAATGGTTTTCAACTGGATGATTCCACGAAAAATATTTGCGACATGGGATGCTTGTCCGAAAAATGGAAAAGCTTTAACTGGAATGTCCAGGAAATCGACGGGCATGACTGGAGTCAGGTATTGTCCGCCATTGCCAATGCGAAAAAAGTCAAAAATCAGCCCGCCATGATTGTGGCGAACACCGTCAAGGGCAAGGGCGTTTCGTTCATGGAACACAATAATCATTTTCACGGGGTGGCGCCGGTTAAAGAAGAAATGGAACGCGCTTTGAAGGAACTTTTGTAATGGAAAAGAAACTAGGCCTTGCTACGCGCGATGCTTACGGAAAAGAAATCGTCGAGCTTGGGAAAACCAATCCCCTGGTGGTCGTGCTCGATGCCGATCTTTCCAAATCCACCAAAAGCGAAGCTTTCTTCAAAGCTTTTCCCGAACGGTCTTTCAACGTCGGCATCATGGAAGCCAATCTCGTGGGTGTGGCCTCCGGCCTTGCGGCTTGCGGCAAAATCCCTTTCATTTCAAGTTTCGCCACGTTTCTTATTTCCAAAGGGTATGATCAGCTCCGCATGGGCGTTTCATTTTCGGAATTGAATGTAAAGGTCGTGGGTTCTCACGGCGGGATTTCCGTGGGTGAGGACGGCGCGTCGCAAATGTCGATTGAAGACCTATCGCTCACGACCTCGCTTCCCGGCTTTACGGTCATGATTCCTTCCGATGAATTTGCCACGCGCGCGCTGGTGCGCCAGGCCGCCGAGCACAACGGCCCGGTTTTTATCCGTACCTGCCGCCCCAAGGCCCCGATTGTCCACAATGAGAAAACCCAATTCAAAATTGGAAAAGGCATCCGGCTTGCTTCCGGTAAAGATGTCACGCTTGTGGCCACCGGCCTTTTGGTATTTGAAGCCATGCAGGCAGCCGAAACCCTGAAAAAAGAGGGGATCGAAGCCGGCGTGATCGATCTCAACACCATCAAGCCGCTGGATGAAGCGCTCCTGATCGAAGAAGCGCGCAAGACCGGCCACATGGTCGTGGCCGAAGAGCATCAAATTTGGGGCGGGCTCGGCAGCGCTGTGGCCCGCGTTCTTTCCCAAAACGCCCCCTGCAAAATGGAATTCGTGGCCATCCAGGACACCTTCGCCGAATCCGGCCAGCCCGAAGAACTCCTCGAAAAATACAATCTCACCGCCCCCGCAATCGTCCTCGCCGCGAAAAAAGTTCTTGGCCGTTAAGAAAGTCTTTTTCCTTTTTTCCTGCTTCACAGGATTATTTTTCTCACTTTCTCTTTTTGCTGAAAGCCCCAAAACCCCCTCCGATTTTCATAGCCGCATCGCTCAGGCTTATCAGGAATTCTTTAAAGACCAGAAAAGCGGCGCAGAATTTTTTGAACGTCTGATTGAAGACAATCCGGACGAGTATTTAATTTATGATGGCTATGCGCAGGCCCTGATCCACCGGAGTGATTTTGAAACCGCCAAGAAGATTTTGCAACGGGCACTTGAACGGGTCCCGGCCAAATCCCCGGAACTTTTAGAAAATATTCAAAGCAGGATGGCCGTCTTGGAAGAAATCAAATCTTTTCAAGCAACCCTCCGCGGGGCCATGCCATGGAAGCAGGCGAAATTGTTCGGAACCGCCCATTTTGCTTTTCGTACCAATTTTCCGGAAGCTTATGCCATGAAAATCGCAGAAAAACTTGAAAGGTATCTGGCAAAGGAAAAGGAAATACTGGAAGATATTTTTAAAATGCGTGTTGAGGATTTTCCCTATACTCTTGTTTACCTTACCGGCCGTCCTGAGGATTACCAGGATCTTCTGGCGGAAAGAAAAGCAAAAGGCGATGCGATTCCAAGCGTGCCGGTCGCGGGATATTTCAGCTCATTTGACAACAGTTTCATTATTTATTTTGACGGGATTTCCGACGAGAGGACACTCGCCCATGAAATGGCGCATTTCCTGATCCATAATGGTTTTATCGCCCATCCGTCGCCGGTTTTCGATGAAGGGCTTGCCGAGTATATAGCGATCCAAGTGGTAAAGGAAAGCATACGGTGGGATCTTTTATGGAGGCTCAAAACTATGGATTGGACTTATAACCAGGGAGGCTATCAATCTGTTGACGAAATTTTCGAGTCGGGGAAACGCTATTTTTCTAAAGGGCATCCGCGCGAAGGCAATGCGTTTTATTTCGGCGCCTGGACGCTTGTCCATTATTTCCTGAAAGGAAACGGTCCCTTTTTTAAAAGCTTTTTTCAGCAATGGCTGAAATATGAAAAAGAGAATGCTCTCAATACGTTTGAA
>CAYGIT010000136.1:0-4594 GCA_964349955.1 uncultured bacterium
GCGTTTTACCTGATTTCGCGTAAGATTTAACCTCATTTCCAAAACCTTCCCGTTTTATGGAGAGTTGGCCGAGCGGCCTAAGGCGACGGTTTGCTAAACCGTTGGGGTGGGAAACTGCCCTCGGGAGTTCGAATCTCCCACTCTCCGATTTTCCTCAGAGATCCTTCACTATGTTCAGGATGACGCAAATTTTATTAAATTAATCGGGAACAGCTGCGAGAATTTGGTGCTGGGGAGTTTTTTTGAGGTTTGAGGCGAGGCGCAGCTTTGAGAGTGTGTAGATAAACCACTTGGTGGGATCCCAGTGATACCAACGGATTCCATTGCGGTAGTCATTCGGGAATTTGTGGTGAAAGTTGTGATAGCCTTCGCCATTGGTCAGGAAAGCGCCGATCCAATGGTCCCGCGCAGAAAGGGAGCCGTCGTAATTTTTCGTCCCGAACATATGGGCGTAAGAATTAATGAAAAAGGCCGAATGCATGACGAGGACAAGCCGTAGGCCAATAGCCAAGATAAAAGCTCCCAGTGGGCGGCCGATCGCGAAACCGATGGCGAGCGGCAGAATAATCCCCCCGCCAACCGACCACCAGTCGTGGTACTCGTGCTGGTAAAAGACGAGTTTTGAACGCTTTAAATCATTCACATTATTGTAATTGACCCGGTGTTTGAAGAATAAAATCCATCCAACATGGGCATACCAGAATCCGTTTGTAATATTGTAAGGGTCATGAACGGTATCGGTAAACTGATGATGCTGACGGTGTTGGGAGGCCCATTTCAGGGCGGATTCTTCAAAAGTGGCGGCGCCGAATAAGAGCAGGAAGAAACGGACGACCGGATTAGCCTTAAAAGCCACATGGGCGAAGAGGCGGTGATAGCCTACGGTGATTGCCATGCTGGTCAAGACGAAAAAGGCGGAAAATAATGCTATATCTGCAGCATTCACGCCATGATAGATAACATACAAAGGGGTCCCAATGAAGGCTACGGCATGCAGGATGATAAAAAAAATAATGCCGAGCCAGCGGATGCGCGGGCTAGGCAAAGGATAATCGTCGGTAATCGCTTTCATTTTCGTCATAGTCATAGAGGAAACCTCGCGGTAACGCAGTCTAAGCTTTTTGAGTCCAAATAGCAATCGAGGGTTGAAGACTAAAATAATGCTTGACCCCTCCTGGGGCTTGGGCTATTCTTAGCCCGGCAGTACGGAAAGAATTCCAGTCGCCGATCCACGCTGCCAACCCCAAAATTCCAAAATAATCCCTTGAGGTCTTAAATTCTCTTTTGGTTTGTCTAGCCCGTTCATCATGAAACAAGTCCAGAGTTCGCCTGCCATCGGCAAAGTATTGCTTATCGACGCCAGTGCCTTTTGTTACCGGGCTTATTACGCTATTCCCTCTCTTTCCAATTCCGCGGGGGAACCGACGAATGCCCTTTATGGATTCATCACCATGATCCGTAAACTTCTCGTGGATACTGCGCCGGAATATGCGGCCGTTTGTTTTGACCGCAAGGAAGCGACTTTCCGGCATGACCGGTTTAAAGAGTACAAGGCGCATCGCAAACCGATGCCCGAAGATATGATTCCTCAGCTCGAACCCATTAAAGAATATTGCCGCCTGGCCGGACTTGCGCTTTTCGAAAAAGCAGGCTATGAAGCCGACGATATTCTCGGAACGCTTGCCGTGAGCGCCGAAAAAGAAGGGCATGATGTTCTGATTGCGACAGGCGATAAAGACGCCATGCAGCTTGTAACGGACCGCATCAAGATTATTTCCGCGCACAAAGACAATTTGATCTTTGACGCGGCGGCCGTGCGCCGGCATTTTGACGGGCTGGGGCCGGAAAAAGTGGTGGATATCATGTCGCTCATGGGCGACAGTTCCGACAATATTCCCGGCGTGAAGGGAATTGGCGAAAAAACCGCGATCAAGCTTATTCAAGAATTCGGATCGCTTGAAAGATTGCTGGAGCATGTGGGCCGTATCAAATCCAAATCCCAGCAGGCGCTTTTGCGCGAGCATGCGGAGATGGCCAAAGAATCCAAGTACCTTGCAGCGATTGATACCCAGGTGCCGGTGGAAGTGAACTGGGACCAAATCCGGGTACGCCCTGCCAACGAAACGGGGCTTGCGGAATTTTACAAACGCTATGAATTCCGCACTCTTTTGAAAGAGCTTTCTGTCGGCTCCAGTACCGATGAAGGAAAACGCGAGTATCAAACCATTTTGAGTGAAAAGGAATTTGCCAAACTCCTTCAGGAATTAAAGAAAGCGCCGGCGTTTAGTTTTGATACCGAGACGACTTCAGCGGATCCGATGCGAGCGAAGCTGGTGGGTTTGAGTTTTTCCTGGGCGCCCTTCCAGGCCGCCTACGTCGCGGTCTCGGGATTTTCTTCCGGCGGGAATTCAGAACTTTCCATTGAAAAAATCATCACCGGGCTCCGGCCGATTTTGGAAGATCCGGACAAGAAAAAATACGGGCAGAACATCAAATACGACTGGATTGTCATGAAAGAAAATGGCGTCACGCTCCAAGGGATTGCTTTTGACACGATGATTGCCAGTTATCTCGTCAATCCCCTGAAGCTCAACCATAATCTGGATGATATTTCTTTCGAATACCTGGGCGTGAAAAAAATCACGACTGCAAGCTTGCTGGGATCCGGGAAGAAACAAATCACCATGGCGGAAGTCAGCCCTGAAAAGATTGCCGAATATGCGGCCGAAGACGCGGATTGCGTTTTTCGCCTTGTCCCAATTCTCAAACAAAAACTGGAAGAATACGGGCTCGAAGATCTTTTTCAGAAAATGGAGCTGCCGCTCCTGGAAGTGCTGGCCAAAATGGAAATGAACGGCGTGAGCCTGGACCTCAAGTTTTTGAAGGAACTTTCCGACAATGCAGGAAAAGACCTCGAAAGGCTTTCCTCCGGAATCATCGAAGAAGCCGGCTTTGAATTCAACATCAATTCCACCAAGCAGCTTGCCGAAGTTCTTTTTGAAAAAATGAAATTGCCGGTGATCAAGCGCACCAAGACGGGTTATTCGACCGATGTGAGCGTTCTCGAAAAACTGGCCCAAACGTATGAATTCCCCAAAAAACTTTTGGAATACCGGGAAAAAACGAAATTGAAGTCCACTTACCTGGATGCATTGCCGGAAATGGTGAATTTGCGGACCGAATTGATCCATTCTTCTTATAATCAAACCACCACGGCCACGGGACGGCTTTCGAGTTCCGACCCGAATCTGCAGAATATTCCGATCCGGACCGAAACCGGGCGCCTGGTGCGCAAAGCTTTTGTTCCGCGCGGGGCGAAAAGAAAAATTCTCGGCGCCGACTATTCGCAAATCGAATTGCGGATTTTAGCGCATTTGTCGGGCGATGAAAATCTCACGTCGGCTTTTCATGAAGACCGGGACATTCATCGTTTCACCGCGACCCTTTTGTATGGGGTCAAAGAAGCCGATGTGACGCGCCCGATGCGTGACCTGGCCAAGCTCGTCAATTTCAGCGTGATTTACGGAAAGACCGCGTTTGGGCTTTCGCAGGAACTTAAAATTTCGGTTTCCGAAGCGGACGGTTTCATCCAGAGTTATTTCAAACGGTACGCCAAAGTCAAAGAATACATCGAGTTCCTGAAAGAACAGGCCCGGAAGGACGGCTTTTTGACCACGATTCTCGGCCGGCGTTCTTTTTTTCCGGACATTAATTCCCGGAATGTTCAGATTCGCCAGTTTGCCGAACGCGCGGCGGTCAATGCGCCGATTCAGGGGTCGGCCGCCGATTTGATCAAAGCGGCCATGATCACGATTCAAAAACGGATTGAAACTGAAAAGCTCAATGGCCTCATGATTATGCAAGTGCATGACGAACTTGTTTTTGATGTTGCCGAAGAGGAAACCGAAAAGTGGAAAGCGCTTGTAAAAAATGAAATGGAAAGCGCCTATCTCATGAAGGTTCCGCTGCGGGTTGATTTTTTTATGGGGAGTTCCTGGTACAAGAATTGACATCGCAAAGCGATGTCATCCCCGAATGATTTGATCGGGGATCCATTAAATAGATCTCTGCTGGAGTTTATCCCCGACATGGATCCCCGCTTTCGCGGGGATGACATTAGATCGGGGACGGGAATGACCTTATGGTAAAAGGAAAAGTTCTAATAGCTTTGACCGGTGTTTTTGGTTCCGGAAAAAGCACGGCCGGGCATCTCTTCGAAGAGCTGGGCGCTTGTGTTATCGATGCCGATCATCTTGCGCATGAAGCTCTTCTCGAAGGAAGCCCGGTGTATGGGGAAATCGCTAAAATTTTTCCCGAGGCCGCAGGCGCGGCAGGGCTTGACCGGAAAAAAATCGCTCAGGTGGTTTTCCGCGATGCTCAAAAAAGAAAAGCCCTTGAAAAAATCGTTCATCCTTTTGTTTACCAGCGGATGGCTGAAGAAGCGGGCCTGGCGGAAGAAAAAATCATTGTTTTCGAGATTCCGCTTCTTTTCGAATCCGGTTTTGACGCTTTTTGGGATTTTACCGTGACGGTGAGCGCGTCGGAGAAAGTCCGCCGGGAGCGGCTTTTGGACAAAGGATTTTCGAAAGAAGAA
>CAYGIT010000136.1:4604-7281 GCA_964349955.1 uncultured bacterium
CGGTTTAGCGCGCAATTATCGCAGGAGGAAAAAGAAAAACGGTCACATTTTATCATCAACAATTCAGCAACTTTGGATCAAACAAGGCTGGAAGTTCAAAAAATATGGAAAAAACTCCAGCCCGTTTCGAAAGGAGAGAAGTGAAATCAATGGCAAGAGAAAGAGAGAGGGAAAGAATGAATCCTCATAAAAAAATAGAAGCCCCGGTGGCACCGCGCCCGGTTTATGGCAATGGTGGAAATGGGGGGAACGGGGGGGATGACTCGCCCGAGAATATTCCGTCCGCCAAACCCGGAGAAGCCAGTTTAGACGTTCTTGGCCTTAAAAAAATGAAGGTCAACGATCTGCACGAGCTTTCCAAAAAATTCAATATCGGGCCGACCGCGGGAATTAAAAAGCAGGACCTGATTTTCAAAATCCTTCAAGTCCAGGCGGAACGCTCCGGCCTCATGTTCGGCGAGGGCGTGCTTGAAATCCTGCAGGACGGATTCGGGTTTTTGCGTTCTCCCAATTACAATTATTTGCCCTCCCCGGATGATATTTATGTTTCTCCGAGCCAGATTCGCCGGTTCAATTTGCGCACGGGCGACAATGTGAGCGGCCAGATCCGCCCGCCGAAAGAAGGGGAACGGTATTTTGCGCTCCTCAAAGTCGAAGCCGTCAATTTCGAAGACCCAGAAGCGATCAAAGACAAAATCGCTTTCGATAATCTCACGCCCCTTTATCCGGAGCGGCGCGTGATTCTCGAAACTTCCCCGACGGAAATTTCCATGCGGGTCATGGACCTTCTGACGCCGATCGGTTACGGCCAGCGCGGTTTGATCGTGGCCCCGCCTTACAGCGGAAAGACGATTCTTTTGCAGAAAATTGCCAACAGCATCACCCAAAATAATCCGGATGCTTATTTGATCGTGCTTTTGATCGATGAGCGCCCGGAAGAAGTGACGGACATGCAGCGCTCGGTCAAGGGCGAAGTTATTTCTTCTACCTTTGATGAACCGGCAGAACGGCATGTGCAAGTGGCTGAAATTGTTTTGGAAAAAGCCAAACGTCTTGTGGAACATAAGCGCGATGTCGTGATTTTGCTGGATTCGATCACGCGTCTTGCGCGCGCGTACAATACGGTGGTCCCGCATTCCGGAAAAATTCTTTCCGGCGGCGTGGATTCCAGTGCGCTTCACAAACCCAAACGCTTTTTCGGCGCCGCGCGCAATATCGAAGAAGGTGGAAGTCTTACGATCATTGCGACCGCGCTGGTGGATACGGGTTCACGCATGGACGAAGTGATTTTCGAAGAGTTCAAAGGGACCGGCAATATGGAAATCCAGCTGGACCGCAACCTCTTCCAGAAGCGCATTTACCCGTCGATCGACGTGAAAAAATCCAATACGCGTAAAGAAGACATCTTGATGCATCCGGATGAACTCAACCGCGTCTGGATCCTTCGCAAAGTTTTGAACGAGCTCAATCCGGCCGAGGCCATGGAGCTTTTGGTGGACCGTTTAGGCAAGACCAAGAGCAATGCCGAGTTTTTGCTGGGCATGAACAAAATCGATAAAGGTTAATTAAAAAATAAAAACATAGAAACGGAGATTGAACATGAAACCAAATATTCATCCTGAATATGGCCCCGCGACCATCCGCTGCGCTTGCGGGAATGTGATTGAAACCCGGAGCACGCAATCCGGCACGGTCCAGGTGGAAATCTGTTCGGCCTGCCACCCGTTTTATACGGGCAAGCAAAAATTGATGGACACGGCCGGCGTCATTGACCGGTTCAAGAAAAAGTTCGGCGATAAAGTCGTCGGCACGCAGAAACCCGTCAAGGGTGCGCCATTGCCGCCTGCTCCGAAAGCCGCGAAAAAATCCGCGGAAGCAGCGGTTTCAAAGGCCGCTCCTAAACCGGAAGAATCCGTAGCCGCAGTGCCGCAAGAGGCTCCAAAGGCCGACGAAGCAGCAGCGAACTAAAACCGGTTTAACGGGCCATGAAAATTTTAACCCGGCTCGAAAGTTTGGAGCGCAGGTTCAGGGACATCGAAGCGGAACTCTCCGACCCGGACGTGGGGCGCGATCCTTTGCGGTATCAGAAGCTGGCCAAAGAAGCGGCTGCCTTGAGGCCTACGATCGATTCTTTTTCGGTTTACCGGAAAATTGTCAAAGAAGAAGAAGGGCTGAAACAAAGCCTTGCTGAAAAAGGCATTGATCCGGAAATGAAGAAGCTCTACGAAGAAGAGCTTCAAAGTCTTCTGGCCCAACGGGATGAAATCGTCGGGGAACTCGAAGACAAACTTCTTCGTGATGCCGATCCCAACCGGGGCCGCGACTGCATTGTAGAAATCCGGGCGGGCACCGGCGGAGAAGAAGCCGCCCTTTTTGTGGCCAACCTTTTCCGGATGTATTCGAAATATGCCGTTGCCAAAAAATTGAAGGTCGAAGTGATCGACTCGAATCCCACCGGCAAAGGGGGTTTTCGAGAAATCATTTTCAGTGTTTCCGGCCAGCAGGCTGCCTTCGGAGCTTTTAAATATGAAAGCGGAATTCACCGGGTCCAGCGTGTTCCGGAAACCGAGGCAAACGGGCGCATTCATACTTCGGCGGTCACGGTCGCGGTTTTACCGGAAGCGGATGAAACCGAAATTGTCATCAATCCCGTGGATTTAAAAATCGATGTGTATCG
>CAYGIT010000137.1:0-7137 GCA_964349955.1 uncultured bacterium
GAATCGGATGGGCCATGGCACCTTTATTTTTCTTGATGCTTTTTTTTTTTTTCTATGGCCATATTGAATTCAGTATCCCGACCCTTCTTTACCATTGGGAGGACGTTCTCGGAAATACGGCCCTGGTCCAGCAAACCCTTTCGATGATGCTCCTGGTCTATGACTGGTTTCACGGAACCACAAGGCCGCGTTTTAACGCCCTTTCGCCGTATGCGACCGCGACAGCGGCTTTGATTATGTTTATCCTCATCATGACGATCGTCAAAGCGGGCTTGGAAAGAAAAAGGACCCATGCCTGGGTCCTTTTTTTTTTAGGCTCCAATTTTGCGGCCATGTTTTTTACCCTTTCCCGCGCGACGGTCATTGCCTTTGGAGCCGGATATGCCGCCATCCTCATCCTTCGTAAAAAAGAACCCTGGTTGTGGCTTTTGGCCTTTTCGGTGGTTTTCGTTTTGATTTATCCCTTGTTGGGGCAGGGGATCGATTGGATCATGGGCCTTCGCGAAGGAAGCAATCTGGCGCGCTTTGAATTATACCGCACCAGTCTGGACCAGCTGAACGGAATGGATTGGCTTTTTGGGCTTGGGCTTAAACCCAGGAACGAGAATTCCCTCTATCCCCTGGGGTCTCATTCGACTTATATTTCCCTTCTTTTCCGCACAGGAGTCATCGGCACGCTTCTCTTTGCCGGCTTTCAGGTGTCCCTGCTTTGGCGCTGGTTTCAATTAAAAGCGTTTATTCTCAATCACCGCGAATACCTTATTTTCTGGAGCGGCCTCGGCTGGATTTTTATCAGCATGAATTTATGGATTTTAACCGAAGACCTGGACGCCCCCCAGCTTCTGGCGTTTGTTTATTTTTCAACCGTCGGTATTTTTGAGGGTTTCCGGAAAGAAATCATTTATGCACGACAAGGAATCTGAACACCCGGAAGCTCTGCAGGTGCTCGGCTTGCGGATTCACCGTGCCGGAGTGGAGGAAGTCCACTCATTCATCCGCCGGACCCTTCGCGAAGGCAAAAAAGCACTTGTGTTGAATCTCAATATTCATGCCGTCCACCTGGCTCTGAAAAATCCCTGGCTCAAAGAGTTCATCAATCAGGCGCCTCTGGTGTTTTGCGATGGAGACGGAGTCCGGTGGGGCCTCCGGATTTTGGGCCAGGAGCCGCCGGTCAAAATCACCTATGACCGCTGGGTCTGGCAGCTTGCGGAGTTGTGCTCGCAGGAAGGGTACCGCCTTTTTTTCCTCGGCTCAAAACCGGGTGTTGCCGGGGAGGCCGCTCGGCGGCTTCAAAGCCGGTTTCCGGCGCTTCAAATCGCCGGCACGCATCACGGCTATTTTGAAAAAAATGGACGGGCCAATGATGAAGTTGTGGAAGAGATAAACCGTGCCCGTGCCGATATACTCATAGCCGGTTTTGGGATGCCTTTGCAGGAAAAATGGCTTTCGGAAAATTGGGGAAAAATTCGCGCCTCGGTTTTCTTGAATGGAGGAGCCGTTTTTGACTATGCATCCGGCCGGCTGAAGCGGGCTCCCGCCTGGGCAATCCGGTGCCATCTGGAATGGCTTTACCGGCTATGCTCCGAGCCGCGGCGGCTTTGGAAACGCTACTGCGCGGAAATCCCTTATTTTTTCTTTTGTATTTTTAGAGAAAAGTGGCGGGCTGTGATTAAAAAAAAGGAACCATGGTAAAATTTATTTCCAAAAGATTCAATGTTTTAACAGGGGCCGTCGCGGCGCTTGATTTCATGTGCCTCGAGGCCTCGGTGCTGATCGGCTATTGGCTCTGGATCACCTTTCCCTGGCATGGCCATCACCAGCTGTTTTCCGATTATGCCCAGATTCTCTGGGTCCTTCCTCCGGCCGGCCTCCTGGTTTTCCTGCTGGTGGGTTTGTACAAACCCGAAATGGGGGTGATCGGGGTCGAAGAGCAAAGCCTGATTTTCAAGGCCATCTGGATCATGTACCTGGTAACCTTTTCTTTTTCCTTTTTTTACCGGAACGTGGCTTTTTCCAGGCTTGCGATTTTTTATTCCGTTTTTACGGCGATCACGCTGCTTAGCCTCGAGCGGTTTCTCGTACGCCGGTTTTTCGAATGGCGGCACAAGCGGGGGATCGGTCTGCGCCGGGCGCTTATTTATGGCGCGGGGCATCAGGGCCAGCGCCTTGCCCGGTGGATCCGCCAGTCGCCGAAACTCGGTATCCAGGTCGAAGGTTTTCTGGATGATCAGGTGGAAATCCTGGTCAAGCAGCCCGTCGATCCGCCTTGCATCGGCGGGATTGAAGACTTGAAAAAAAACGTGCGTAAAAAGAACATCGACCTTTTGTTCATCGCCCACCGCAAAATCGGGGAAGAAAAGGTGATCGAGATTTTCAAGCATTGCCAGACCATCGGCATCAAATGCTGGATCATTCCCACGCTTTACCGGTTTCATATTGAGCGTGCCGAGCTGACCAACATCGGGGGCATTCCGCTGGTCGGTTTCCGCCAGGGATTTGGAAAGAGATATTACCTGCCGGTCAAACGGTTGCTGGATCTTTTTTGCGTGATTGTTCTTTCTCCGGTGGCCCTGGTTTTGGGAGCCCTGATCGCCATCGGGATTTGTTTCAATGCCAAAGGCTCTCTTTTTTTCAAGCAGGTCCGGATCGGGCAGGACGGCCATTCCTTCACAATGATTAAATTCCGGACTCTCTACAATGTGAAACCGGAACAGATTTCTCCCGAGATTTCAGGAAAAGGACAATGCCCGGTCACCACGCCTTTCGGGGCTTTCCTGAGGAAGACCGGTTTGGATGAGCTTCCCCAGTTTTTCAATGTTTTGAAAGGGGAGATGAGTTTCGTAGGCCCCCGCCCCGAAATGCCCTTTCTGGTTGAAAAGTACGGGCCTCTGGAGCGCGAGCGTCTGAGCATCAAGCCCGGCATTACCGGCCTCTGGCAAATCAGCGAAGACCGTAAAAGGCTTTTGATCCATGAAAATATGGATTACGATCTTTATTACGTGGAACACTTGAGCTTCAACCTGGATTTGGCCATTCTAGTGAAAACCGCGACCACGGTTTTTAAACGTTTCATGGAAAAAAACGTGATGGAAAAGAAACAAAGATAGGTTTTAAAGGAAGTTTTTAGACCTTAAAATTTTTCGTGAAGTGAACCCCGAAACCATTTTCGCCGTGCGCTTTCAGGGGAATGCCGATGCTTGCTGTTTTTCCAAAAGGCCGGATTTGATTGGCTAGTTCGTTTAAATCTTTCGCCGGGATCTGCTTCAAATCGCTTCCATCAATGGCCCGGTATTTTCCGTTTTCCTTGAAAATACAGACCGTATGCGCAAAACGGTCCCCGTAAATATTCATCAAAAACGCTTCGAATCCGTTCAGCCGTAAAAGCTGATAGGCCATATTGGCGAAATCCTCGCAATCTCCGCGCTTGTTGGAAAGAAATTCTTCCGGGGACTGGCGGTAGTCTTCACGCCCGAAAAGGCGCCGGTCGTTTTCATAAACGAAATTTCTCCAAAGGTATTGGGCGATATTTTCGGGGGTCTTGAGCTGGTGGGCAAGGTCCGCGAGAGAAAGGCTTCGGTCAGGAAGTTGGGCATTCGCATCAGCAGTTAGAAAAAATACAAGAAGCAATCCAATGCTTACGGCGATGCCTTGAGCGGCCGCGACAGCCTTCTTCTTCATGCCGAATCCCTCTCCTCGGGATCTGATTCGGCCAAATCAACATTTCTCGATTTGGCAACCCGGCTACCCTGAAGCGCTGCTTCGTTGGGCCCGTGGCTTTGCGTCCCCGAATTACTTCGGGTTTGCCTTTTTCAGAATCTCAAAATCTTAACGT
This sequence comes from uncultured bacterium, assembly GCA_964349955.1. Lineage (GTDB taxonomy): Bacteria > Omnitrophota > Omnitrophia > Omnitrophales > Aquincolibacteriaceae > CAYGIT01. Next base: position 3,833 of record CAYGIT010000137.1, read on the forward strand.
TCACCCTACACTCCAAAGATAGCATGCCCGGGCCGTTTGTCAAAAAACGGCGGGGCGATCAATTCTTAACTCTTTTATTGCCATTGGGTTACAATCATTTTTTTACCGGATTGATTTGACTAAAAGGCATAATCCTGTTACAGTAACCCTCTCAAACTTATGAAATTCAATTCCATTGAAGAAATCATAGAAGAAATCCGCGCCCGCCGCATGGTGGTCATTGCCGATGACGAAGCCCGCGAAAACGAGGGCGACCTTGTTTTTGCTGCCTCCGCTGTGACGCCCGAAAAAATCAATTTCATGATGAAATACGGCCGCGGTTTGATCTGCGTTTCGCTTTCCGAAGAAAGAATCGAATCCCTCGACCTGAAGCAAATGACTTTTTCCGCCAAAGACCCGATGGGAACGGCTTTCACTATTTCAGTGGACGCCCGTCTTGGAATTACCACCGGCATTTCCGCTTTTGACCGCTCCCGCACCATCGAGATTCTTGCAGACCCGAAATTCGGCGCTTCCGATCTCGTTTCTCCGGGGCATATGTTTCCCTTGAAAGCCAAAAAAGGGGGAGTGCTGACCCGTGCCGGACATACGGAAGCTGCGGTGGATTTGGCCCGGCTGGCCGGGCTCGAAGCCGCGGGCGTGATTTGCGAAATCGTGAATGAGGACGGGACCATGGCCCGCGGGCAGGATCTTTTTGCTTTTGGCAAAAAGCATGGCCTCAAGATTGGGACCATCAAGGATTTGATCGAATACCGCCGGCGGTTGGACAAAATGGTGGAAAAAGTCAGCGAAGCCGTCATTCCTACCGTTTTTGGAAAATGGAATGTAAAAGTTTACCGCTCGCTCGTGGATGGCTCGGAGCATGTGGCTCTGGTGAAAGGCGAAATTCAGGACCAACCGACGCTTGTGCGTGTTCACTCGGAATGTTTTACGGGCGATATTTTGGGGTCTTTGCGATGCGACTGCCAGGACCAGTTGATCGCGGCCATGGAAAAAATCGAAGAGGAAGGTTCCGGTGTGATTCTTTACATGCGCCAGGAAGGCCGAGGCATCGGGCTGGCTAACAAGCTCAAGGCCTATGCGCTGCAGGACAAAGGGCTGGATACGGTGGAAGCCAATCAGGAGCTGGGTTTCAAGCCCGACCTGCGCGAATACGGGATGGGAGCGCAGATCCTCAAGGATCTTGGCCTTTCCCGGTTAAGGCTGATCACCAACAATCCCCGGAAAATTGTTGGGCTCGAGGGCCATGGATTGAGTGTCATCGAGCGCATTTCTCTTTCGACGCCCGCGCATGCGCATAATGCCAAGTACCTGAAAGCGAAAAAAGAAAAGCTTGGCCACTTCCTCCATTAAATTTTCCAGGGGAATCGCCGGTTCATTGAACGGCCGGGGAAAAAGAATCGGCATTCTGGTTTCCCGTTTCAATGAATTCATCACGCGGCGGCTTCTCCAAAGCGCTTGTGATGTTCTCCTGCAGGCGGGTGTTTCCGAAAAAAATATCAAGATTGTCTGGGTTCCCGGGGCCCTTGAAATTCCTTTTTTCGTTTCCAAACTCCTGAAAACCCGCAAGTGGGATGCTGTGATTGCGCTGGCTTGCGTGCTTCGGGGAGACACTTATCATTACGAATGCGTTTGCCATGAAGTGACGCGCGGCCTTTCGCAGGTTGCGCTTGAAACGGGGATTCCGGTTTCCTCCGGCATTATCACGGCGGAGACGCTGGAACAGGCCATTGACCGATCGGGCTTGAAGGCCGGCAATAAAGGCGCACATGCGGCTTTGGCAGCGCTGGAAATTGCGAATCTGAACCGGACAATTTCGTCATGACAAAGGAAAAACATGCGTAAACGTACCCATGCGCGGGAATATGCGCTCCAAATTCTTTATCAACTTGAAATGAACCCGATCCCGGTCGAGGAAATGATGGGCTCTTTTTGGGAAGAAAATGAGGAAACGGCGAAGGATGTCCGCCGGTTTACGGAAATGCTGGTGCGTGGAAGCCTTGAACGCCGCGAGGAAATTGACGCGACCATTTTGAAAGCCACTGAAAACTGGCAACTGGACCGGATGGCTGTGATCGACCGCAGTATCCTGCGTTTTGCAACCTACGAACTTCTCTATGTGGAAGATATTCCCCGCAAAGTGACTATCAATGAAGCCGTGAATCTCGCGAAAAAATTTTCTCAGGAAGAATCCGGAAAATTCGTCAACGGCGTTCTCGATAAAATCAATCACTCCGAAAAAAGCCGCACCGCCACAGGACATGAAAAACCCCTTGCATGAAAAATGGATGCGCCGGGCGCTTGAACTTGCCGAACGGGGACGCATCGGAACAAGCCCGAATCCCATGGTGGGGGCCTGCGTTATTTCAAACGGCCGCGTCGCAGGGGAAGGCTGGCATCAAAAATACGGCGGCGATCATGCGGAAACGCCTGCTTTAAAAGCGGCCGGTTCGCGGGCCAAAGGCGCCTCGCTTTATGTGACGCTTGAACCCTGTTCCACCTGGGGAAAGACACCCCCGTGCGCGGCTTCTATTATTAAGGCCGGAATCCGCAACGTTTTTATCGGTTCTCCGGATCCCAATCCACAAAATCACGGCAAAGGCATTGCCGCCCTTCGAAAAGAAGGAATTCGTGTTACTTCAGGAATCCTTGCAGAGGAAGTCCGCCGCCAAAACGAATCCTTCTTTCAATATATCAAGACCGGCTTGCCCTTCGTGACTCTTAAAATGGCGCAGTCGCTGGATGGCAAGATTGCTTCGCGGACCGGACGCTCACGCTGGATCACGTCAATACCCGCCCGCAAATTTGTTCACAAGCTTCGCGTGGAACAGGACGCCATTCTTGTGGGGAAAAATACACTGCTCAAGGATGATCCAGCCTTAATGCCGCGTATCCAAGTCAAAAATGGCGATCCATTAAAACCCTGGCGCATTGCCATGGATCCTCATTTCGAAGTTTCCCGAAAAGCCCGGATTTTCAAAGGAGAACAATTGACCTTGATTGCTGTTTCTGAATCACGTCATTCCCGAAATCCTTTGCAGCGAAGCAGTCCTTTAGGATCGGGAATGACCCTTCTTCCGATCAAAGAAAAAAACGGGGGCTTGCAAATCAAGGATCTGTTGAAAAAACTCGGCGCGCTCGGCGTTGCCCGCCTGCTTGTGGAAGGCGGGGGAGAACTTGCCTGGTCGCTTCTTTCCGAAAAGCACGTGAATAAAATTTACTGGATTATGGCGCCTACGTTCATCGGCGGCCGTGAAGCAAAAACTTCGGTCGAGGGGCCTGGCTTTGAAAATCCCGGCCAGGCC
>CAYGIT010000138.1:0-7104 GCA_964349955.1 uncultured bacterium
CCATTATATTGATGACTATAACTCTCAACCACAGCTAAAAAGGCCTCATACAAATATTCTTAATAAATATCTTTACAAACGATTGAAATCTGACAAAAGGGCAGGTATCTTTTCTATTGTGTATATGAAAAGCGCAAAATATTTAACGATCGGGTGTCCGAAGGCCTTTTATTTGAGGGCCGTTAGTTTTTTTGTGCTCGTTACTTTTTCGACCACTCAATTCACTTACGGGTTTCCGGCAATTCCTCTGAGGGCACCCACAAGGGGTGCCCCTGCATTCGATGACGGGATTACCGGAGCACGCGATGGGCGTTTGTATATGCAGGATTTGCAGGATGCGATGTCCAATGCCCAGGCCTTGAGCAGACCCTCGTCGGACAATCCGGAAAACAAAAAAAATGAAAATACCGATCAGGCGCCTATCAAACCGAATTCCACGGCGCAGGATTTTCTTGCTTCGGCAAAAACCCTTTTTAGCGAAACTCCTTTGGATGGCGGGCAAGTGACTGAAAGAAAGGATAAAAAAGGCACCGACCTCCTCGACGCGAAATTCGCCAACGGAATGGAAGCGGTGGTGGAAAAAGAAACCGGCTTATTGCGCGAATTGGTGGATGCAGGCCAGGAAGGCAAACTTGAACGCCGGGTTTATGATTACTTGCGGGACGCCAATGCCCGCTCTTTTATTCGCGTGACGACTTACGCAGACCCGGACACGATTCCCTCCTATGAAATGTTTGAGAATAAATTTGGAAGCCTGGGCGCCCTTGTGGAAAGCGGGCTGATGGTATTGGACAATCCGGGGCAGGCCAGTGTCTCTCAAGCCATCGCGCTCAAACGGTATTCGGAAGACAGTCTGACCGTCTATGATCCGGTGAACGGTTATTTTGCCGAGACTTATCAATTGGACAATCAGGGCAATCCCGGCCGCATGACTTCTTATCAAAATCAGCAAGACGGAAAATTAATTCGCGTGAATGCCACTTATGACGACACCCTGAAACAGGTCCGGATGACGGATGCCGTGACAGGGGATTACACTGTCTATCCACTTTTGGACGGCAATAAAATTGGCCCGGCTCTGCAGCTGGGCAGCAGCACCACGCCGCAAGCCAGCATTGCCTTAAGCGAGATTGAGCAAAACGGAGAGAAAATTCCCGTTTATATTTTTAGAGATAGTAAGTCATCCCCGAATGATTTTGTCGGGGATCCGAAAATGGATTCCCGCTTTCGCGGGAATGACAAAAACATAGAACTGGTTCGCGAACGCCTGCCCGAAGGCGGCATCGGAAGAATTTTGCGTTATACCGAATCTGCCGCAGGATTGGACCTGGAATATATTTATCAGGACAATGCGGACTCAAAAACCGCGGAAGTGACCATCCTTGATCATATCGCCGGCCATTTTACCAAAATCCGGATTTCCCGTGACTCTCTCAAAGATTGGGATGGAAGCATTCAGAGCTCGGATCCCATCATGGCTTGGGGAAGTTTTACGGGTGTGCCGCCGGTTTACACCCCAATGATCGTTCGCCAGGACAATGCCTTTGTCGTGAAAAACGGTGAAACGGGCGGGAGCAGCGCTTACCAGGCGGAGGCCAATAATCAAATGGGCAGGCTTCTTTGGGACCGCGCGCCTCCTTCCTATATATATGATGCCACCAGGACCCAGACTTTCGACTATGCCTATAGTCTTTTAAGCCAGGAAGGGATTGCGACGGCCGTGATCGTGGATTCCCTCACTCAGCAAGATATTCAAAGACTCCTCTCTTTACCCATAGAAGTCGGCATTATCGTCCTCAAAGGCCGCATTGTCCTTTTTACCAGCAGCGGAAAAAATCAAATACGCATTTTGAAATCAGTGCAGGACCTGATCGGCCAGGCAGATTTTATTCTGCACACCCAAACCGTTTCGGGCGGCGGACGGCAGGACGGCCCCAGCCCGGATGATATCCGGCTGGCTACCGATCAAATGGAATATGTGGCGACGAGCCAGGGAGTGTTTGCTTATAACCATCAGGGGGTCCAAAGCAATTCCACAGATTATACCGCCCTTCTTCAGGCCATGAGTGGGGCACAGAATAAATATGCCCGTACTCCCGCAAATGAAGTCGTCGCGCGATCAGCATTAAACCGGTTTATCATCGCTCAAGATCAGTATAAAAATTTTTCAGAAGAAGAAAAAACCTTATTCCGTGCCGGGTTCACGGACCCTGAAAATAACGCTTTTACCCGGGCCGAGAATGCCCTTAAGGCACAGTTTGCGGAGGAGGGTAAGATTTTTACTCCGGACCCGGGTGACCGGAAATCGATTGCCGCGGCGGGCAATGGTTACACTCTTGAGCTTGTGTACCAGGACCGCATTTATAAGTATACCGTCAATGGTCAGACAGCAATCCTTGAGTCTGTGGAACCCATTGGAACAGGAGCGTCCTTGCCGGCCAGCCTCACTCCCCAGCAAATAACGGACATTACCGCGGCGAAGGTTGCGGCGAAAGAAGACCTGAAAACAAAAATTTCTCCAACCCAGGCTCTTCTGGACGGATCGGTTGAAATGCAACCCGACGGAAGCGCCAAAATAAGTTTTTCAGCCGGTAAAATCACTTACACCTATCTTCTCGCCAAAGATCAAAGCACCGCGGTCCTGACTTCCTCGCAAGACCAAAGTGTGGACAAGCAAACCACCGTTGAAAATTATGGTAGCAGCAATGTCTATCAAAAGTTGGATGACAAAGGCCAGCTCATCGAAACCGGTACCCTCGTGCAAAGCGGCACGCAGCCCTCCGGCAGTCTTCCCGCATCCATCAAGGGGAATTACCGCATTTCTTCCGGAGATACTTATTTTTACAATAGCCAGGGCGGGCTTATCAAAATCAAAAAAGACGGGACGGTGATTACTTATGTTCTGAATGACGATGGGCACAATCTTAAAGACAAAAATAATCAGGACGTGATAGCGCAGATAGAGACTTATAACCCAGATGGAACCCTTCAATATACGGACACAAATGATTTCAAAGATAAAAATACGGGGGCTCTGGCAAAAACAACCCGGACCAATGCTGAAGGACAAAAGATCTCTGAAAACTTTTACGGAGATGAAAACCTGGTTTATGAAACCATCCAGTATGAGGACGGGAACGCGTCAACAGTTTTGGTTTATCAATATGAAAATGGCGCGAAGCATCGCCTGGCCTATCAGCGTGAGTACACGGTTGCAGGCCAGCCTGACAACGTCGCCACAGACGGTAGTGTCACGACCTCTCAAGACGACCGGATCGATCCTCTCAAGCAGGAGATGTCATTCCTGTACGAAGGCGAGACGAACCAAATTGCAAAAATTTTCATGAATACTGCCAGCGCCACCCCTCCCTACAACCGGTTGGTCGGGGAAGAAAAAACTTTTTCCGATGGAAATCTTTTGACGGCGGTCAGCACGCAGTATGACCCGAATGGACTGACGCCGGTGCGGCAGGATGTGACAGATTATTCCGCGGCAACTTTCAAGAGTGGAGGAAGCCCCACCGGCATAGTCACGACGACTACTTATGCAATGAATCCCAATGGAACGCGCGGAGTCAGAAAAACGCTGCAAGTCCGGGAAATCGGAGATGACGGGAATCCCGAGACCACGAGCGCTATTAATTTTTCAGTGATGGATGGCACTACGGTTTTAAATACCAGTGTGGCGGATTATTCCCAGGCTGTTTTTACAGCCGGAAAAGTCACGGGCGGAGTTGTGAATTCAAAAACCGGGGATGGCAACGGCAAAGTTCTGAACACGGTCAGCGCTCTTTATTATGAAGCCCCCGACGGCACCCAATTGATTGCAAATCGGACCCTTCAAAATGGCGCGCTGGTTTTGCAAAGTGTCCAACTCCTCCGGGACGGATTGAAACTTGCCGAATATACCTTTGATCAAGGCCGTATAACCGGCGAATCAAAATTTGGCTATTATCCAACCGGCGAATTGGCCAGTTCGGCAAGTTTTAATTATGGCCTGGATCCCCAAGGGCTGACCTCGGTTTATGTCAACACGACCTATGGTACGGTTGCTGCGCTTGCCGCTATGACCAGCGATCCCCAGGTTCTGACGCGAACGGTGGGCGGCCGCAATTCCGGCCCGGCCCCTCCGCCATCCGGTGTTTTTTACGCGGCGCCGAATCAATACCTTGATCCTCCGGCTTTCTATGTTGCGCTCAATCAATTTGCCAATTTCGGAGTCAACCGGCCCATTCCCGGCAACCCCACCGGAAAAACAACTTATCTCGGCTATGACATCGGCATCAATAATCAGCTTCTTGGCCCCGGGCTTTATAAAGTTCAGAATGCGCAGAATGTGCCCATTGGCGCGGATGTGAGTTTAGTGACAAATGTCACGACCACAATTTCCAATGAAGCGGGACAGGAAGTCGCAAGCATTAGCAACGGCCAAACGACGGTTACTTCTTATGATCAAGCGGGAAACCGCACGGTTTCAACCGTGGGGCAGAATGCCGTCACGGGCGCTCTCGAACTTACGAATGCTACCCAGTTCAATTCGAAAGGGGAAATCACGGCGAAGAAAGCCGGGGGAGTGACGTATGTGTATCAATATACCTATGATAATAACGGCCGCATGACGGGCGGTACGAATGTGGGAAGTGATGGAAGCGTCGAGACATTCGGGCCGAACTCTATGCCGCTCAAAAAAATGACCGGCACCAAGAACCCGTTGACGGGCCAGGTATTTCCCCAGAGTTACACCGAGTTTGCCTATATTTTTGACCCGGTCACAGGAGAAGTCACCCAGACCGTTATCAATGCTTACAATAATCAGGCTGCAGCGGGAATGACTCCCGTTTGGCAATTCGTCTCTACCACCGTCATGGGTAAAAACGGCGAAACTCTTAGTGTTGTCACTCCGCCTCCCCAAATGCCGACCCCGGAGCAGTGCAAAGGGCTTTGCTCTCTGAATTACTGGCTAAATAACGAACAGGTTCTGGGGGATGATGGAGGTCTGGGACCGATCGAGACTTTTCTTTATGTCATGGTGAAGTTTGGGACGACCGGCGCCGGTTTTACGGGCCGTTATCGGCTCGTGGACGGTATCTGGACACTAGTCTCAATCATTAACAGTAAAGGAGACATTATTGACTGCAATAATAGTTTTGCCGTTTGTGTGACCGATGGAATGCGGCTCTATATTCAGAGCTTGTTGGATACTGTGAATACGGCTGCAAATAAATTTGAGCAGGACGCGATTATTGCTGCCGGAACCGCAAGGGATGCTTTGATCGGGGCGATCAATAATGCAACGGCAAATCTCCAGGTCCGGAATGTTCAGACCGGGCAAATCGCCGTTCAGTTTCAGATGAATGCTGCGGGAACGGAGTATGTCCTGGATGAAAATCGCCGTAAAATTGCGCTGTCTGCGGCAATCGGCGGCAACCCGATCTCACTGGATGACTTGAGAAGAATGTATCCCGATCTTGAAACGATTAATGGCCAGATGACGGCGATGTGTCCCACCGGCTTTCAGGATGGGCCCGACGATGGAGCTCCGGCGGCACCAGCTCTCCCGGGAGGTTTTATTCTGTGGGGAGAAAAAAATGCGTTTGCGGACACTCCAACTTCCACAACAACCAATCCGATTTGCATCATTGCCCCCGATGGCACTCAAACCTTTGTGGATGTCAATAGCTGTCCCGGAGGAACATCCTTTTTGGCCGAGATCGACGGCTGCGGTGTCAAGTATGACCTCGCCTGCCCCCAGGGACAGGTCGCGGTAGGAGACGATAGTTGCGGGACGCTCAAAGAAATGACGGTTGTTGGCACAGACTGCGGCAATTACGGCTCCGGATGGAAAGCCACAGCCGGCGGCGACCAATGCCAAAGCCCTGATACCGTTCCGCGTTCATGCTCCGACGGTTTTTCCATGGACGCTTCTTTAGGATTATGCTCCCGTTCGCTTTCACCGGGAGAGATAGAGACTCGTACAGCCGAGCTTAACGCTCAACTGGAAAAAGCCAAAAAAGATTTGGCTGTCGCACAAGCAGACACTCAAAAAGTAATCGATGCCCAGACAAAACTGGCCAATGATCAAAAAAACCTGGATGAGGCCAAAGCGGATACGAGTGTTGATGCGGCGAAGCAGGCCCTGAAATTTGCTGAAGATAATTTAGCTGCCGCGCAAGCAAATACCAAAGCGGTAGACGATCAAAAAAAAGTCGTGCTTTATCTCGAAAAACAAATCAGTGATTTGCAGGCGCAAGGGGATGTGTCCGGCGCGACGGCGGCCCTTCAAACGGCAAATAAAAATTATGAGGATGCCGAGGAAGCGCTTGCGGCTGCAAAACTCAAGCTGGACAAGCTCATGGCTTCCCAGGGTTCCAGTGGCAATTCCAATACAGATCCGGCGGTGGTTGCCGCGCAGACGGTTTTAGATCAGGTCAAAGCTAATTTAGCGAAGGTGACCGATGAGAGTCGGGACGCCATGACAAGGGCAAATAATCAATTGGCCCAAGACCTGAAAATCTATCAGACGGCGCAAAGCGATTTGGATGCGATTCTGTCACAAGTCCAAGCGGCGATCCCGGGTTTGAATGGCAGCTCTGCTTCGGATCTTGTGGCCAGCGGATTGCCGACGGCAATTGAACAAGCCAGGTCTCTGTTAACGCAGGCGAGAAATACGAAGGAGACCGGCGTTACAACGGCAAACAGTCAACTTGCAGAAACGATTGCAACCCTTCTGGCGGCAGAGGCTAATTTAAATACGATTCTGGCACAAATCGCAGCGGCTATCCCGGGTTCGAATAGCAGCTCTAATCCGGATCCTGTGGCCGCCTTGCAGGCGGCAATTCAACAAGCCATGTCTCATTTAACGCAAGTGATTAATGAAAATCTAGCAACCTCGACAACGCCAAACGATGAAGTTACCCAGGCGATGGCAACCCTTCAGACGGCGGAAACTAATTTAAATACGATTCTGGCGCAGATCGCAACGGCGATCCCGGGTTTGAATAGCAGTTCCAATCCTGATCTGGTGGCCGGGTTGCAGTCCGCGATCCAGCAGGCGGTGTCGAATTTAACGCAGGCGATGAATGCGAATCAGACAACGGTTGCAAC
>CAYGIT010000139.1:0-6937 GCA_964349955.1 uncultured bacterium
TTTTCTGGGTAGTTTTCTGGGTAGTTTTCTGGGTAGTTTTCTGGGTAGTTTTCTGATTCTTATTCTCCAGCCCTTCTCCCGCTTCCCAATCAGGCCGATGGAAGGAAACTACAAAACCGGTCTTTACGCACTTAAACTCAACTTTAACGTGATGGGTTTCACATTCCTCATAAATTCTTTTAAGACCACTGGCCCATTTCTCAATATCTTCAGACTTATACATCGTTTCTGCAATCAACGGGTTGCGAAGGATAGAATATCCTTCGCCTTTCAGAAAATCTTCCGGAGTTAATTCTTCCGGAAAAAGCCCGGGATTATAGATTTCAATCCGATTTTTAAAAATAGCGACTTCATTTCCTTTGGGATTAGAATAATCCCTATGGCATAATGAATTCCCGATGGCTTCAGAGAAGGACCTGACCGGGATCTCGGGAATTTCTTTACGGCGGCTTTCACTCATGTCCGCTCTCCATTTAATATGTTCTTTGATATAAGTCTCCGCCTGTTCACGCAAGCTAAAAATATTGCCTTTAAACTTGGTAATATCTAAAAAAGTGATCTTATCGGTACCAGCAAAAACTGCGGCTTGCACTTCCATTGAGTTATCATCACAAAATAGGATTTCAGCAGCTTTTGTTAAACGATCTCTTCGTAAAAGACCAAGTTTTTTCAACGTCATTTTGACATTGGTGAACTTGAAGTTTATACGCCCTGTAGCATTCGCCTTATGCATATATTCTTCAACTGCTTTCACGCTCACATTCGCCATTTTTTTCTTCGAGATTTCTTGTTCCCAAAGAATCCTATTCTTGTGAACAAATTGTTGTTCCATTTCCTGAATGCTTAGCTGCTTGTCCGATTCACCCACACGCATGTAAGCCCGGCCATGGGCAAAATAAGGACGATGGATGCCATGGAATTCGACTTTAATGCAATCCTTGCTTTGAATTTTCTTCGCTCTCACAACCGGGAAAATCTTCGGTTCGAGATGATTAGAAATCGCTTCGGTGATATCTCGTAACGTACTTCGGCCAATCATTTGTCCGACAATCAAGCCATCATCCTTGACTCCAAAATAAAGCTCACCCTTGCCGTGTTTATTGAGGATCGCAGAAATTGAAATAACCGCTTCTTTAAGCTCCGAAGTCGAAGTCTTAAATTCTATTTTTTCCGATTCTTTAAATTTCATGTTTTTTATCACCAAAATTACAAAAACTCGGGGTGGCAGGATTTGAACCTGCGACATCCTGCTCCCAAAGCAGGCGCTCTACCGCTGAGCCACACCCCGATAGAAAGTAAAATTTAAAAAGTTAAAAGTGAAATTTGGGCATTTGCACCTTGCATTCTAGAAGATCGACCGTTCCTTGTAAATGCTCAAGATCAGGCCGAGCGAGATGCAGGTGGTGATGAGTGAGGAGCCGCCGTAACTAACCAGTGGCAATGTGATTCCGGTGATCGGTAAAAGGCCGAAGGTCATGCCGATATTCACGAATATTTGGGTTGAAATCACGGAGATGAACCCCAGAATCAGAAATTTCGCCTTCAGGTCCGTGGTGTTTTCCATGATCTGAAAGGCCGACCTGAAAAGAAACCCGTAAAACAAAAGCAGCAGGAGCGTCCCGAGATAACCCCATTCCTCCCCGATCACGCAAAAAATAAAATCCGTATGGTGTTCGGGCACAAACTGGAGCTGGCTCTGCGTGCCGGCAAGATAACCTTTACCGAAAAGTCCACCCGACCCGACCGCGATTTTGGACTGGATGGCGGTATAGCCTGCGCCAAGCGGATCCAGGCTGGGGTTCAAAAAGACGAGAATGCGTTTGCGCTGATACGCTTTCAAAACTCCCCAAAAAAGCGGCGCTCCGGTCACCGCAAGGATAGCCGTTACAATCATGACGCGGTACTGGATTCCCCACAAAAAAAGGAGTCCCCCGATCATCGGCAAAAAAAGAATGGCGCTTCCCAGGTCCGGCTGTTTGGCGGTCAAAAGCATCGGCACCAGGGCCATCCCCAGGGCCGTAAACATAATCCTTGCCCTCTTTTCAAAGGGATTGTGAGAGCCTAGATAATTCGCAAGTGCCAAAACCGTCGAAAGCTTTGCAAATTCGGAAGGTTGAATCGAAATCGGGCCCAGGGTGATCCAGCGTTGCGCTCCGAGATGGGACTCGCCTGCCACAAGAACCCACAAAAGAAAAAAAAGGCTGATCGAATAAAGAAGATACGAAACGCTCAAAAAAGTCCGGTACCCCAGAAACGGAACGGAGAGAAGAACCATCATTCCCATGAAGGCCCAGAAAGGTTGCTTGGCCGCATAATTCCCGGAATCATGGATCGAAGCGCTATAGACAAAAAGCGAACCGATGATCAGGAGCGCCGTCACGGCAAACACCAGCGGCCAATGCATTTCTTTAAGCCACTTTCGGAGCATTGTCCCTCCACGCATTGAGCATGTCTTTGGCGACTTTCGCGCCTGTGATGCCGCCCGAACCGCCATGCTCGACAAAAACCACAAAAGCAATTTTGGGGGCTTCGTAGGGAAAAAAACCCGTGATCCAGCTATGCGGATTTTTGGGCGGTGTCTGCGCGGTGCCGGTTTTGGCGGCAAGCTTTGCAAAATCCACGCGCGCAAGCTGGCCGGTCCCATAATCGGATTGCACCACCTGGAGCATCCCCTTTTTGATGATTTTGATATTTTCTTCGCGAATCGCTATTTTTCTCGAAACAGGCGAGGATTCCTCGCCTGTCTCGAGAATCATTTTGGGGTCCACGTTCAGGCCATTCTTGGCAATAATGGCCGTCAGCCGCAGGATTTGCAGCGGAGACACCAGCAAATATCCCTGGCCGATCGCAAAATTCAATGTCTCTCCCCGGTACCATTGATCATGAAATTTTTGTTTCTTCCATTCGGAATCCGGCACAAGGCCCGGAGCAATATTGGTCAATTCGGTTGCCATTCTTTCGCCCAGGCCAAGTTCGCGGGCATAGTGCGCGATTTCATCCACGCTCAATCGGGAACCGATATTAAAAAAATAAACATTGCACGATCTCTCCAGCGCTTCGTAAAGGTTCAAACTCCCATGCCCGTTTTTATTCCAGCAATGATAAGCCCGCCCTTTTCCGCCAAGCTTGAAAAAACCCGGGCAGAAGTAGCGGGTATTGGGCGTAATTTTCCCGGTTTCAAGAGCGGCTAAAGCTGTCACCAGTTTGAAGACCGAACCCGCGGGATAAGCCGAGCTCACGCCCCGGTCAATCAGTGGAAAATCCTGGTCTTTCAAAAAACCAAACCGCTCCCGGGTACGGCTCGGGGAAACAAAAGCATTGGGGTCAAAACCCGGAGCGCTGACAAGTGCAATCAAATGGCCGGTTTCCACGTCAAGGACTGCAACTGCGGCATGCTTGCCCTGGAGCAGATCCATCACTTTTTTTTGAAACTCCAGGTCGAGCGTCACCGTCAAATCTTCTCCCGGTTCCGGCGCTTTTTGCGAAAGGATCCTCACCAGTTCCCCCCGGGCATTGACTTCAATTTGTCTTCCTCCGCGCCAGCCGCGCAGCCGCTCATCATAAATTTTTTCGATTCCCGCGCGCCCGATCAGGGAGTTGAAACCGTAACGGTCCCGGTCAAGCCGGGCATACTCCTCCGGGGTAAGCTTGCCGATGAAACCGATCAGGTGGGAAGCCGCTTCTTTGTAGGGATAATACCTCAAAAAGGAAGTTTGAATGGAAACGCCGGGAAGTTCAGAGCGGCGTTCTTCGATCTGGAATGCCAGCTCGCGCCCCACATCGCCCTGAATAATCGCAGGGGTGAAAGGATATTCTCGCGGCGCGCGCAGCCGGTGGCGAATTTCCTTTTCGGAAAGTTTTAACATTCCGGCAACGCTTTCGACGACTTCGGGGGTAATGTCCTCGGGCGTTGCGACGACGTCATAAGAAGCCCGGTTCGTCGCCAAAAGATTTCCCTTGCGGTCAAAGACGCGCCCGCGCGGAGCCTCCAGCGGGATCAGGCGTATCCTGTTTTGCTCGCCGAGCTGCCGGAAACGGCGGCCTTCCATGACCTGCACCCGGAAAAGGCCGAGGCCAAGGATGGCGAGACTGGTAAAAATGCAGGCCCTGAAAATAACCGCGCGCAGGTTCACCGGAAAAGCTCGTATTGCCTGGACGGTTCTTTTTCCCGGAACCAGGCAGCCATAAGAAAAAAGAAAAGAGGAAGAAACAGAACCGTCGAGCCCGCTGTCGCGCAAGCCAGGCCAAAGCATTGCCAGAACGGTTGCTGGATAAATCCGAGCAGATTGGAAAGGGCCAGCACGAAAAGATTGACCGCGAAAATAAAAATAAACCCGATGAAGATTCGCATGACCGGCGAACCACGTTCGATTTTTTTGACGAAAAAGGAAAGAGCGAGAGTCGCGGCAAAGAGTACGGCGGTTTCAACGCCCATCGGCTGGGTGCTCAAGGCATCCCGCAAAAAACCCGCGGTGAAGGCAAAACGGAGGGCCTCACGCCAATGGCCTTCGAATCCCGCGTAAAGGACGATCAAATAGAGCAGCACCGGCTGGAAAAACCCGCCTCGCAACGGGGCGAAAAAAATCCAGTCCAGAAGGATCAAAAAACAGAAAAACAAGATTACTTTTGCCGAGAAGAGGCGAGGCATAAAACTTCTTCCAGTTTAGAAAATGCGACAAAGGGTTCCACCCGGGCCTCGAGGTGCAGCCCGGAAGCATCACGCGTCAGCGCGGTGATTTTTCCGATCCGGATTCCTTTGGGAAAAATCCCGCTCATGCCGGAAGTGGAAACAGTTTCTTCTACCGCCGCGCCGCTTTCAAGTTCGAGATATTCCATTTTAAGCCGGGAACTTCCATCCCCGGCCGTAACGCCCTGCGCGCGGCTCTGGTCCGCCAGGGAAACCACCCGCGAATCCGGATCCGTCAGCAATAGGACCTGGGCCGTTGAATTTCCGGCCTCGAGCACCCGCCCGACCAGGCCTTCCGGCACAAGAACCGCCATATCAGGCTGAACCCCGTCTTTTCTGCCCTTATCGATGAGAATGGTTTTGCGCCAGGAAGAAGGTTCCCAACCGATCACTCGCGCCGCGACCGTGCGCCCCGAAAGAGTTCCTTTGAAATCCAGTAATTTTTGCAGGCGGGCATTTTCCTTGGCCGCTTCCTCCAGCGTTTTCAGCCGGCCTTCCAGTTTTATGATCCGGCCCTGGTAATCTTCCTGGGCCTGAAAGGTTTTCCAGAACCGCTGCATGGAGGCGCCGGAGGAGGAAAAAAAACCGGAAACCGAACGGCCGGTCTCAAAAACAGGTTTTAGAAAAGAAAAAGTAAATCCCCGGATGGGCGAGACAATTTTCGGATTCTGGAGGAGAAATAAAACAGGCAGAATAAAAACGGCGAGAAAATAATAAGGACGGTTGGAACGCATGGAGCTAAAGACTACAGACTACAGACCACAGACTACAGACTAAAGAGCAAAGTGAAAAATAGAAACGGGGATTTTTCACTTGTTCAGCGGCCCTCTTCGAAGTAAGGAATTAGTTTTGGAATTTCTCTTGATTCTAAGAATTGCTCTGCAGTCTTTACTTTAATCTTTAGTCTATGGTCTGTAGTCTGTGGTCTGTGGTCTCTGGTCTGTGGTCTACGGTCTGTGGTCTAATTCAGTATTCTCTGGAGCCGCTGTTATTATTATTGACCGCGAGGCGTTTCAAGAGGTGAAAATCGCTTAAATAGCGGCCGGTGCCAAGGGCAATGGCGGTCAGCGGATCGTCGGCAATATGAACGGGAAGACCGGTTTCTTCACTGATGAGTTTATCCAACCCGCGCAAAAGCGCTCCGCCGCCCGCGAGAATCAGGCCGCGGTCAATCAGATCAGCGGAAAGTTCGGGCGGGGTGCGCTCGAGAGCAATGCGCACCGCTTCGAGAATCGTGGAAAGAGGTTCCGAAAGGGCTTCCCGGATTTCTTCGGTCGTCACTGTGACGGTTTTGGGAAGGCCGGCAAGAATGTCGCGCCCCTTCACTTCAAGCGTGGATTCTTCCTGCAAAGGATAAGCCGAGCCGATGCGAATCTTGATTTCTTCGGCGGTCCTCTCCCCGATCATGAGGTTGTAGGCCTTTTTCAAATGCATCATGATGGCTTCATCAAATTCATCTCCGCCGATGCGGATGCTTTTTGAAAAAACAATTCCGGAAAGGGAAATGACCGCAATTTCGGTCGTACCGCCGCCGATATCGATGATCATGTTGCCGGCCGGTTCGTGAATCGGAAGCCCGACGCCGATGGCCGCGGCAATGGGTTCTTCGACAAGATAAACGGGGTTTCTCGCGCCGGCTCTTTCAGCAGAATCCTTGACAGCGCGCTTTTCGACTTCGGTAATTCCACTGGGAACGGCAATGACGACGCGAGGGCTGACCAGGCGGTTCTTGCGATGGACTTTACGGATAAAATATCGGAGCATGGCTTCGGTAATATCAAAGTCGGCAATGACGCCGTCTTTCATGGGGCGGATGGCGACGATATTGCCGGGCGTACGGCCGAGCATTCGCTTGGCTTCTTCCCCGACGGCAAGAACGGTATGCGTGGTGCGGTCAATCGCTACCACGGAAGGTTCGCAGAGCACGACGCCCTGGCCCTTGACATACACGAGAGTATTGGCGGTTCCCAAGTCAATCCCGATGTCGCTCGAAAAAACACCCAGGATTCGATCAAGTAAAAACATGAATTTTTTCCTTTCGGGGATGTGTCAGAAAGAAGTCTGATGAGTATATGCAAACCCCCCGGTACTGTCAAACAAAAATCCGGTTTGGCCGGCCCGGGAAAGAAGGCAGAGAAGGTATTCCTCCAAAACGCGCCGCCTCGTTCGGAGTAATTTTGGAAACAGCTCACGCTGTCCCCAAAATGGATCTCCTCACTCGGCAAGAGGCGCTGATTGTTTTTCCGGAAT
>CAYGIT010000140.1:0-6817 GCA_964349955.1 uncultured bacterium
GCCCATTGATCGATAAGAATCGCGACCATTTCATTTTTTTTGAGGCATTGAAGTATTTTTTTTACGGAATGAATCCGGTCAATCGGGTATAAGTTGGTTTTAACCCGTAATTCCTGGACCCATTTATAAATGAAGGGATTTTTTACTTCTCGGACAACGACCGCGCAGGTATAACGGCGCAAATAAAACAGAAAAGCCAGATATTCCCAGGAGCCCAGGTGAGCCACCACAAAGATAACCCCATGGCCTTTTTCGAGGGCTTTATCCAGATGTTCGGTCCCTTCGATCGTGAAACGGCGGGAGGCCTCATTGAGCATGGAGGGTAACCGGAAAAAATCCAAAAGAGAAGATGCTACATTGCGAAAAGTTTCCCGGGCAATCTGTTTTTTTCGGGAAAGAGATAAGGAATTTCCGAAAGCAATCTCCAAATTCTTAAGAACGACTTTTCGCCGCATGGGCAAAACGGAATAAAAAAAATCCCCAAGCCGCCGGGCCACCCATGTTGCAAAAGTAACCGGCAGGCTGTTAATCAAAGCTGCTGTGCCCCGGAGAAGAAGATATTCTCCCCAATCCCAAAGTTTTATTCGGGCTTTCCTGGTGAGGGGCAAAGCTTTCAAATTCGCCACCGTTTCAATTGAGAAAAGGATCCCGGGAAAGGGCAGGCAGACGGAGGGAAGGGTTCCCTTGAATTGGCTCCCGGGCTTCTTTTTGAGTGTTAAGTAAAACGGAAAAATCAGCGTGAAGGAGCACCTGGTCTTTTGTTTTTTCCAGGACCAGCGAAGTCATTTTCGAAAAAGGGGAAGCGGCCTCAAGCAGGTTCAAAAAAGCCAGTAAATCCCGATAGTTTCCTTGCTGTTGCAAACGGTAGTTGGCCTGCGAATAAATCAATTTTGGCGTTTTCCCTGTTTTTTCGAGTTTGGCGCCTTCTTTTTCCGCAAGAGCATCCATGAAATTTTCCGAAAACATCTGTTTTTCTAATTTCGCCACCTCGTTCCGGAGAGGGAGCAGCCGCGCTTCTTCCCGCTGAAGGGACTGGTTTAATCGAAGCAAGTCCGGCATCCGGGAAAGGACCTGTTTGACCTGGGCCTCTTTTGCCGGAATTTGGCGGCCCAGGTTTTCATGCGCTTCTCTTCCGGGGTTTATCCAGTAGATCTGCCCGGTCATAAAAACCGCCGCTGCAAAGACTAAAATTCCAGCGCTTTGAATCCAGGGATTACGAAATAGATTCGGCATTGAGAATAAACTCTCCTGTAGCTGAAGGCCTGATATTGCTGGAGACCGTACTGGAAATGGAAATGTGGCGGATGAGTCCGGCACGGGGCAAACTTTCCACCCAGGTGGACAGGTCTTTCGTGTTTTCGGCCACGCCCTGAATCTCAAGATCATTTCCTTGCAAAATGATTTTTTCCAAATGCAGGGAAGAAGGCATTTTTCTTGCCATCATTGCTAAAAAGAGGGAGGTGGCGCGGCCACGCCGGACGTTTTTACGAAGGAAAGCCTGCCTTGCGAGTAAATCCTTTCTTTCTTCCTGCCGGCTTTGAATCAACCGGTTAAAGCGTTCGGCCTCGACATTCTGGATTTCCCATTTATTCTCAAGCTGGGCTAATTGATTCTTGTGAGTCTGTAAAGAACCGGATATGGATTTGAGGTGCTTGTGTTGCTCTATTCCGTGAATAAGAAAATACGAGATCAGAAAAAGAACGGCAACGGATGCAATCCATGGAACCGGATGGAATATCCGTTTGTTTGACGGCTGAGTTTCTATCTGGCCAAAAAAAATATCCGCTGGTCTGGCGGAAGATTCGCCAAAAATATTTTTAACCACATCGTCAGCCGAAAGTTTTTTAAGCGGGGCCTTGGTTTTCAAGCGGTTACCGGATCAGGCGTTTGAATTTTTTCCTGCGGGGGGGCGAATTGAACGATTTCGCGGCGGACCAGTTCTTCGGCCAGAGCCTGGTAATCTTTGGCCCCGTTAGAAGACGGATCATAAACAATGACCGGATAGCCGTGCATCGAAGCTTCCATCAGTTTGACGTTATTGCGGATCACGGTTTCGAAGACCCTTTCTTTAAAATAGCCGCGGATGGAATCCAGAATTTCACGCGTGAGCTTGGGGCGCTTGTCAAAAAGAGTGGCCAGGATATTGCCGGATTTTAAGGCCGGGTTCAATTTTTCGCGTACGGAATCCACCGTGATCCACAATTCCTTGATGCCTTCCATGGCATAATAATGCGTTTGAAAGGGGATGATCAAGTCATCCGAGGCCGCGAGGCTGCTGACGGTAAGCGCGTTTAACGACGGTGGGCAGTCAATCAAGATATAATGATAAAATTGCTTGAGCGCCCGGATCAGGTTCTTGAACTGCAGTTCCCAGCCGGGCTGCCCCATCATTTCCACGGCCAGGGAAGCCAACAGGCGCGAGCTGGGGAGAATATAAAAATTCTCGACCGGCGTGTTCTGAACCACCTCGAAAGCCGAAAGGTTGGAATTTTTGAAAAGATCGTAAACGGTTTTTCTTCCTTCTTCAGCCCGGAAGCCAAGCCCCAGGGAGGCATTCATTTGCGGGTCTAGATCAATGACCAGGACCCTGAAGCCAAGTTTTGCCAAAGAGGCGCTCAGATTGACTGCGGTCGTGGTTTTGCCGCAGCCGCCTTTTTGGTTCATGATTGAAAACACGCGGCCGCGGGTCTGAAAAAGGTCTTCGGGAATCTCAAAAGGGATTATGTCGCTCATTCCGGCTCCGGAAAGTTACCTGCTTGAATTCAAACTAGCATAGAAGAACAGGGATTGTCAATCTTGCATGGGGGCTTTACAAAACACGGTTATTGCCGATAATGGAAGACGAGGGCAATAAGGCTTTTTTATTGCCCCAAACCGGTACCAAGAGCGTCTGATGCTCCGGGGTGCCAAAAACGAGGAGATACAATGGGCTTTCAAGGTGGTGGTGGCGGTGGATTCGGCGGGGGTCGGCCAAGAGAAATGTTCAAGGCCACATGCGCAGGTTGCAATAAGGAATGCGAAGTTCCTTTCAAACCCAGCGGTGACCGGCCGGTTTACTGCAAAGAGTGCTTCTCGAAACGCAAAGAGCAGCAGTCTCGCTAAAAGACTTCTGGCCAAAGGAAGTGATTGTAGTAAGTTTTACAGGCGAAGCCGAAAAATTTTCGGCTTCGCCTTTCTATTTGACGGATTAAATCTCCAAGATTAACCTATCCCAATGCTTCTGCCAGTTCAAAGTAAACGGGAAAATCTTTTCTGGATTGATCTTCTCCGGGCCGTTGTTTCGTTCGGGGTCATCATGATCCATGTCTCTGCGGATGTCATCACCGAATGGAGAGCTTTTCCCCGGGATTGGTGGTGGGCCGCGAATATTTATGATTCTTTGGTGCGGGGCTGTGTTCCGGTATTCGTGATGATCAGCGGCGCTCTACTCCTGCCCATCCGGGAAGATTTTCCGGATTTTTTCAGAAAACGTTTTCACCGTATCATCATCCCATTTATCGCGTGGACGCTTTTTTATTTGCTTTGGAGAAAATATTTTTATGAGCCGGGCCTTGGAGGGGCCGAAGCCCTTAGAAAAGTCGCGGGCGGCAATGTTCACTTTCATTTGTGGTTTCTTTATATTCTCGTGGGCCTTTATCTGGTGACACCCTTGTTCCGGATCTGGACTGCGCATGCCACAGGCCGTGATATTTTTTATTTTCTGGTTCTCTGGTTTTTTGTCAGCTCTGTTTTGCCCCGCCTTCCTTTGCGCATTCAGATTCCTGTCGAGCCGGCGCAAGGTTTTATCGGTTACTTTGTTCTGGGTTATTTTCTGCGGCAATATTCTTCCGGGAAATGGGTTCCGGGGGCAGCGGCTCTTTGGCTGGCAAGCCTGCTTGTCTGTATCCTGGGCACGGCTTTTTTATCGGCCCAGTCGCATGTTTTTCAAAAATTGTTTTATGACAATTTGGCGCCGAATGTCGTTTTTTACACGGCCTCTTTTTTCGTCCTTGCAAAATATGCAGGGCCGGTTTCAGAAAAACATCTTTCCCGGCCTTTGCGAAATCTCATCCTCAATCTTTCAAAAGCGAGCTTTGGTATTTACTTGATTCACCCCATGATTCTCGACGCGCTGGCCAAAGGACGATGGGGGCTTGTATTAAAAGCCAACATACCCCATCCTGTGGCCATGATTCCACTCACTACCGCGGCTATTTATTTTCTATCTTTTGCCGCCATTTGGATGATTCAAAAAATACCTTATCTGAAAAGAATCACATAATTTGAAGGAGTTTCCCATTCAGCAGATTTACTTTTACATTCAATATTTGTTTTTCCGGTTCATGGCAGTCATTGTCACCTATGGGCTTAGCCCCTCGGGCGCTATGAAACTTGCCGATGGGGTTGGCTCGCTTTTATTTCTGCGCGCCCGGCGCAGGCGTATCTCTATTGAAAATATCCGCGCGGCTTTTCCTGAAAAATTACAAGAAGAGGTTGAAGCCATCGGCCGCGGGGCCATGGCGGGCATGGTCAAAGTTATTTTTGAATGTTTGCGTATTCCCGTGATTTCAAAAAATCCTGAAAAATACATTGAAATTCAGGGCGAAGAAAATGTCTGGCATGCTTTGGAACAGAAAAAGGGGTTAATCCTGGTGGTTTCTCATTTCGGGAATTGGGAGCTGATGGCGGTGGCCGCGGCCGCGAAGGGGTTTCCCATTCATGCCATCGGAAAGCCGGTGAAAAACCCGTTTGTTTACCGGTTCATCAAACGGCTACGCGGCGCTACGGGGCTCCGGAGCATTGACCAAACGGGGGCTATCAAGAACACGGTACGGCTTCTCAAGCAAAATCAAATTGTTGCCATGCTGATTGATGAGCATGTCAAACAAGGAGAAGTCTGGGTTGATTTTTTTGACCGCAAGGCCGCCGTTTCCACGCTTCCCGCAATGTTAAGCTTAAAATACGGGGCCCCGGTGATTCCCACTTTTTATTACCGCGAACCGGCGGGGCGCTCGGTGCTCTCCTTTGAAAAATCTTTTGATTTGATCAAGACCGGTGATTCCCGGAAGGACCTTGCTGCCAACACCCAGCAGTATGCCCGCCGTCTTGAAGAGGAAATCCGGAAGCGTCCACAGGACTGGACCCTGTGGATGCATAACCGCTGGCGTTTTCACGAAAAGTAAATTAGAATCTCTGTAACCGTTCAGGTCCCCTGTCATTCCCGCATGATTTTAGGCGGGAATCCACGAGTTTGAACTTGCTGATCCCCGACAAAAACATTCGGGGATGACGTGCCTGAAGGGTTACGAAACTCTGACTATGCCGCTTATTTATCTGATCGCTTTTGTCCTGGGAATTTTTGCTCTCGGCTACACCCTTAATGCCCGTTTTCTCACCCGCCACTTCGAACTCGACGCCCATAAAAAAACGCCGGCTTGCGAAGTCAATGATGGCATTGATTATGTGCCCACCTCCAAGTGGTTTCTTTTGAGCCAGCATTTTTCCGCCATTGCGGCGGCGGGCCCGATCGTTGGCCCCATTCTTGCCGCGGTGTGGTTCGGCTGGCTGCCGGTCATGCTTTGGATCGTCGGGGGCTCGATTTTTTTTGGCGCCTTTCATGATTTTTCAGCGCTTGTAGGCTCGGTTCG
The DNA here is from genome assembly GCA_964349955.1 of uncultured bacterium. Taxonomy (GTDB): domain Bacteria; phylum Omnitrophota; class Omnitrophia; order Omnitrophales; family Aquincolibacteriaceae; genus CAYGIT01. Next base: position 5,628 of record CAYGIT010000140.1, read on the forward strand.
CCACCGGTCGGTATCCATCGTCGAAATGGTGAAGGAATTTTTTGGCCCGCGCGGGCATTTGCTTTTCATGATTTTTGTCTGGTTTTCGCTGGTGTATGTCATTACGGCCTTCACGGACCTGACGAGCAGTTCTTTCGTGGATCCCGAACTGGGCGGGGGAGTGGCTTCTTCCTCCATTTCATACCTTTTTCTGGGATTACTGATGGGCATTTGCCTGAACCGTTTCAAAATGCCGCTTGGCCTGGCAACACTTGTCTTCATTCCTCTGGTCTGCCTCTCCATTTGGTTTGGCCGCGATTTTCCCGTTTACGCGCCTTCGATCCCCGGTTTTTCCCAACAACAGGTATGGAATTTTATTTTGCTGGGTTATTGTCTAGTTGCCTCGGTGATCCCGGTCAGCGTTTTATTGCAGCCGCGCGGTTATCTCGGAGGATTTTTTCTTTACGGAACCATTGCCGCCGGAATTGCCGGACTGCTGATCGGCGGAGAAAAAATTCAGTTCCCGGCTTTTACCGGTTGGACAAGCCCTGGGGGGATGCCGCTTTTTCCCGCGCTTTTTGTGACCGTGGCTTGTGGAGCCTGTTCGGGTTTTCATGGGATTGTGAGCACGGGCACCACCTCCAAGCAAATTGCCAATGAGAGGGATTGCTCGGCTGTGGGATATGGGGGAATGTTACTGGAGGGAGTTGTCGCTATTCTCGCGCTCTCGACTGTGATGATTTTAAATAAAGGAAACGCGCTTGTCTCGGCTTCACCCGACCGGATTTATGCCGAGGGTTTGAGCCAGTTTGTCGGCCATCTCGGCGTGCCCGTGCATTTTGCCCGGGCTTTCGTGCTGCTTGCCTTCACGACCTTTATTTACGATACGCTGGATGTCGCGACAAGGCTAGCGCGTTATATTCTCCAGGAATTGACCGGGTGGAAAGGGCGGTGGGGCCGGTGGATGATGACGGTTTTGACGCTCGTGATTCCATGTTTCTGCGTGACGATGCAAATCACCGACGCCTCGGGAAAAGTGATTCCCGCATGGAAAACATTCTGGGGCGTCTTCGGCACTTCCAATCAATTGCTGGCGGCCATGACGCGCGAGCGGTACTGCGCCGGGGTATGGGACTGTAAAACCGCATAGAGCGGCACCATATAGATGCCTCCGCACATCGCTACCATCAGCATGCATCCCAGAATCGTCC
>CAYGIT010000141.1:0-6809 GCA_964349955.1 uncultured bacterium
AAATCCGCGCGTGCGGCTTGTTCCGCTGCTTCACGGCGGGGGACAGGAACATGCGATGCGTTCCGGCACGTTGAATGTGCCCGGGATTGTGGGATTTGCCAAGGCCTGTGAAATTGCGCGCAAGGAAATGCAGGAAGAATCCACGCGGGTGGCGGAGCTTCGGGACCGGCTGGAATATGGCCTGCAAAAAGAACTCGATTATGTTTTTGTGAACGGGCACCCGATTGACCGGCTTTCCAATAATCTCAACATGAGTTTTCTTTATATCGAAGGCGAATCCCTGATCACGGCTATCAACGGCGAAATCGCAGTTTCCACCGGCTCGGCCTGTACTTCCGGCAGCAAGGATCCTTCGTATGTGCTCAAGGCCATGGGGCTTCCGGGCGACCGGATGCATTCGGCCGTGCGCTTCGGGCTTGGCCGTTTCAACACGATTGAAGAAGTCGAGTACGTGATTGACCGCGTGGTCATGAACGTGAAAAAGCTCCGGCAGCTTTCATCCCTTTATCCCGGCCCCAGCGCAGCCGGAAAAAAATGACACCCAGGAGAGCAAAATGACCATTGATCTTACGCATGAAGCCATTGCAGAAGTAAAGAGAATGATCGAGCGTCAGAATAAACAGGGGCTTGGCTTGAGGCTTGGCGTCAAAGGCGGCGGATGTTCGGGCCTGTCCTATTTTATGGATTTTAGCGATAAAAAAGAGAAGGACAATGAATTTAATTTTGAAGGCTTGCCGGTTTATGTGGATCCGAAAAGCCTTCTTTATTTGAAGGGGACCACGCTGGATTATGCCGATTCCCTGCAGGAAAAAGGCTTTCGTTTTGTGAACCCGAATGCCAATAAAACCTGTGGTTGCGGAGAATCATTCTCGGTTTGATGAAGGACAAAAAGCAGGTCGAAGAAAAACTGAAGCCGCTTCACCGTGAAGTCCGTTATCTCGCCCAATGCCTTGGCCGGGTCCTGATTGAGCAGGAAGGACGCAAGTTTCTCGACCTTGTCGAATCCATCCGCCACGCCGCCAAAGAGCTCCGGAGCCGGTATCAACCCGCGCTTGAAGAAAAGCTCATTAAAAAAATCCAGTCCCTGAATCTCGAAACCCTGACCAAAGTGATCCGCGCCTTCACGGTTTATTTTCAGCTTGTGAATCTGGCTGAAGAAAAACACCGGGTGCGGCGCAAACGCGCTTACGAGACGGACAATATTCCGCAGCCGGGTTCGGTGGAGCATATCCTGCGAAAACTCAAGGAAGATGGCATCCCTTTTTCGAAATTCGAAAAAATAGGCATGGCGCTTTCCATTGAGCTGGTGCTGACCGCACATCCCACCGAGGCCCAGCGCCGTTCGGTCCTGGAAAAAGTTTTTGTAATCGACCGCTTGCTTTTCGAAAAAGAGTTCCATGTCTTGACGCCGCGCGAGTTGACGGAAATCGACCGCCGCATTGAAGAGCAGATCGCGCTGCTCTGGCAAACCGACGAACTTCGCCGTCGCCGGCAAACGGTGCTGGACGAAGTAGACAACGGCCTTTTTTATTTTGAAGAAGTGCTCTTCGATGTTTTGCCTCAGACGCTTTTGCGTTTTTTTAATCTCGCTGAGAAAAATTACGGAAAAAAATTGAAATTTTCCCCGTTCCTGCGTTTCGGTTCCTGGATCGGAGGGGACCGCGACGGCAATCCTTTCGTGACGCATGAAATCACGTTTGAAGCCATGCGCCGGCAAAAAGATGCCATTCTTCGAAAATACATCAAATGCATGGGTAGGCTGCTCGAAGATTTGAGCCAGTCGGATCATCTGGTTGAAGTTTCGCCGAAGCTTCTCCGGTCCAATGAAGAGGACGCCAAACGCCTGCCGCTTTTCAGCGAAGTGATGAAAGAAAAGAGCCTGCACGAACCGTACCGCAAAAAAGTTTCTTTTATTCAGCGCAAGCTCGTCAATGCTTTGCGCCTGAATGCTCTGGAAACGGAGCGGCAAACGGCCTCCGATAAGACCATCGAAGCTTATTACAAGCAGACCGAAGAATTTCGCGCCGATCTTCTGGTATTGCAGGAATCCCTGATCCGCAGCAAAGGAAATTATTTATTGCCGCGCCTGAAATTTGTGCTTGCAGCCGTCGATCTTTTCGGATTTCATTTTTCGAAAATGGATATTCGCGATAATTCCAGCGCCTTGGGCGAAGCCGCGAATGAAATCATCCAAAAGGCGGGACTGTCCAAAGAGAATTTTTCCGGCCTTCCGGAAGAAAAATCCGCCTCTGGCGGAAAGGCCGAGCTATTGACCGAGCTGATCCGGAGCGCGCCGCACCGGCAGATTGAAACGCTCAAGTTTTCTGAAGCAACTACCGAAATTCTTGCGACTTTTCGCACGATCAATGAGATCCATGAAAAGTTCGGGCGCCGGGCAATTGACCGGTATGTTCTTAGCATGACCCGCGGGCGTGCCGACGTTTTGACCGTGCTCTGGCTTGCCAGGGAATGCCGCACCGAAGCGATCATGGTGGTGCCTCTTTTCGAAACGATCGAAGACCTTCGTCATTGCGGGAAAATCATGCGCGGCCTTTATGAAGATCCGTTTTACCGGAAGTATCTGGAGAATTTTGGCGGAGAGCAGGAAATTATGCTCGGGTATTCGGATTCCAATAAAGACGGAGGTTTCTTGACTTCCAACTGGCAACTTTACCTGGCGCAAAAAGAATTAACGGAAACGGCGAACCGTTGCGGGATCAAACAAACCCTTTTTCACGGCCGCGGCGGAACGATCGGCCGGGGCGGAGGGCCGACCAATCAAGCGATCATGGCCCAGCCGGGCGGGACGATCAACGGCCGTCTCAAAATTACGGAGCAAGGAGAGGTAATTTCCTCCAAGTATGCGAATCCCGTGATTGCGGAGCGCAACCTGGAACTCGTCATTTCTGCGGTGATTGCCGCCACTTTAATCGTGGATGCGCCTTCTCCCAAGCGCAAGCGCTGGGAAGCCCTGATGGAAGAGCTTTCCAAAACGGCGTATGAATCTTATGAACGGTTTGTCGATAAAACGCCGGCTTTCATGGATTATTACAATCAATCCACGCCCATCGATGAAATTTCGCGGCTCAATATCGGCTCGCGGCCGCCCCGCCGGCAACGCGGCGGATTCGAGGATTTACGCGCGATTCCCTGGGTTTTTAGCTGGATGCAGTCGCGCCAGACATTGCCCGGATGGTTTGGTTTCGGCTCTGCCGTCAATCAAACCCTCGCCGTCAATGGCATGCAAGGGCTTTCATTGCTGCGGGAAATGTATCAGGAGTGGCCTTTTTTCCGGGCCGTGGTGGATTTCATGCAAATGAGCACGCAAAAAGCGGACATGCACATTGCGCGGCATTATGCAGGGCTTGTCAAAGATCCGGTTCTCCGGGAAAAGTATTTCGGACTTGTCCGTGCCGAGTTCGATGCCGTGACCCAAGCGGTCCTTACCATCACGCAGCAAAAAGAAATTTTAGACAATGCCTATGCGCTGCAGCATTCGATTCGCCAGCGCAATCCTTACGTGGATCCTTTGAGTTATGCGCAAGTGATCCTTTTGAAGGAATTGCGCAAGCCTCAACCCAAAGACCGCGAAGAACTGGAGCGGGCTGTGCTTCTTTCCATCAACGGTGTCGCGCATGCTTTGAGGAATACGGGGTAAAAAATGAAAATACTTCAGCGCTACATTTTGCAGGAATTATGGATGCCGTTTCTTCTAAGTTTCGGCACGCTTAGTTTTATTTTTATGGCGGGTTATCTTGTACGCGCCGCCAATTTTATCATCGGCCGGGGGATTCCTTTGCTGGAAACCCTTTATGTGCTCATGCTGGCCATGCCTGAAATGATCAGCTATACAGCGCCTACCAGTGTTCTCACGGCGGTGCTTATTGTCTTTGGGGGACTTTCCCAGAACAATGAAATCCGCGCAATGAAAGCTTCCGGCGTTTATCCCGTGCAAATCATGGTGCCGGCATTGCTGGCAAGCCTTGTTTTGAGTTTCTCCATGTTTGTCTTCAACGATCAAATCGCCACCAATGCGGATTTTGAAATGCGCAAGGTCACAAAACGGATGCTGATTCAGCATCCCGCAGCGCTGATCGAGCCGGGACGTTTCGTAAAATTGAGCGATTCGGTCGTGTTCCTGACCAAAAAGCGGGAAGGCACCCAAATGCGGGACATTGTCGCCTATGAGAATGAAAACGAAGACAAGCCGGTTCGTACGATTATTGCCGAGCGGGGAGAAATCATTACGAACAAAGAGCAGGCGGAACTCAAAATCCGGCTTTACGACGGCAGTGTTTCAGATACTCAAGACGCCAATGTCCAGTCCATCCAGTTCAAGACCTATGAATTTCCGACCATGGGGCAGGACGACATCCGGCAGCTCAAGAAAAAATCCCGTAACCTGACGCTTGCAGAACTTTTGGTGCGTATCCCTCATGCCCAATCCAAAAAAGACAAAGTGGAACTCTGGAGCTGGTTTCACCAGCGCATTGCTTTTGCCTTTGCGTGTTTTCTTTTCGCCTTTATCGGGGTGCCGATCGCGATTCTGGTGCGCCGCGGAGAGATTGTTTTCAGTTTCGGAATTTCCATGGCCGCCACGAGCATTTATTACATTCTTTTCGTGGCCGTGAAGACGCTTTCCCTGCAGCAGATTGTTCCGCCCGTCATTGCCTTCTGGATTCCAAACATCCTGTTTTTGATTTTAGGGCTCAAACTTCTGAAGCGTTCGGTTACCGCGTAGGTTCCTGTGTTATTCCCGCGTAAGCGGGAATCCATTTTGAAATGGATTCCCGATCAAAACATTCGGGGATGACATCTACGATGTCAGTTTCCCCTTGAGAATCACATTGGCAAGGTCGGCTTTTGTCTTCAGCAGAAAATCGGGACGGGCTTTTTTCAATTCTTCGGAAGTGGTTTTGATATCCGCCGAAGCGAGGGGAAAACCTGCGGATTTGATGTTGAGCGAATGCGCGGCTTTTTGGGCGGCGAGAATATCGTCGGGCAAATCGCCGACATAGAGGAATCTTTTTTTTGCGCCCATTTTCTTTGCGGTCTCAAGCAGCGAATACGGATGGGGTTTTCGAAGCGAGTGTTTCATCTCCTGCTCCGCTTTTTTGACTTCCGTAATCGTGGTCATTGCCTCAAAAAGGTCGAGCACTGCGAAATGCCGGAGTGTATGCACCGCCTCGAAATGGGGGCGCCCGGTGGCAATGCCCAAGTGAACGCCGTGATCTTTCAGGCCCTCGAGAAATGATTTTTTGAAAATCAGTTTTTCTTTCCGGATCAAACCCTGTTTTTTCCAAAACACCGGCCGCTTTTTCTCGGTCGCCTGAAAAAGGTCCTTGCCCAGATAAATCTCCTGAAAAATCCTCGAAATCCGCTCGATCGTAATGGCCTGGGGATTACCGAGAATTTTCACGATTCCGTTGATTTTGAGCGGCCGCTCCTTTACTTTTTTTGCAAAAGCCTTGAGATTGACGGCTTTATGGAGATGTTCCACATTGCGGGTCTTGACCTCCAGCGAAAGCAGATAAATCAGAAGGCCGTAACAGCAGTCCCAGTCATCGTTGAATCCGCCGAGAAGCTTGAATTGTTCCACATGCTCGGGGGACAGGATTTGAGGATCACGGGATTTTTTGTGCATGCGGAAAAAGGGCACGGTGCTATTGGTGAGGTAAATGTCGATTGTCCAGCGAATGGCCTCTAAATAGGAAGGGCGGGTATCGATGAGGACATTGTCGATGTCAAAAATGACGGCATCGAAGGCTGGAGAGTGCTGCATAAAAACAGTTTACGGCTGCCGGGCGGCACTGTAAAGAAGTGTTTTCGGACTTTGAGCGTGGGTGTTATAATTCTTTTTCTTTATCCGGAGGAATAATCATGAAATTAAATCAAAGAAGTTCTGTTATTACCGAAGGCCCGTCCCGCGCGCCGGCACGCGCGATGCTGAAAGCGATGGGGCTTACGGACGAAGACCTTGCCAAGCCCATGGTCGGCATCGCCAATACCTGGATTGAAACCACTCCCTGCAATTTCCATTTGCGCCGTTTGGCGGAAAAAGTCAAAGAAGGCGTACGCGCGGCCGGCGGCACTCCGATTGAATACAACACGATTGCCATTTCTGACGGCATCACCATGGGCACTGAAGGAATGAAAACTTCCTTGATCAGCCGCGAAGTCGTGGCCGATTCGATTGAGCTCGTGGCGCGCGGCCATTATTTCGATGCGGTGATCGCGATTTCCGGATGCGACAAAACCATTCCCGGCACCGTGATGGCGCTTGCGCGTCTGGACGTGCCTTCATTAATGATCTACGGCGGCTCGATTGCGCCCGGCCATTATGAAAATAAAGATGTCACGATCCAGGATGTGTTTGAAGCTGTCGGAAAGCATGCGGCCGGCACGATGACCACGCCCCAGCTTTGCGCGCTTGAAAATGTGGCATGCCCCAACTCCGGCGCTTGTGGCGGGCAATTCACGGCCAATACGATGTCCACCGCCTTTGCGATCATGGGCATTTCACCGATTTGGGCCAATGAAGTTCCGGCGATGTGTGAAGAAAAAGACGCGGTTTGTTTTGAAGCGGGCAAGCTCGTGATCGAACTTTTGAAAAAAGATTTGCGGCCTTCTAAAATCATCACGCGAAAATCAATCGAGAATGCCATTGCGGCCGTGGCCATGACCGGTGGTTCTACCAATGCTGTGCTGCATCTGCTGGCGCTTGCGCACGAAAGCGGCATCAAACTCTCCATCGAGGATTTTGACAAAATCAGTTCACGCACGCCCTTGCTGGGCGACCTCAAGCCTGG
>CAYGIT010000142.1:0-6762 GCA_964349955.1 uncultured bacterium
ACCTGGGGATAAAAGGCGCTATTTTTTCAACAGTTCCTTGATTTTTTCCACCACCCGCATTGTTTCCGCGTTTTTTTGTACTTCCTCTTCTAATTTATTGCAAGCATACAGCACGGTCGTGTGGTCCCGCCCCCCAAAATACTCGCCGATTTCAGGCAGTGAGTGGGACGTCATGGTTCGAATCATATACATCGCAATTTGACGCGGCTTTGCGACCGATTGCGTTCTTCTTTTTGCCCGTAAATCAGCGACTTTCAAATTGAAATATTCTGCCACAACCCGCTGGATTTGTTCAATCGAGATTTTCTGCTCTTCTTCATGAAAAGCATCCCGCAAAACCTCTTGAGCGAGCTTCAAATCAAGATGCCGGCCGGTCAAAGTGCAGTTCGCAACCACCCGGATTAAAGCGCCTTCCAGTTCCCGGATATTGGAACGGATTTTCGTAGCAATAAAATACGCTACATCATCCGGGACTACAACCGTTTCTTTTTCCATTTTCTTGCGAAGGATAGCAACTCTTGTTTCAAAATCAGGGGGTTGAATGTCGGTGACCAGGCCCCAGCCAAAGCGCGACACCAACCGCTCTTCAAGGCCGGGAATTTCTTTCGGGGCGCGGTCACTTGAAACCACAATCTGTTTGTGAGCGTCATAAAGAGTATTAAACGTATGAAAAAATTCTTCCTGGGTGGCTTCTTTTTCGGCGATGAAATGAATATCGTCGATCAAAAGCAAATCCAGGGTCCTGTATTTATTCCGGAATTGCTGGGTAGAGCGGGTCTGAATGGCCGTGATGAGTTGATTCGTGAATTTCTCGCTGGAAATATAAAGCACTTTAAAATTCGGGTTGCGGCGTTTGATTTCATGCGCAATCGCCTGCATGAGATGGGTTTTTCCGAGACCCACCGGGCCATAGATAAAGAAAGGATTGTATTGCCGAGCGGGCGCCTGGCAGACCGCCAGCGAGGCGGCGTGGCTAAAGCGGTTTTGCGGCCCGATCACAAAGTCTTCGAAAGTATATTTATGATTCAGGTCGCTTTCACGGGTTTCGGCCAAGACCTGTTTTTTTGCAACTTCATCCAGGACAGGCTTTTGGGGCTGCGGAAAGGCGACGACTTTGTAATGGATCCGGCGCTTGCCGCCGAGCGTTTCTTCGAGGGCGCTCAAAATGAGATTCTCATAGTGATCTTTTAGCCACTGACCGTAGTAATTGTCCGGAACACCAAGGGTAATGGCGGACTCATTTAAATCCAGGCAGCGGACCGGCTCCACCCAGGTTTTGTAGGATTGCTGGCTCAATTCACGGATGAGAACCGCGCGCACTTTCTCCCACGCCGGCAAAAATTCTGCCGATGGAGACTCGGGTAGCGTTGGAACAGATTTATTCACAGAAAGTATCCCAAAAGAATTCACAGCCTATGCATAAGGAATGAACAGCTTAATGAAGCGAGTCATTCTATCGGGAGGCCTTTGAAAAGTCCATGAATTTTCTCGAAAAACGCGCCTATTTTGCACCGGAACAAATTAATGCTTTGGGTGTGCAAAGGTTTTTGTTATAATTCACGCCCTATGAAGAGAACGTATCAGCCTTCCAAAAGAAAACGTAGAAACAAACATGGTTTTATTGCCCGCACCCGTACGCGCGGAGGCCGGAATGTCTTGCGCCGGCGGCGAAAAAAAGGCCGCAAGCGCTTGATTGTGATCTGAACCTCCGTTTGAGCCGCGGCCCCCGCGATCCTTTCGGTATCCAGGCATGACAGAGTCGCTCGGTTCAAATCAACGCATCCGTAAACGCAGTGTTTTTCAGACTCTCTTTAAACAGGGCCGGTTTGTAAAGGGAGAGTTTTTACGGATTTGGGTTTGCGAAGATCCGGAAGGCAGGAAAGACCCGGCGGCCAAACCCCAGGTCGGGATTATCGTGAGCCGTAAAACGGATTTACGCGCCGTGAGAAGAAATTTGTGGAAACGGCGAATCCGGGAATCGTTTCGGAAGAACCAGGCGAAAATCAAAAACAATACCGCCATTTTGATCCAAACAGCGAAAAGCCCGGCCAAAATGCCTCCCTATCAAGCGATTCAGACCGAATTGTTTGAGCTGATGGCCAAGGCCGGATGTTTAAAATGAAATCCTTTCTGCTTTTTTTATTGCGGCAATATCGCAGGCTTATTTCTCCTTTTTTGGGAGACAACTGCCGGTTTTCTCCTCCGTGCTCGGCTTACGCCGAACAGGCGGTTTTTAAAAATGGAGCGGCGGCCGGCACGTGGATGGGATTCAAAAGAGTTTTGAAATGCCACCCTTTTCATTCTGGAGGCTATGACCCCGTTGAATAACGAATCCCCCGACAAAAATTACATCCTGGCTTTTGCCCTGGCCATGCTGGTATTGATTGGCTATCCTTATTTTCTCAAAATGGTGTCGCCGAAAGCAAAACCTGTGATGTTGGAAGAGCAGGCCCGGCCCGGTCTTCCCGCCGCCCCCAGCCTTTCTCCTTCGAGGCCTGTGACCGAAGGGCCTTTGGTGGATCAAAGCCTCAAGTCTTCTATTATTCAATTTGAAAACGAACGCTACAGCGTCAAGTTCTCCACGCTCGGCGCAACGGTCACGGAGCTTTTCTTCAAAGGCGATGGCCGGAGCCGCGTGGATCAAACCGCTTTTTTCACGGGAAGCGCCGCCGAGCCCGGGATTTTCGGTACCCGTCTTTTGCATGAAGAGGCCGATTTGGCAGGGGCTATTTTCAAATCGAATCGCTCAGAAGCCAACGAAAATCTGTACGAGTTTGTTTATGAAAAACCGGGCGACTACCGCATTTCCAAAAAATATATTTTCGATTCCGTGAAACCGGTGATCCATCTCACCGTTTCTCTGGAAAATCTTTCAACGCGCGAAAAGCATTTTCCCCTGGAATTTACGTATGGACTGGATTATCAAATCACTTCAAAGCACCCTCAGCAGGAATTCGAAGGAGTTGCTGCGGGTGAAAAAATTCAATCGGCCGATCTTGGAAAAATTTCAAAAAAAGGATTCTCCGCCGCCGAAGGCATTGTCTGGAGCGGACTGGTCAAGAAATACTTCGCGATTCTTGTCAAAGCAGACTCGAAAATCATCAGCGCCGATTTTCGCTCGGATGAAAAAGCCATGTGGAGCACCCTCCGGCTGGAACCGCTCACCGTGAGCCCGGCAGCCAGGGCCTCGCAGGAGTTTTTGATTTATGCGGGACCACAACGCTATGAAACCCTCAAAAAATTAAACCTGGGGTTCGAAGACCTTCTTTCGCGCGGATTTTTCGGTCTTTTCAAGATCTGGTTCTTGATCGCGCTGAAATTCCTGAATCAGTTTACGCATAATTTCGGTTGGGCCATTATCCTTCTCACAGTTGCGATCAAGGGGGCGTTCACGCCGCTGACGCATATGAGTTTTCAATCGATGAAGAAAATGCAGGCGCTTCAGCCCAAACTCAAAAATCTTCAGGAGCGCTACAAAAAAGACCCCGCCACGCTGAACCGCGAAATGATGAGTCTTTACAAGCGCAATAAAGTCAATCCCATGGGCGGGTGCCTGCCCATGCTGCTGCAGATCCCTATTTTTATTGCCTTTTATCAGGTGTTAAATGAAACCATTGAATTAAAAGGCGCGCCCTTTATTTTCTGGATCCATGATCTTTCCGAGCCAGACCGGCTTTTTGGCTTGCCCATGGGGCTCCCTTTTATAGGAGACAGCTTTAATCTTCTGCCTTTTTTCATGATCGCCTCTCAATATTTTCAGCAAAAGCTGACGCCCCAGGCTGGCGCCACGCCCGAACAAACGAAAATGATGGAATTTATGCCGCTTATTTTCGGCGTGATGTTTTATCAAATGCCTTCCGGGCTTGTGCTGTACTGGTTTATCAATAATACCTTGTCCGTGGTCCATCAGATTTTTGTAAAGCGCATGGTGGTCGTGCTTCACCACGAAGACAAAGACTGAAAACAAGTTAAATCTAAAAAGTAAAATTTTAAATTTCCGGGGCCACAGCGTGGCATTTATATAATAATAGCAAAACGTTTCGTCAAATTTTACTTTTAAAATTTTAGATTTAACTTTTCTTTTTATGCCCTCCTCCAAACATTACGATTCCATTGTTGTCGGTGCGGGCCATGCCGGTGTTGAGGCATGTCTTGCCATTGCGCGTGCGGGCTATCCGGTTTTGCTTCTTACCATGGATCCCGGCACCATCGCAAAAATGTCCTGCAATCCCGCAATCGGCGGACTTGCCAAGGGCCATGTGGTGCGCGAAATCGATGCGCTGGGCGGCGAGATGGGGCTTGCCACGGATGCGACGGGAATCCAGTTTCGCATGCTCAATCGTTCCAAAGGTCCCGCGGTCTGGGCGCCGCGCGCGCAAGCGGATAAAAAGCAATACCATCTTTATATGCGCCGCGCCATTGAAGCGGAAAAAAATATCGACCTTCAGCAGGGGCAGGCGGTTGAAATTCTTGTCGAGAATGGAAAATGCACCGGCATCCGGACACAAACCGGGCAGGAGTTTTTTTCCAAGTCCGTGATCATCACCACCGGAACGTTTATGGCCGGGCTGATTCATGTGGGCGATGTGAACTATCCGGGCGGCCGGGGCGGAGAGCTGCCCTCGGTCGGGCTTTCTGCGTCCATGGCCAAACATGGGCTTGACATCATTCGCTTCAAAACCGGAACACCGCCGCGGCTTCACGCAAAATCTATTAATTGGACCGTGACCGAAGAACAAAAAGGTGATGATCCGCCCAGCCCGTTTTCCTACCGCACGGAAAAACTCGATGTCTCGCAAATGTCCTGCTTTCTCACGTATACGAATGAAAAAACCCATGAAATCATCCGTAAAAATTTGCATCGCTCCCCTCTTTATGCGGGACGCATCAAAAGCACGGGCCCTCGGTATTGTCCTTCAATCGAAGACAAAATCGTAAAATTCGCGGACAAGACCCGGCATCAGATTTATCTGGAACCCGAAGGCCGCGACACCGATGAAATTTACGTGAACGGGCTTTCCACCAGCCTCCCGGAAGATGTTCAGCATGAAATGATTCATTCCATTGCCGGTCTCGAGAGTGCGGAAATCGTGCGGCTGGCTTACGCCATTGAATATGATTGTTTTCCGCCGACCCAGCTCAAGCATTCGCTTGAAACTAAAAAAATCGAAAATTTATTTTTAGCCGGCCAGATCAATTGCACGTCCGGCTATGAGGAAGCCGCGGGCCAGGGCCTGATGGCGGGACTGAATGTGATCCGGAAATTGCGCGGCGAAGGGCCGTTTATTCTTGATCGCTCGGAAGCCTATATCGGAGTTTTGATTGACGATCTTGTCACGCGCGGCACGAATGAACCGTACCGTTTATTTACCTCCCGCGCGGAGTACCGGCTGGTTTTGCGCCAGGACAATGCCGATGAGCGTTTGATGAAATACGGTTTTGAATTCGGCTTGCTCGCAAAAGAGGTTTTCGAAAAAGGACAGGCGAAATTTGAACGTGTGCGAAGCCAAATCAGCCGGTTGAAAAACACCCGTTATAAAAACGGTACCCTGGACCAGTTTCTTCGCCGGCCGGATGTGGCTTTCAAAGATTTAGAGGAAGAGCACCGTGGTTGCGCGGTTTTGTCGGAAGATGAAATCATGCGCATTGAAACCGAAGTCAAATACGAAGGCTATATTTCCCGCCAAACCGCGGACATCAAGCGTTTCAAGAAAGTCGAAAAAAGACATATCCCGGAAAATCTGGATTATTCCAAAATCCGCGCCATTTCGCGCGAAGCCTCCGAAAAACTCTCCAAAATCCGTCCCGCATCGCTCGGCCAGGCTTCCCGTATTCCCGGCCTCTCCCCCTGCGACCTCTCCCTCCTCGCCATCCACATCGAAAAACGCGCTCGGGCAAAGGATCAAATGGAGTAAGAATTTTTTTTAAAACTCCGAATACAATTAATCATCTTTTCAATATCCGCACTCGGCAAAGAAACAAGCTTGCCTATTAGTCCGCGCGGGAGTTTCTCGGTATTGAATATCTGGATATCGTGAGACGCACGCTCAAAACCCACATGAAGTATTTTTTGCCGATTTTTAGGAGAGAGCACTGGAAGTGTCTCCGCATTGGTATGGGTCGTATCGCTAAACAATCCTGTGGTTAAAGGAGTTATCGAAACTGCGCAGTTGCCTTGTTGAATAGTATGAGCTTTGCGAATTATGTTGCTCGAAATATAAACAGAAAATTCAAAAACATCACGGCAGCCCCGTTCTTTTAAATAGGCCATTCCCGCCTTGTATTTTTTGTCATGATCACGTAAGAGCCATCCGGGAATTTTAGATCCAAGGGTAGTCGCGAAAATTTTTTTTAAAGCGACCGCTTTTCCAAATTCTTCCACGGCGAAAGAGCTCAGAATCAAGCATGACTTTTGGCCAACTTTTTTAGCGTCCTCAAGAAAAACGAGAGCTTTATCGCAACATTCGATAATTTTATTTCTCACTATTATTTTGCTCTTAAGAGTTTTCGCATAAGTGCTTAGTTGGGGACTTTTTTGAAAGTGGCGAATAACAGACGAATCGACAGCGTCTTCTTTGAAAAATTCTTTGATTCGCCTGTCGGTATATTTCTCAATGAGCTCTTTTTTAATTTTAGACTGAAATTTTATTTGTTTAGCCATAGCTCCTCTTATAACGCACTTTATTCGTAATATCGATCTTTTTTAAAAGGAATTTTCTCCGCTAGCAATCTTGAAATTGTCATTCTCGCAGGGTATTTAGA
>CAYGIT010000143.1:0-6753 GCA_964349955.1 uncultured bacterium
TGACAAGATTCTGGGCGCCCGCGAAAGCCAAGACCATCAATAAATTCCTGGGAAAAGATTTTCAGGTCGAAGCCTCTTTTGGGCATGTTCGCGATCTTCCCAAAAGCAAAATGGGAATTGAAATCAGCCGCGATTTTGAGCCGCAATACATTGTCATCATGAAAGCGCGCAAACAGGTCAAGCTCCTGAAGCAGCAAGCCAAAGGGAAGAAGGCCATTTACATCGCGGCAGATCCGGACCGTGAAGGGGAAGCCATCAGCTGGCACCTTGCGCATATTTTTCAGGAAGAAGAAGGCCATGCTCCGATCCAGCGCGTGGTTTTCAATGAAATCACCAAAGAAGCCATTCAGGAAGCCTTCCGCCATCCGCGCGAAATCAGCATGAATTTAGTCAACTCCCAGCAGGCGCGCCGCATTCTTGACCGCATTGTCGGATATGAATTGAGCCCGCTGCTTTGGCGCAAAGTGGGACGCGGCCTTTCGGCCGGGCGCGTGCAGTCGGTGGCATTGCGTTTGATTGTGGATCGCGAGCGCGAAATCAAAAGTTTCGTGCCGGTCGAATACTGGTCGCTTATTGCCAAACTTTCCAAAGCCTCTGACGCAGCCAACCCGAAAATTTTTCAGGCCAAACTGGATAAAATCGGTGATAAAAAAGCGGAGCTTAAAACCGGCGAAGAAACCGAAAAGATCCGGAAGGAAATTTTGAATCTTCCATTCAAGATCGACAAGGTTGAAAAAAAGGAGCGCCAACGCCGTCCGCAGGCGCCTTTTACCACCAGTAAAATCCAGCAGGAGGCTTATAACCGGCTTGGATTTCCCGCGGCCCGTACCATGCGCATTGCCCAGAAACTTTACGAAGGAGTGGAGCTGGGCAGCGAAGGAAGCGTCGGCTTGATCACTTATATGCGAACGGATTCCGTCAATATTTCCGTTCAGGCGCAAAACGAGGCGGCTTCCTATATCCGCCAAAAATTCGGCGACAAGTACCTGCCGGAAAAACCGCCTGTTTACCGCTCCAAAAAAGGCGCGCAGGAAGCGCATGAAGCCATTCGCCCCTCCTCCGCCTCGCGTGAGCCATTATCGATTCAATCCTATTTAAGTGACGAAGAATTCAAACTCTACGATTTGATCTGGAAAAAATTCCTTTCCTCCCAGATGACCCCGGCGGTGGATGAAAATATTTCCATTTCGATTGCCGCCGGAGACCAGTATTTTTTCAAGGCTTCAGGCCGCCGGAATCTTTTTCCGGGATTCAGTGTTCTTTACGGCGATGCCTTCGCAGTCAAAGAAGAAGAAACCAAAGACAAAAAAGACGAAAAGGAAGATGCCGAAGAAGTTTTTGCGGAGCTCCCGGAACTGATTGCCGGAGAAGCGCTCAAACTGCATGAACTTCCCGCGGACCAGCATTTCACCAAACCGCCGCCCCGGTTCAATGACGCAAGCCTTGTCAAAACCCTGGAAGAAAACGGCATCGGCCGTCCAAGCACTTATGCCCCGATTATTTCGACCATCGTGAATCGCGAGTATGCCGTCCGGAAAGGCGGCGCGCTTCAACCTTCGGAACTCGGCGAAATTGTCGTGGACCTGCTGGTGGAACATTTCCCGGACATTCTCGGCGTGGAATTCACGGCCAATATGGAAGAGGAACTCGACAAAATTGAGGAAGGCACGAAAGAATGGGTCGATGTCCTGAAAAATTTTTATGGGCCCTTTGAAGTGGATGTGGCCGCGGCCAAGGAAAAGATGAAAAACTTCCGCAAGGAAGTGGTCCCGACGGAATATTCCTGCACCGTCTGCACCAAACCCATGGTCATTCGCTGGGGCCGGTTTGGAAAATTCATGGCTTGTTCCGGATTTCCGGATTGCAAGACAACACGCTCGATCCCGACCGGTTTTTTCTGCCCTCTCCCGGATTGCGGCGGAGAGCTGGTGAAGCGGCGCGGCAAAAACCGGCGCACTTTTTACGGTTGTTCCAATTATCCCAAATGCAGCCACGTGGCCAATAAACTTCCCCAGCAGGATGAACCCGCAGAAGAAGAAAAAGCGGGGGGTGGAGACCGTACGGAACTTGGGGCTTGATTGATGGACAAATTTGTTCAAGGGTATCTTTCTTTTCTCGA
Source organism: uncultured bacterium (assembly GCA_964349955.1). Taxonomy (GTDB): domain Bacteria; phylum Omnitrophota; class Omnitrophia; order Omnitrophales; family Aquincolibacteriaceae; genus CAYGIT01. The sequence goes on from CAYGIT010000143.1 coordinate 2,120, forward strand.
AACAGAAAAAAACGCTTCCCCGCATACGGTTAAAAACTACGGCGTTGATCTCCGGGAATTCGCTCAGGTCCTGGAGAAAAAAATGCCGGAAGAAATCACCTACCTCGAAATCCGGTCCTTTTTGGCGGCCCTCAAGGAAAAAAATTATTCCAAAAGCACCGTTTCGAGAAAACTCGCCTGCATCCGGTCATTTTTCAAATACCTTGTCCGGGAAAATATTTTAAAAACCAATCCCGCAGCAGGAATTGCTACGCCCAAACGCGACAAAAGGCTGCCGCAATTTCTCGACCCCCAAGAGGTCACCCATCTCCTGGAAGCGCCAGCCATCGACAATTGGGAAGGCAAGCGCGACCGCGCGATCCTGGAACTTTTTTACAGTTCCGGCCTTCGCGTGAGCGAGCTGGTGGGGCTCAATCATGATGATGTGGATTTTTTCAGCGAGCTTGTGCGCGTGCGCGGCAAAGGAAAAAAAGAGAGGATTGTGCCGGTCGGCTCGGTGGCTTTGAAAGCGATCCAAACCTATGCGGAGCACCGGCCGCCCAAAGAAAAAGAAGCGGCGCAGAAAAAGGCGCTTTATCTGAACCGTTCCGGCGGCCGGCTGACCGACCGGAGCGTAAGGCGCATGATGCTCAAATACGGGCGAAAAATTGCTTTAAAAAAAGAAGTATCGCCCCACATGCTTCGGCATTCTTTCGCCACGCATATGCTCGACCGCGGGGCGGACTTGCGAAGCGTGCAGGAGCTTTTAGGGCATGAAAATTTGTCCACCACCCAGATTTACACCCATGTCACGACCAAGCGGCTGAAAGAGGCTTATGATGCCGCGCATCCGAGAGCGTAAGGGAAAGACAACAGACCACAGACAACAGACCAGAGACCACAGACTACAGACCAAAGCAAAGAAATAGGGAAAAAATAAAAATGTCTAAAGAAACCAAAAAAAATAGAACTTCGTCGAATTTGAAAGCTGACGCTGGGCCTTCAGACCCTGGTCTGCGGTCTGTGGTCTGTGGTCTGCAGTCTCCGGTTTGTGGTCTGCGGTCTCCGGTCACTGGTCATTGGTCTGTGGTCTGTAGTCTGTGGTCTGTAGTCTTTAATCTGGCTTATGGGCTCTTTGGCTTGTTCTACCTGCCTGTTTTTTGCATGAAAATGAAACAGGCGGAGGACCCGCGCCGGCTTTTGCGCGAAAGGCTAGGATGGATCGCGCCGGAAACGCTCCGGAAAATTTCCGGCAGGCGGACCGTATGGGTGCATGCCGTCAGCGTCGGGGAAGTCATGGCGCTACGGGAATTTTTGAAAGGATTTTTGGAGCGTTTTCCGGAGCTGCATGGGGTGCTGTCCACCGTGACTCCCACGGGCCAGAAAATTGCCCGCGAGCTGGAAAGTCCCCGGCTTTCCGTGGTGTATTTTCCTTTTGATTTCAGTTTTTCATGCCGGAAGTTTTTCGAGCAGTTGAAACCCGATTGCCTGCTTCTGGCCGAAACCGAAATTTGGCCGAACCTTTTGCTGGAAGCGGGGCGTGCCGGCGTGCGCGTGGGAATCCTCAATGCCCGGCTTTCCAGGAAATCCGCCCGGCGGTACCGCCGTTTTTTAAAACTTTTTGCTCCGCTCTTCCAACGGATTGATTTCATTTTTTCGCAGACCGGACAGGATGCTTTGCGCTTTGAAAGCCTCGGGATTGAACGTTCCAGGATTGAAGTGCTTGGCAATATGAAGCTGGATCAAATGCCTTCCGCTGGCATGGATCCGGCATTAAGTGCAAAAGAGAAGGCGAAATGGGGCTACGGCCCGGAAGACCGGATTTGGGTGGCGGGAAGCACTCATCCGGGCGAAGAAGAAATGGTCTTTGAAGTTTTACGGGATTTACGGGCGGAATTCCCGGGTTTGAAAATGATTCTCGCCCCGAGGCATATCGAACGTTCCTCGCGAATTCTCGAGCTTGCTAAAAAATGGGGAGTTGAAGCGGAGCTTTCGGAGCCGTTTCAACCGGGCCGTCGCCGGGAAGTCCTTATTTTGAACCAGCTCGGTGTTTTGAAGGACATCTACTCGTTTGCCGATGTGGTGTTTGTCGGAGGCAGCCTGGTTTCCAAAGGCGGACAAAATCCGGTGGAACCGGCTGTTTTCAGGAAAGGGATTTTACACGGCCCTCATGTTTTTAATTTCGAAACTCTTTACCAATGGCTTGATCTTCAGGGAGGCTCCCGGGCGGTGAATGACCGGCCGGCGCTTCACAATGCAGTGGTGAAACTCCTGCGCGATCCGGCCGAACGTTCTTTGTTTGGAGACAAGGCGTTTGGCGCGGTTCTGGAAATGCGCGGGGCCACGGCCCGTCATCTCGACCGGGTACAGCATTTTCTGCCGGGAAAGCCGCAAGAAAGGATTAACGATGGCGCATTCGACACGAAGTTATTTCCGCAGGTTGGCGGAAGGTTATGAAGATGGTCCTCTTTCAAAAGTTTTTTCACCTCTTCTTGAAATGGCAGGCGGTGTTTACGGCTGCGGTGTAGGAACCCTCCGTTCGCTTTACGAAAAGAAAATCCTCAAAAGCACCCGGCTGCCCTTTCCTGTCATCAGCGTCGGAAATTTGACCTGGGGCGGGACCGGAAAAACGCCGTTTGTGGAATACCTTGCCCGGCGGATCGGCGAAAGCGGAAAAACAGCATTGATCCTGACGCGCGGTTACAGCCACGATGAAGTGGAGCAGATGCGCGCGCATTTGCCCAAGGCCCTCATGGGAGTCGGCGCCAACAGGACTGCGGTCGCCCGTGAAATTTCTGCGAAACAAAAAATCGATGCCGCGATTCTCGATGACGGCCTCCAGCACTGGCCGGTTCACCGGGACCTGGAAATTGTTTTGGTGAACGCGTTAAACCCGTTCGGGAATTATAAATTGATTCCTCGTGGGATTTTGCGCGAACCGCTCCCTATTTTACAAAGAGCGTCCATCGTGGTGATTTCTCATTCCAATCTGGTTCCGCCCAAACAACTTGTAGAATTGAAAAACGAGATCCGGAAGTTTGCCCCCCAGGCTCAGATTGTGGAATCGTATCTGGACCCGCTTTTTTTCTACCGCGCGCGGAAAAAAGCAAGGGTGCCTTTGGCCAAGCTGGAAAAACAGCGGGTGACCACTTTTTCAGGGGTCGGCGTGCCGCGCTCTTTTCAATTGCTTTTGACGCGCCATCATATCCGTCCCATCCGTAATTTTGAATTTACGGACCACCATGTTTTTTCAAAGCAGGAACTTCAGGAAATCAAAGCCGTCAGTGATTCCGCCTCGGCCACCGAAATCATCACGACGGAAAAAGATTTTTACCGGGCGCCGGAAATGATTTCCGATGTGCTCAATCCGCTGGTGCTGGCTGCCAAGCTTCGCATTTCTTCCGGTGAGGATGTTTTGAACCGGAAAATTTTCGAGCTGACAGGGGGATCGAATTCAAAATGAAGAAAACCGGAGACGCCTTGGGGGGGGGTGCGCTCCGGACCAAGCGCCTGCTTATTTTGTCGGATGGAAAGCCCGGCCATGTGAAGCAATCGGAAGCCGTGGCGGAACAATTTAAAAATATTTCCAGTCAATACGCCCGCCCCGGAATGGAATATCCGGCCTCGACAATCGAAGTGAAATTCAAATCCTCCTGGCATCGCAGGCTCTTTCCGTGGTTTGCTTTCTTTTTCATTCCGTGGGCGCAGGGAAGGCTCCGCTTTTTGGCATGGTTTTTTTCTCCTGAAACCCAAAAGGCCGTTGAAAATGCGCGCGCCGATTTTATTATTTCCGCCGGCGCTTCGCTTGTGCCGCTAAATTTATGCTTTGCCCGCGATTCGCGCGCCAAAAGTATTGTGCTCATGAAGCCGTCTTTTCCTTTCCATTTATTCCGCTATGATCTGGCCATGGTTCCGGCGCATGACCGCGGGCCGGTTCCCGAAGGCGCTTTTCGCACCCTGTTGACGCCCAGTTGCATGGAGCCGGCACGGATTTCCGGCGCGGCCCAAAAACTGGCGGGCAGCCTTCCGCGTCCAGGAAAAGTCAAAATTGCGGTTTTTCTCGGCGGACCCACCCGCCGTTTTTCTCTTGAATTGGAACCGGTACGCCGCCTTTTTTCGGCGCTCGACCGGATTGCTTCTCAAAAGGGCGATTACCTGGTCACCACTTCGCGCCGGACGCCCCAGGTGATTTCCGATTTTTTAAAGCGCGAGGTCGTCAACCGCGCGCATTGCCAGAAAGTAGTCATTGCCGCCGAAGACTCAAGCCCCGAAACCGCTCCGGGCATGATGGCGCTTGCCTCGATCGTGCTCGTGACCGAAGACAGCATCTCCATGATTTCGGAAGCGGTCAGCGCGGGCCGGAAAGTCATTGTCCTGAGTTTGGGATCTCGGGGACTGCCGGCGAAGCACAAAAAATTCCGGGAAATTCTGGCCCGCGAATCGGCCATCGAAGTTGCCGGACCCGAAGACCTGGAAGAAAAAATCGCCTCGCTCGATCTGCAAAAAACTCCGGCCATTCTCCAGCTCGAAAAAGAGGCCCTGGCCAAAAGGCTTCAGGAATTTTTATGAAAGTCCTGCAAATGCTTCCTTCGCTGGAAGTGGGCGGCGTGGAACGCGGCGTCATCGATCTTGCCCGCGCGCTCAAAAAACGCGGG
>CAYGIT010000144.1:0-6685 GCA_964349955.1 uncultured bacterium
AGTGGCAGTCCATCACATCCACATGCAGGATGTCGCATCCGCCGCGTTCGACGTCCGCAATTTCTTCACCCAACCGGCTGAAATCCGCGGAGAGAAGGCTGGGAGCGATTAAGATTTTCCGGCCATTGGTTTTCATTTGATTTCGAATTCCTTGCGCACCCGGTTTTGAATTTTTGAATCCACGGGGCCGATCACGGCCAGATTGAGCTGGCTTGTGCGGAAAAGCCTTTTGGCCATTTCCTGAATATCGCCCGCGGTCACGGCTTCGATTTCCTTGTGGATCTGCTGCCGGTCCGGCAACTCGTCGCGATCCAGCACGCGTTCGCCGACCCATAATAAATGGTCCAGCGTGTCTTCGAGCGCCATGTAGAGCTGGCTCATGAAATAATCCTTGGCGCGGCGCAGCTCGCCTTCACTCACATTTTTCGTACAAAGTTTGCCAAGCTCCCGCAGGATCACGCGCACGGCTTCCGGTAGTTTGGCCGCTTCCAGACCCGCAGATACCGTGACCACGCCGGCATCATGATAATAAGAAAGGCCGGAACGGATTTCATAAGCAAGACCGCGTTTTTCACGCACCTCTTCGAAAAGGCGGCTCGACATATTGGAACCCAGCATGATGTTGAGAATCCCCAAAGCATACCGGGCGGGATCAAAACGCGAAAGGCCGTGCAAACCGATCACCAGATGCGTTTGTTCGCTCTTTTTTTCAAGAAATTGAATGCGGGGTTTTGTTTGATGCGACGAAGCTTTTGGAAAATGCGCTTTCACAAGCGTACTTTTCTGGACAAAACAATCCTTCACCCGCCGGGCGACCTCTTCAGGATCCACAGAACCTGAAACAGTGACCACGATATTCTTCGGATGATAGTATTGTTTTTTGTACCGGGCCATTGCCTGGCGCGTAATGCCCTCAACCGTTTCCGGCGTACCTGCGATCGGCCTGCCCAGCGGCTGGTCCGGCCACAGCATTTCGCTCATGACATCCTGCACATGATGTGATGGAAGGTCCCGGTACATTTTGATTTCTTCGAGAATGACGGGTTTTTCCTTTTTGTACTCCTCAAGACTCAACGAAGCATGGTTCACCATGTCGGAGAGAACTTCGAGCGCTTTTGGAAAATGCGGCACGAGAAGTTTTGCGAAATAGCAGGTCGATTCTTCGCCAGTGAAGGCATTCATCATGCCGCCGACGCCTTCGATTTGTTCCTTGATCTGGCGGGCCGTGCGGCTGGGAGTGCCCTTGAAAAGCATATGCTCGAGAAAATGCGAAACTCCGGAAAGCGGGCGCGATTCGAAACGGCCTCCCGCCCGCACCCAAATGGCAACTCCGGCCGATGCACGGTCCTGCATGGGCACCGTGATCACACGAACACCGTTCGGAAGAGCCGTAAGAGAGTAATGCATTAATTTAACCTCGATTGATGATCCATGTAATTTTGTAAAATGCGCTGGGCGGCCAGTTGGTCGCGCACTTCCTTGCGTTTGGCGCGGCTCACATCGGCCTCCAGCAGCACGCGTTCCACTTCACGGGTCGAAAGCCGCTCGTCCCATAAAATCCAGGGCCGGTCCAAAACCCCTTTGAACCATTCCACCTGCGCCATCACCTTTTGGGCCGCAGGGCCGGTCTCCCCTTTCAGGGTTTTCGGAAAGCCGACGATGATTTTTTGAACCCGGTAATCCTTGACGAGCCGGGTAAGCTGCTCCAGCAAATGGTTTCGTCCCCGAAACTCAAGGGTCGTGAGCGGAAGGGCCATCATTCCGGCTTCATCCGTGACCGCCACGCCGACTCTTTTTTCGCCGAGATCAAGGCCGAGTAAAACTTCCCTCATCTCAATCCCGCGATTTTAATGCACGCACCATGCTTTTGACAAATTGAACCGTTTGCCCAAGCCCGCCAAAACGGCGCAAAGACTCCACGATCGCGCTGCCCACGATGACGCCGTCGCTCTGGGCCCCCAATTCGCGGGCCTGCTTCGGCGTCGAAACTCCAAAGCCGATCAAGACCGGTTTGGCGCTGATTTTTTTCAGCCGCGCCAAATTTTTTTTCAAATCTTGCGGAAGCGCCTTCCGCGCGCCCGTGACTCCGCGAAGCGAAACATAATAAATGAAACCGTCCGTGGCTTTCGCGATTTTTTTCGCACGAATTTCCGACGTCGTGGGCGTCACAAGAAAAGTGCGCAAAAGCCCCTGGCGAAGGCACTCTCTTTCCAGTACCGGCTCTTCGTCGGGCGGAAGATCCGGAACAATCAATCCGTCAAAGCCCGCGCGCCTTGCCGTTTGGACAAATTTCTGCAGGCCATAGGAAAAAACGGGATTCAGATAGGTAAAAAAAACCAAGGGCATTTTGCAGCCCCGGCGCCGTAATTTCTCGGCCAGCTCAAAAGCATCCTTCAACTGCACGCCTTTCCGGAGCGCCTGTTCCGAGGAATACTGGATCGTGGGTCCGTCGGCCAAAGGATCCGAAAAAGGAAATCCGAGCTCCACAATATCCACGCCATTTTTTTCGAATTCCAGAATCAGTTTTTCGGTGGCTGCCAGGTTTGGAAAACCGAGCGTCAAAAAAGCGCAAAAAAGTTTTGAACGCTCTTTGGCTGCTTTGGTTATTTTTTCCTTCAAAAAATTTTGCACACTGTCCTTTTTATTTCAGATGTTTTTTGACCGTGTCGATGTCTTTGTCGCCGCGGCCGGAAAGGCAAACCACCACCGATTCCGAAGGGCGGGTGCGCGGCATCAACTTTTTCAAGAAACCGATCGCATGCGAGGGCTCAAGCGCTGGCATGATCCCCTCGAGGCGAGTCAATTGCTTGAAACCTTCCAGCGCGTCCGTATCGGTCGCCGTTTCATATTGAACGCGGCCGGAAGTTTTTAGCCAGGAATGCTCCGGCCCTACCGACGGATAATCCAGGCCCGCGGAAATCGAATGCGCCAGCTCGACCTGCCCATCTTTATTTTGCAAAAGATAACTTTTCATTCCGTGCAAAATTCCGGGCCGGCCTTTGGTAAGCGAAGCCGCGTGTTTTTTGGAAAGCCCGGAACCCGCGGCCTCCACCCCGATCATTTTGACTTTGCCGTCCTTCAAAAAAGGATGAAAAAAACCGATGGCATTGCTGCCGCCACCCACGCAGGCCACGAGATAATCCGGGAATGCCTTTTTTTTGCGGAAATAGTCCCGCGTTTCACGGCCGATCACCGATTGAAAATCACGCACCATCATCGGATAAGGATGCGGTCCTACCGCTGAACCCAGCAGGTAATGCGTGGTTTCGACATTCGTGACCCAGTCCCGGATGGCTTCATTGGTCGCGTCTTTCAACGTGCGCGAGCCGGAAAAAACCGGCCGGACCTCGGCGCCAAGCAATTTCATTTTATAGACATTCAGCGCCTGGCGGTGAATATCTTCCTCGCCCATGTAAACCACGCATTTCAGGCCAAATACGCAGGCCGCGGTCGCGCTGGCCACGCCATGCTGCCCGGCCCCGGTTTCGGCGACGATTCTCATTTTCCCGAGCTTTTTAGCCAGCAGCCCCTGGGCGAGCGTATTGTTGATTTTATGCGCGCCGGTATGGCAAAGGTCTTCGCGTTTCAAAAAAATCCGCGCGCGCTTGAAATAACCAGTGAGATTTTTCGCTTCATAAACCGGCGTGGGACGGCCGGCATAAGTCCGGAGAAGCACAGCAAGCTCCTCCTTGAAATTTTTATCCTTTTGAAAGTTCCGGTAACTATCCGAAAGTTCATCCAGTGCTTTGATGAGGGTTTCCGGCACATAGCGCCCCCCGAAAGCGCCGAAATGCCCCCTGGAATCAGGAAGTCTTGAATTCTTCAATTTGATCATTCCTTACCCAGCCACTTTCGCCGTTGGTGAGCAAAACCCTGCTCCATTCGTCGCGGCGGTCCATGACATACAATTTGAGCCCGTCGCCCAGCCGGAAAGCCAGCTGGTCGCTTTCCGAAGGCCCGTAGCGCACCTGCGCCTCACGGACCGTGATAATTGCGCCGCGCAGCCAATGCGCCTGCACATTTTTAGCCGCTACCACGGCGGCAAAAAAGAGGACAATGGCCAAAAAAGTTTTGCGCCAAAAACGCCAGGGCGCGGCTTTGCGAAAAAAAACCGCCCAGACCCATGAAAAAATCAGAAGCAGGTAAGCGCCAAGCGCGCCGAGGATGATTTCTTTTTCCGTAAAAGTATTCAGGATTTCCTCGAAAGTCTTCAGGTACCAGTTGCGGCGGTCCTCGATTTTATATTGCAAGAGCCCGCGCAAATAATTGAGATTATAGCGGATGTCCCGGTCACGCGGATCGAAACGCCGCGCGCGCTCATAAGAGAGAATGGCTTTTCCCGTTTTTCCGAGCCGGTAATAGCTGTTGCCGAGATTAAAATAAAGCGTGCCTGATTCCGGATACTTTTCGGAAAGCGCTTCATAAAGAACAACGGCTTCCTTGAATTTGCCGCTGCGGTAGTTTTGATTGGCCTTGTGGAAATCAGAAAGCTCCGCCGTGGTCCAGGCCCGGGCCGCGGGCAGGGCGATCAGGACCCAAAAAAGAAGGAAAAGAAATTTCTTTCTCATCATTTCATCTTCTCCACCCGGTCCAGGGTCCGGCGAAGAATTTCAAGGGCCGTTTTTTTCATTTCTTCGGGGATCGTGCCTTTGCCAAAACGGGATTCATCGCAAAACTCATAAAGCTTGCGCAAATCGGAAAGAAGAGGATCTTCGGGGCCCACCGCCTGCTCCATCTGCTTCTCCAGGTCCCAGCGCGTCACGCCATGCGTGGACAAATTGAATTTGTCCGAAAGATACTGCGTAAGGATTTTTTCGATTTCCTCGAAATATTCGGCGGTCTCGGCTTTGCTGAGCGATTTTATTTTTTTCATCCTCCCGTCGGCACGCGAGCGCGCCTGGGAACGGCGCTTGAGGCCCGTATCCCCTGCGAAAATTTTTTCCCGGCGATGGCGCAAGAACCCATAGCCGAGCAGAAGGGTAAGCAAAACACTGCCGGACACTGCACCCCGGAATATATTTTTCATCAAAGCCAGGTCGCGCGCATCCTCCAGCTCTTCCCGGATAAAACGGATGTCCTGCGCCTCGGCCTGGACTTCTTTTTTGAATTCTTCTTGCCCGCTCAACGTGGCCGGGAGCTTGAACTGTTCGCCGGAAGACGCCACGGGAATCGAAAATTCCTGCGTTTTCAACTTTTCATAAGCGTTTTGGGCGGGATTAAAATAGCTAAACTCGACCGCAGGAATTTTTAAAATACCCGCTTGCAAAGGAATGAATACGACTTCAAAAACTTTTCGCCCGCCGATGACATCCCCGGTCTTGAAAAGTTGCGAGGACGTATCCGAATCATAAATTTTCACATTCTGAATCTCGGGCATTTTAGGTTTATTGAGCGTTTCAATATTGCCCTGCCCTTCCAGCACCAGCTTCATCGTCACAGGCTCGTTTTGCTTGACCGTCTGCTTGTCCACCGTGGCGGTCATTCGAAAACTGCCCACCGCTCCCTGAAAAGTAGCCGGCTTATCCGTTTCTGGCAAGGGCTTCACATGAATCAGGATCGGAATCGGTTTTAAAAGCCGGTCTTCACGCCGCGCGAAAAAGCCCCCGCCCGAAAAAAAACTATCATTAAAAAAATCATCGAAAACGCTCGTATTTTCCGGCTCCTGGCGGATCGACGCCTTGAGCGTGCCCGGGTCAATGGTGTATTCCGCAGGAGCGGTGGCAAAAAGCGCGGTTTTGCGGATGTCGGCCTTGATGTATTTTTTGCCGTTCATACGGACGGTTTCGCGCTGCACATCCTGCCCCATCGGAAATTCTTCAATCCAGAAACCACTAACCTGCGGTTCTTTTTCAAAACCCTCATAACGCGTGTCGTAGCGGGTATAAAGAGAGTACGTCAAAAGGATTTGCTCATTCGGATACACCGTTGTTTTGTCGCTCCAGGCACGCACGAAAATATTGTCGTCTTCCGGCTTGAAACTCGGGGGCGGTTCATTGGCCGGAGGCCCGGAAGGATACGGAAGAGCGGCCTGCTGCTGCATCGGAGGACGCGGCGCGGCGCCTCCGGGAACCGGCGCTTGATTAGAAGCTCCGAAGCCTGCCCCCTGGACTTCAATTTCAACCGCCGTCGTCATGAACCGGTTATTAGCCACGTTCACTTCAATCGGATCAAGGCGAAAACGCCCGGCTTGTTTCGGGACCAGCACATAGCTGAATTCCACACTGGAAGAGGACTGGCCATTAATGAAAGTAATATGCGAGGAGCGCCCCGTATAAAAAGTATCGAACCCCTGAAATCCGGGAAGGCGCGGGGCCTGGATATTGCCCATGGCGCCCGTAATGCGGATCGTCAGCTGGATTTCTTCGCCAACCTGAACCACTCGTTTATTGAAATTGGCGCTTACCTGGACATCCGCCGCACGAAGCGGAGAAAGGCAGCTCAAAAAAAGAAAAAAGAATATCGAAAGGGATCGTTTCATCTTTTTAGAAATAAGTGAGCATCATAACATAACGTCAAATAAAGAGTTAAACAATTTTCGCTTGGCGGAAAACGCGGCGGCAATCTTGTCCAGCGCTTCCGGATTCGGCAGTTTGGCACGTAGCGTAAGTCCTTCCCCCTCGAAAAAAGAAGGCGCTTCCAGAGAAAATCCCTGGTCCGCTTCAATTTTTCCGGCCAGGGATTCAAA
>CAYGIT010000145.1:0-6667 GCA_964349955.1 uncultured bacterium
CTTGCGGATCTGCTGAAAAAGGAGAATTTTGCGGTCCAAACCATGCTTAAGGTCAACACCGACCTTTCCCGCTATCCGGCCGGTTTTGCGTTTCGTGCTTTTGCCGAATGTCTTTTGTCCGCAGCGAGCTTATTCGGCCTCCAAAACCGCGTCATCGCCCTCGCCCGCAACTAAACGCAAGCATTGACTTTCTCAAAGGGGAAAGTAGAATTACTGGCTTATGCTTGACTTCAATCAAAAGGAAATCCTGATCACCGGTGGCGCCGGTTTTTTTGGCAGCTATTTGACCGAAGAAATGCTGAAACAGGGCGCGCGCGTGACCTTATTCGACCGCTTTTACCGGGGCAAAGGCCGCATCCAGCACATTCTGGACCATCCCAATCTCACCATCGTCGAAGCCGACTTGGCCGATTACGCGAAAATGGTGGAGGCGGTGCGGGGCAAATATTTGATCTGGCACCTTGCGGGAAATACGGATATTCCGGCCGGGCTCAAAGATACGGGCCTGGATTTCAAAGACGGTCTTGCCGGCACCCGCAACGTGCTTGAAGCCATGCGCGAAACGGGCGTGAAAAAACTCGTCTTTCCTTCTTCCGGCGCGATTTACGGGGAAAAAACCAGTGGCTTCCGCTCCGAATCGCACGGGCCCACGCTTCCGATTTCCCTTTACGGCGCGGGCAAACTCGCCTGCGAAGCCTTTATCAGCGCCTATTCCCATCTCTTCGACATTCAAGCCTGGATTTTCCGCTACGGCAACATCATCAGCGGCAGGATCAGCCACAGCGTCATTCTCGATTTTATTTGCAAGCTGCGCGCCAACCCGAGGGAACTCGAAGTGCTCGGCGATGGCACGCAGACGAAAAGTTATCTCCTTGCCGAAGAGTGTATCGATGGAATGCTTTATGTGATTTCTAAAACCAGGCCTCGCGGGGACGAAGGCTATTGCGATGTTTTCAATCTTGGCGCTCCGGATGAAACTCTGGTGCTGGACATTGCCACGATCATTCAGGAAGAAATGGGCATCAAGGATTGCAAAATCAAACTCAAAGGCGGAGAGCGCGGATGGCGCGGGGACCAGGCCAAAATTGCTCTGGATGGCGCAAAGATTCGCGCCCTGGGATGGCAGCCGAAGCATAGTTCCGCGGAAGCGGTGCGCATTTCCGTGAAACGCATGCTCGAGCAAAAAGATTTTTACCTGACGCCGGATGCGCCGCCGAAAAAAGTCGCGGTGGTGGGGCTTTGGCATTTGGGGCTTGTCACGGCCGCCTGCCTGGCGGAGCAGGGCTGCAATGTTTCCGCTTATGACGAAAATGGACGTATCGTGACCGGCCTTCAGCAGGGAAAGCCGCCGCTTTTTGAGCCGGGTCTCGAAGCCGTGATCCAATCCGGAATGGCAAGCGGAAAACTTCGTTTCGAAACTTCGGCGGCCAAGGCTGTTGCCGGCGCCAAAACCGTTTTCCTGACCTATGACACGCCGGTCGATGCCGATGACCATACGGACTTGTCCATTCTCGAAAGAGCGCTGGACGCCATCATTCCTTCTTTGGATCCGGAGGCGCTTCTGGTGATCAACAGCCAAGTGCCCGTGCGCACGACCGAAAAATGGCAAGACCGAATTCTTGCAGCCCGCCCCGATTCTTCCATTGATGTGATTTACAGCCCTGAAAATTTGCGGCTTGGCCAGGCCATTGAAAATTTCAAACGGCCCGACATGATCATCCTCGGCGTCAACTCCGAAAGGGCGCGCAAAAAAGCCGGCGATGTTTTCGAGTCTTTTCTGGCGGAAAAGTTTTTCGTGTCGCGCCGCACCGCGGAAATGGCCAAGCACGCGCTGAATGGTTTCTTTGCCACCAGCATCAGTTTTGCCAACGAATTCGGCCGGCTTTGCGACGGCGTGGGCGCGGACGGAATCGAAATTTCAAAAATCCTCAAGAAAGACAGCCGGATTGGCAAGAAAGCCCAGGTCCGGCCCGGCCTTGGATTTGCCGGCGCCACACTCGCCCGGGATTTGCGCGCGCTTCAAAAACTGGGACGCGATTTGCAGGTTCAGACACCGCTCTTAGACGACGTACTTGAAATCAACCGTCGTCAGACCGGTCGGGTGATCCAAATGCTCGAAGAGGCATTTGACGGAAATCTCAAAGGCCGGCAGGTGACGGTTTTGGGCCTGACCTATAAGCCGGGCACCAGCACACTGCGGCGTTCGGCCTCGCTTGAAATCATCGATGGATTGCTTGCGCAGGGCGCGCAGGTTCGGGCGCATGACCCGAAAGCCGATCTATCCGAATATCCGGGAACGATCCCGTTTGAATTTTGTGCAGACCCGTACCGCGCCGTGGAAGGCAGCGAGGCCTTGTTGGTTATGACCGAATGGCCCGAATACCGCGCCCTGGATTATGGAAAAATTTTCAAAGCCATGCGGCGTCCGCTTATCCTGGACGCCAAAAATCATTTGGACCCCGCCAAAATGCGCCTTGCCGGATTCACGCATCTTGAAATCGGCCGCGGCCAGCTTGCGACGGTGAAAGCATGATGCGGGTCGGGTTTGTCGGGGCCGGGCTTCAGGCGCGCCGCCGCGTTCCAATCTTCGCCAAACTCAAAGACGTCAAGCTTGTCACGATTTCCGCGGAGCATCTGGACCATGCGCAGGCCCTGGCCGGTCCGGCTGGATGTGAAGCGCTCGCGGGCTGGGAATGGATCGGAAAGCGGGATGATCTCGACGCCGTCATTGTCGCCACACCGCCTCATTTGCACGAGCGGATTTCCGTGATGGCCATGAAAACCGGCAAGCACGTGCTTTGTGAAAAGCCGCTGGCCAAAACGCTTGAAGAATGCGAGAACATGCTCCGGGTTTCGAAAGAAACCGGAAAAATCCTCAAATGCGGTTTCAACCACCGCCATCATCCCGCAGTCCTTGAAGCCAGGAAATTGCTCGATCAGGGAAAGCTCGGAAAGCCTCTGTTTGCGCGCAGCCGTTACGGCATCATCGGAATGCCGGGCCGCGAAAACGAATGGCGCGCCGATCTCACGAAAGCGAGCGGCGGCCATTTGATGGAACAGGGAATCCATGCCGTGGATCTTTCACGCTGGTTTCTCGGCGATTTCGACGATGTCGCGGGTTTCCGTGAAACCCAGTATTGGCCGTTTCCGAAAGGAATCGAAGACAATGGCTTCATGATCATGCGTTCCAGGACGGGCCGCATGGCCTCAGTGCAAGCTTCGCTGCTGCAGTGGAAAAATCTTTTTTCATTTGAAGTTTATGGCGATGAAGGTTTTGTGGAGGTGGAGGGATTAGGCGGCGCCTACGGCACCGAGAAACTTCATTTCTGCCCCAAACATTACGACCGGCCGTTTGCAGTCACCACCACGGAATTCCGCGGCGAGGACAAGTCCTGGCTTCTCGAATGGCAGGAATTTGCCGCGGCCGTCCGCGAAAGCCGTACTCCGCTCGGAAGCGCTGAAGACGGCATGGAAGCCATGCGGCTTGTCTTCGAAGCCTACCGCTATTCTGACCGCAAAGAAACCGCGTTTAAATAACCAGTTTTTTTCTCACGGCCGCAAGGCCTTCCGGTGTTCCCACATCAAGCGGCGGGTCCTGAATCGGATATCCTGCCAGCAGTCCCATTTTTGCTATCTTTTCCATCACATCTGCTTCGAGTGAGAATTGGTCCCGGGCCGGAAAATAATCGAAGAGCCGGCGCGAAAAAATTTTGATGCCGCTGTCGAGAAAGTTTTTTCCTTCGGGATTGCGGTAGGCGTAATCGAGGACGCGGCGGGTTTTCTCATCCAGCAAAAGGTTGGGAACGATGTCAGGCCGCGTGACTTTCCAGCAGGCGAGGGTGCCAAGAGCGCCCAAAGCTTCATGCGCGCGGAAAAAATCCAGGTAATCCAAATCGAGGTAGTTATCGCCAGAGGCCACCACAAAAAGATCGTCGAGAAGGGGAATAGCTTTTTTGATCGCGCCGCCGGTGCCGAGCAGTTCCTGTTCCACCGAATACTCGATATGGCAGTTCCACTTCTTGCCCGTCCCGAAATAATCCCGGATTTGATCGCTAAGATACCCGATGCACATCACAAAGCGGGAAATGCCCTGCTTTTGGAGGTGCAGGACAAGCCATTCGAGAAAAGGTTTCCCGCCGGTTTTAACCATGGGCTTCGGGGTCTGGTGCGTAATTTGTCCGAGCCGTGTTCCCCGGCCCCCGGCGAGAATAACAGCTTGAGGAGCAGTCACACCGTCAAAGCGGAAGGACGGGAGCTTTCCCAGGCTTTGAGAAATTCCCGGATCGTGCTGTCGGTTTGCGGGTGGCTGGCCAGCGGGCGGAAGAAAGAATAGGGGACCGTGATCACATGGGCGCCGGCCATCGCTGCACGCGTGATTTGGGTCATCATCCGGATGCTTCCCACGATGATTTTGGTAGAGAAACCGCTTTTCTTGTACAGTTCGGCGCTCTCGCGGATGACCTCGAGGCCGTCATGGCCGATGTCTTCGATGCGGGAATAAAAAATGCTGCCATAAGTGGCCCCGGCAAGCGCGGCCAGCATGGCCTGGTTGACCGACATAATCGCTGTGACGTTGGTCTTGATGCCCTTGGTTTTTAAAAAGCGGACGGCTTCGAGGCCGGCCGGCGCCATCGGGACTTTGACCACAATATGATCGCTCCAGGCCGCGAATTTTTGCGCTTCGACCACCATTTCATCCGGGTCATTCGTGGTGACTTCCACGCTCAATGGGCCGGGGACAATTTTCAGGATTTCTTCGACCCGGGTCCGGAGGTCCGCGTTCTTTTCCTTGGAGAAAATTTTGGGGTTTGTGGTGACGCCGGTAATAACGCCCCAGCGCGCAATTTCGCGGATTTCATCCAGGTTGGCCGTATCAATGAAAAGTTCCATGGTCCCTCGAATTAACGGGCGCTGGCGCAGGCAAAGGGCTGCGCTTCAACGCCTTCTTCAGCCGCGATTTTTTCGATCAGCCGGTTGCACATCAAATGGCCCAGGGTTAGATGAAAATTTTCGACATGCTGGGTGTTATGAAAGGGAACGACAATGCAAAGGTCGCAAATTTCTTTCATCGCGCCGCCGTCATAGCCGCTGAATCCGAGGGTCTTCACGCCGTGGTCCTTCGCAATCATATAAGCTTTGAGCAGGTTTTGGGACCAGAGACCGGCCTTGTCTTTGCCCGAGCCGCCGTGCGCGCTGAATCCGACGAGCGCATCGCCGGGTTCGATGAAATTCAGCAACTGTTCGGAATAAAGATTGTCGAAACCATTATCATTCACGAGGGCGGTGATCAGGGCCGGATTATCGGTAAGCCCCATGACTTTAAAGCGCTTCTTTCCGGGAAGGGCCGTGCATTTTCCAAAGTCATTCACAAGATGGGAAGCGGTCGAAGCCGAGCCGCCATTTCCCATTAAATACATGCGCTTTCCATTTTTCCAGGTTTCGAACATCGCGTCGATGATCTGGTCGATTTTATCGCGGTCCAGCAACTCCACGATTTCTTTGGTTTCTTTTAAAAATTGATCGATAAACTGGCGGTTCGTTTTCATTGAATCGGGTTCTCCTTTTAAGTTAGGGCCGGCGCCGGTTGGCGGTGTTTGGCGCGTACGCCGTCATCCACCACGACTATGGCGCCTTGCGTATCAAAGCGGTATTGAAGTTCTTCGGTTTCGGGGCACATGATTTCGCGAATTTTTTCCCTCTTCAAGGGGTCCGAGCAATAGAGCAGCAGATACCCGCCGCCGCCGGCGCCGATGATTTTTCCACCCATGGAGCCAGCCTCTTCCGCTTTACGGTAAAGCTGATTGATCTTGCCGTTCGTGACCATGTCCGATAATTTCTGTTTCGCTTCCCAATGTTCGCGTAAAAAATCCGAATAGCGGTCGATTTCGCCCGTCCGAAGGATCGTTTCGGTTTCCATGCCAAGCCGCTTGATCGCATGAAGGCTTTCAAGCGTGCGGGTTTCCTTTTTGACGCCACGAATCAGGGCTTGCTGGACTTTGAAGGAATTGCGGCGGATCCCCGTATAAAACAGCATGATATTTTGCTCGAGCGTTTCCATGGTGTCGTGCGAAATTTGCACCGGGCTCACAATGACTTTTCCGTCCGGTTGAAGATTGAGGCTGGTGATGCCGCCGAAAGCCGCAATGTACTGGTCTTGTTTGCCGCCGGCTTCATTTAAAAGGTCGCGTTCGATATGGCAGGCCATTTCCGCAATTTCATACTTTGTCATGCGCAGGCCTTTGTAAGCGGCGAGCGCGGCCACCAATCCAACGGTGAAGCTGCTGGAGCTGCCCAGCCCGGTGTCGGAGGGAACGTCGGCGAATGAAATGATTTCAATGCCCGCCGCTTCAATATTGAAAAGTTTGAAAGCTTCCCGAACGACGGGGTGGTGGACTTCATCCGCGGTATTGACAATTTCCCGCTTGGAGTAGCAAATCCGGATGCTTTTATCGAAGCTGTTATGGATGACAACGTAGATGTATTGATTGAGGGCCGCGCTGACGACATACCCGCCGAAGTTTTCGTAGTACTCTTTAACATCGGTTCCGCCGCCGCCAAGGCAGATACGGAGAGGGGTGCGCGTGATGATCATGGGCGTATTATCGTTAGAGTTTTTAGAAAGTAAAGCATTATTTTTATAACCGCTTATAACTAAAGGAGTTATAAT
>CAYGIT010000146.1:0-6632 GCA_964349955.1 uncultured bacterium
CAGGAAAAGTTCGAGAAATTTTCCCGTGCCGGTGCCCAAATCCAGGACAGATTCTTCCCCTCCCGAGAGAAGAAGATCCCGGGATTTTTTTCGCCAGTAATCATCCAGGTGAAAGCTCAAAAATTGATTTAAAAAATCATAACGCCCCGCGATTCCGTCGAAAAAACCGCGTAGCGTTTTGCTCTCGGGAGCAACGGGAGAAAAATCAATCAAAGACATGCAGGATTTTGTAATTGGTGTCGCGTTGGGCCGGAATAAAACCCGCTTCCTTAATGAGGCGGATCAAATCTTCGCGGGTGGTGTGGACTTCAATGCCGGTTGGTTCAAGGACTTTATCTTCCAAAAGGGTGCCGCCGATGTCATCCGCGCCGAATTGAAGCGCGATCTGCCCCAGCTTCAAACCTTCGGTAAGCCAGCCGCCCTGGATATGTTCAATGTTATCCAGCATCAGGCGCGAAATGGCGACGGTTTTCAAATAGTCTTCCCCTCCCGCGGGCCGGAACTTGCTCATCCGGGGAGTTCCTTGCGGAGAAAGCGTCCAGGGAATGAACGCGCGAAATCCATGCGTTTCATCCTGAAGGTCACGGATTCGGATCAAGTGCATGATCCGCTCTTCAAGGGTTTCGAGATGGCCGAAGACCATGGTCGCCGTGGATTTGAGCCCGGCTTGATGCGCTGTACGCATGACCTCAATCCAGCGGTCCGAGGAAGCTTTTTTGGGGCTGATGAGTTTACGCACGCGTTCCACTAAAATTTCGGCGCCGCCGCCGGGAACCGAATTCAGCCCCGCTTCCTTGAACCGGCGGAAAACCTCATCCAGGGGTAAACGGAATTTTTTCGAAATCATGTCGAATTCGACCACCGAAAAAGAATGAACGTGGACTTGGGGGAATTTCACGCGAATGGCGCGAATCAAATCCAGATAATACTCCAGCGGCAATTCCGGATTCACGCCCCCCTGGATCAAAACCTGCGTGCCATGCAAGTCCACGAGCTCTTGAATTTTTTCAAAAATCTGTTCATAGGAAAGTGTGTAAGCTTCTTTATGCCCGGGCTTTCGGTAGAAAGCGCAAAAATCGCAGTCTACGATACAGGCATTGGTATAACTAACATTGCGGTCGACAATGAAGGTGATGCGCCCGTCCGGATGAAGCCGGCGCATCAAAATATCGGCGGCCTTGCCGAGGCGAAGAAGATCGCAGGAATAAAGAAGGATTCCCTCTTCAAGGCTGAGGCGCTCCCCGTCCAGGCGTTTTCCCAAAATTCTGCCGTAGATATCGGTTTGTTTTAAAGTCTGCATTTTGATCCTAAAAAAAAGCCAGAGGTTCAGGGCGCGGCGAAACCCCGATCCGGTTTGCGAGCCGGAAGAAAAGCTCCAATCCTTCGCCCATGGTGGTGTCGAGATAATAATTCAAATTAAAGAGGTATCCGAAAATCCGGCTGAATTTTTCGTCGAGAAAAGTCAGCCCGAGAGAACGGTGAATCAACCCTTCGATGTCGGCCAGGTTCGTTTCGAGATTCTGTTTCAATTTTCTCACAAAGCGAGTCACTTCCTCCGGATGGTCTTCGGCAAAGTCCCGCCTCGCCGCCCAGAGCGCAAAGCAAAAAGGCTTTCCGGTCCAATTCCACCAAAGTTCGACCAGGTCGGATTTGTAGACAAATTCCCGGGGCTGATAAAAAAGCGCGTCATCGCCGATCACAAGCGCGGCCGGGTAATTGGAAAGCATTTCGCGCGGATTGGAATCGGTGACCACAAACTTGTTGTTGAATTTGAATTTTAATTTCAAAAGCACCTTGAGAAGCGCCACCGAACTCAAACTTTCGCGCGTCAGGGCAATGGTCATGCCGTTCAGCCCTTCGATTTTTTCATGCGAAAAAAGAATGACGCTGCCCGTAAAATCACGGGCACCGATCGAAAAAGGCAGGAGCCGGTAATCCTTTTGATGGTTCAGGTATTCCAGCGAGGAAATCGGGGCAATGTCCATTTTCCCCTGGTGCATGGCCTGGTTGATTTTCGCCGGATAGGCTTCAAAGAAGTCCAGGTCCCGGTGTTTTTGAAGGCCGTAATAAAAAGGAATGCAATTGGTGTAAGTGATTTTTCCAATGCGGACAGGACTGGCCAAAACCGCAGCCCCAGCGGGGGCTGCAGAAAGCGCCGCGGACGAGGGCCGTTTATGCGGTGTGGGCATAAGGCCCCGTCCAGCGGGGATATAAAGTGTGCGCGATGCCGAATTGGTCCAAAACTTTTCCCACCATAAAATCGATGATTTCGTGAAGGTTTGCCGCCGAAGAATAGAAACCCGGCATGGCCGGAACCATGGCAATGCCGAGACGCGCCAATTTCAGCATATTTTCCAGATGGATGGCGGAAAGCGGGGTCTCGCGAGGGACCAGCACCAGCTTGCGGCCTTCTTTAATGATGCAATCCGCCGCGCGATGAACAAGATTCAGGGAGAGTCCGTTGGCAATCGCCCCCAGAGTTCCCATGCTGCACGGGACAACGGCCATTCCGGCGGTCGGGTAAGAGCCGCTGGCCACCGCGGCAGTAAAATCTTTTGGAGAATGCGAATGAATGCGGCCTTTGACGGCCGGGCCAAAAACCTCGATCAGGTCTTCTTCCCGGTGAAGCCCCTGCACGGGGATTTTCAGTTCTTCGCGAATCACGAGCTTTGCCGGTTCTGAAACAATCAGCTCGATCGAAAAACCCATTTCGGCCATTACCTGGACAAGACGGACTCCGTAAAGGGCGCCGCTTGCTCCGGTCATGGCAATCACATAAGGTTTCATGAATAGCCTCATAAGGTACCGGTTCTCAGAAACGTACGTGAGCAGAATGGCTTCGTTAAAAAAAATTAACGGATTCTTGTAAGCAAGTCGCTGTTGATGAGAACCGGTACTACTCGATCCATCAAACTCGCAATAAAAATCGTCAGGCCCACCCACGCATTCATGGTAAAAAAAGCCTCTTCTATTTTTTTTAAACTAAAAGAACGCACCAGCCAGTGTTCGCGAATCAGAAAAACCGAGGCGGCCAAAATACCCGCATAAAATAAAATTCCGCTCCCCGCTTGCCTTCCGGCAAAGGTCCAGGCAATCAGGGTCAACGCATGCAAGAAAGCCGCGGCATTCAAAGCCGCCGGCTGTCCAAACCGGGCGGGAAAAGAATAAAGTCCGGCGCTCCGGTCAAATTCCCTGTCCTGAAGGGCATAAATCATATCAAAACCTGCCACCCAGGCAACGACCCCGAGGGTCAAAAAACCCGGCGCCCAGGAAAATCCGGCCCCGCTGGCAAGCCAGGCTCCATAGGGGGCAATTCCAAGTATAATACCCAAAACAAAATGTGACAGCCATGTAAATCTTTTGGCCAGCGGGTACAACCAGGCCAGCAAAAGAGGGATGGGCGAAAGCAGGAAACAAAGCCGGTTCAATTGATAGGTGGTGATTTCAAAAACGAGAAAAGAAAGAAGCGCCGCCTGCCAGACAAAACCACTTTTGAGTTTTCCACTGGGAAGCGCGCGAATTGCGGTGCGCGGATTGGCCGCGTCAATTTTCCGGTCAATCAGGCGATTGGCGGCCATGCCCATGGTCCGGAAAGAAACCATGACAAGCGTCACCCCGGCCCAAATCTGCCACCGGGTTTCGCGGGCAAATACCAGCCCGAGATAAGCAAACGGAAGGGCAAAAACCGAATGCTCCACTTTGATCATTTCAAAAAAAGTTTTTGTTTGGGTTTTAACGCTCATGAGAATCCGTATTCTTTCCAGCGTTTTGTCACTAAATCCTTGATCGGCGCAGGCATGACCATATCTTCGGGCCAAGGGCGCTTCATGCCTTCGGATTCGTCTTTGCGCGTGGCATCAATTCCCATTTTGGAGCCAAAAAAATCCTGGCTCGCGGAATGGTCCAGTTCATCGACAGGCCCTTCATTGAAAACAATGTCGCGTTTGGGATCAACATTGTTGAAAGCCCGCCACGCCACTTCGCGCACATCCTGGATATTGGCATCATGGTCAAGCACAATAATGCATTTCGAAAAAATCATCTGCCCCAGCCCCCAGATCGCGCTCATCACTTTTTTGGCCTGCTGCGGGTAACTTTTGCGAATGGACACAATCAGGCAATTATGGAAGCAGCCTTCCCAGGGAAGATTCATGTCCACAATTTCCGGAAGCTGCTTTTTGATGAGCGGAAGAAAAATTCTTTCGATGGCTTTGCCCATGTAGCAATCTTCCATGGGGGGGCGGCCCACCACGGTCGTCACATAAACAGGATTGCGCCGGTGCGTCATGCAGGTGACATGAAAAACCGGAAATTCCTTGGCCCGGGAATAAAAACCGGTATGATCGCCAAAAGGGCCTTCCATGCGCATCTCCCCCTCCTGCACATACCCTTCCAGAACAATTTCGGCCTCGGCCGGGACTTCGAGATCCACAGTTTTGCATTTGACCAGCTCCACCGGTTCTTTGCGAAGAAAGCCTGCCAGCATCAATTCATCCAGGCCTGCGGGAAGAGGGCATGCCGCTGAAAACAAAGTGGCCGGGTCCGCCCCGATGGCAACCGCCACCTCCAGCCGCCGGGCCGAGCCCTTCCCAAGTCGCCGGAAATGCTCCGCGCCGTCTTTATGGATTTGCCAATGCATCCCCGTCGTTTGATTGTCATACACATGCATCCGGTAAAGCCCGACATTGCGTTTGCCGGTTTCAGGGTCGCGCGAAAAAACCATGGGAAGCGTAATGAATTTTCCGCCGTCACCGGGCCAGCACTGAATAACAGGAAGCTTGTCGAGCATCGGCCCCTCGCCTGCCCGGATCACAACTTCCTGGCAGGGCGCATTCTTAACGATTTTGGGAGCAAGCGCATTGAGAATACTCAACTTGGGAAGCGCCGTCTGGATTTTCTCAATCAACCCGGCGGGCGGTTTCATGTCGGTAAATTCTTCGATGCGGGCCGCGATCTCTTCGGCGGATTTCACGCCCAGGGCCGTGCTCATGCGGGCATGAGACCCGAAAAGATTGATGGCCAGCGGAATTTCGGATCCTTTTACTTTTTTGAATAAAAGCGCGGGGCCTTCGTTTTTAACAACGCGGTCGTAAATTTCCGTGACCTCAAGGACCGGGTCGACCGGCGTTTCGATTTCCCGGAGCTCTCCGCGCTTGCGCAGTTCTTCGATGAATTCCCGCAAATTTTTATAGGGCATTTTGGGATTATACATAAAGAAATAGGGGACAGGCAATATTTCCTCAATTTAGAATTTAGGGGACAGGCAGAAAAGATAGCCTGTCCCCTAAATTCTATTTTTCGGTCTCAAGATGCCTAAGCAGGTCCTGCATATCCCGGGGAATCGGGCATTCCTGGTAGACCCTCAAGCGAGTCCGGGGATGGACAAAGCCGAGCGCAAAGGCATGCACGGCCTGCCGTGAAATCCACGGGCTTGGGACCCCGTAAAATAAATCGCCGATCACCGGATGCCCGATATGCTGCATGTGCACGCGAATTTGATGGGTCCTTCCCGTTTGAGGCCGGACATCCAGAAGAGAGGCTTTGCTGAAACGTTTCAGGATTTTGAAATGCGTCAGGGCGTCCTTTCCCCCCGAAGGCCGGATGACAACTTTTTTCCGGTTCAAAAAAGCACGCCCCACCGGCTCTTCGCACAACCCTTCGTCATGCTGGACCACGCCGCGCACAATCACGCGATAGAAACGCTCAATCGTCTGGTTCTTGAATTGTTTTGCAAGCAAAGTATGGGCACGGTCATTTTTCGCGATGACCATGATGCCGGAAGTATCTTTGTCGAGGCGGTGCACAATGCCGGGCCGGGCAGCGCCTCCGCTTTCCGAAAGGCTGCGGGTATGAAAAAGAAGCGCATTGACCAAAGTATGATGCGGGTTGCCGTGCGCGGGATGCACGACCATGCCATGCGGCTTATTGACGAGAATCAGGTCTTCGTCTTCATGCAAAATATCGAGCGGAATATTTTCTGCGCGCGAACCGTCATCGGAGACTTCGGGGATTTCCACTTCGACTTTTTCTCCGGCTTTCACTTTATAATGCGGCGAAACCATTCCACCCTGGACTTTGACCGCTCCGGCATCGATCATTTTCTTGATCTGGGAACGTGAAAAAAGATCGGCGAGAACATTTGAAAGATAAATATCCAGCCGCTTGCCCTGCTCTTCCGGCTCTACCTGAATCATGCGGACGCCATTCACGTTATGTCATCCTGAGGCGTTTTCCGCCGAAGGATCTTGTCTTTCCGGCCGGAAGATTCTTCGCTTCGCTCAGAATGACACTTATAAATCACCGCACCCGCCAGCAGCAAAGCCACGCTTTCCCATTGATTCCAGGTAAGGATCCATCCGGGATTGATGCGAAAGAATTCAAAAATAAACCGCCCGGCGGCATAGATCATGAAATAGAGACTGATGATTTCTCCGTCGAATTTCTTCTTTTCAGTGCGAGCATTTAAAAAGAAGAAAAGAAGAAAATTAAAAGCCGCCTCATAAAGTTGCACCGGATGAAGCCTGGCGCCGTCACCCGTGACCGCCCAGGGCAGATCGCACGGTTTTCCGGCACAGCAGCCGTTTAAAAGACATCCGATGCGGCCAAAGGCATGCGTCAGCGCCACATAGGGG
>CAYGIT010000147.1:0-6595 GCA_964349955.1 uncultured bacterium
GCGAGTCGCCGGGTCCACAAGAAACGGATGAAAAATGACGCTTCCTTCTTCCGGGTTTCCTTATTCTTTTTTTCAGAATTTTAATTTTTTTGGGAAAAATTCCGTCCGCGAAATGATGGACCTTGAATTCAATGGGGGCGAAATCCGCACCCCTCTTCCCGGCCTCGGCGCCGAGGTCATTTTCACCAAAATCCGCGGAAGCATTTCTCCGGCGGAAAACGGAAAAATCCGCGTGGATCTTTCCTCGAATCTTCAGGGAGCGATGAATGGAAAAATGCGCATCACCGGAAGTGTGGATCCGGTCCGCCATGAACACAGCCTTTTACTGAAGCTGGAGGCGCTTACCGGAAGCTGGGGCGGTCCGGTGGATGGAAGCGCCCGGTGGGAAGGCGATACGGTCTGGATCGATTCGTTCCGGGCGAAAATTTATGGCTGGGATTCCGAGTTACGCGGAAGCCTGAAGGACTTATCGAAAGGCGGGGAAGCTGATCTGGATTTTGAGCTGGGTCCGAAAGCACGGCAAGCCCGCGTTTCTTTCGAGGGGAATTTTAAAACCTCGGGTCTTCAGGCGAGTCTTCAATTGCCCGGAGCAGGAAACTACCGGTTGTTGGGCAAGATTTTGCGGGAGGGCCCCCGGATTTTATTTCCCGAACTAAAACTGAATACGGGATACCACGGGAACGGAAATGTGGATTTTACATCCGGAGACATTCATTTCCTGTTTGAAAATGAAAAAGAAAGGATTTTAACGGAACTGAATCTGAAAAAGCCGGGCGTCCGGTGGAATATCCGTCTCGATCATGTTCCGGTCGCCGGCCTTGATCTTGTGGCTGCCGGTACCCTTCAACTCATGCCTTTAAGAAATGGATCGGGAAGCCGAAAACCGAAATTTCAGGGAGATTTCAAAACCGATTATTTCATTCTTGAAACCATCCCGTTTAGCGACTTTCATGGGAGTTTTGAGGCGAGTCCCGCCGGGATCCGGAATTTGACGGCTGAATGGGGAAGGCATTTTGATCTTAGCGGGGAATGGCCTTTTGGGCATGCGGCCCGTGCGGCTTTTTCCCTCCAGGTCAACGGCTTTGATCTCAAAGGGGTCAAACAGTTTGCGGCAAAGCCTCTTCCCAAGGCGCTTGGAGGATTGCTTGACGGGAAGCTTAAAATCGAAGGCACCCTGGAACATCCCGAGTTTTCAGGGAAATTTACGATTAAGGATGGGCGCATCGGGAAACTGGAGTATGACCTTGGAGTTCTTCAATTCCACGGTTTTCCCCCTTATTTGCCCCTTGAAGACTCCCGCATTCTCAAAGGCCGGACGACTTTTTTTTTAAACGGGGCCCTTGATTTCAGAATGCAGAATATGTTTCGGGGCATTCAAATCCAGACGGATGACAATCTTGTCATTTGGAAGGGCCTGGAAATGAACACGAGCGAGAGTCATGGGGATTTGGAAATCGAGACTTCCATTCCCGGGCTGCCGGCGCTTAGTGTTAAAGGGGGCCAGGATATTTCAAACCCGGCCCTGCCCCCTGAAAATCGAAATACGGATGACCGTTATGTGGCTGCCGGTCCCAAATTTAAATTTTAAAAAATGAGGCCAAGTTGAAAATTGAACATCAACATCACACGCATACCTTAAAAAGGGTGGTTTCGGTCAGAGCCTGGCTCAAAAAAATCGGCGTGCAGTCCATTCTGCTTGCCGCTCATGCGGGCGGGATTGCTTTTCTGTTCAGGGATACCCTGACTGCTATTTTTAAATCCAGGATCCGGTGGAATGCGACGCTTGATCAGATGAACAAAATCGGAGTGACCTCCTTGCCGCTTGTTTTTTTGACGGCCCTTTTTACCGGGGTCGTCCTTGCGCTCCAGTCCGCATACCAGCTTAAACTTTTCGCGGCCCAGCAATTTACTTCCGATCTTGTCGCGCTTTCGATGACCCGGGAACTCGGCCCGGTCCTTACCGCGATGGTGATTGCCGGCCGGGTCGGCGCCTCGATCGCTGCCGAGCTTGGAACCATGAAAGTCACGGAGCAAATCGATGCCATGCGCGCGCTTGCCGTAAGCCCGGTGCGCTACCTGGTGGTGCCGCGCTTTTTAGCCGGCTTTCTGATGCTCTTTATCCTCACCGTTTATGCGGATGTGATCGGAATGCTTGGGGGATATTTGATTTGTGTTTTTAAACTGGGAATCAGCTCTCATCAATACATCAAACGCAGCATCCATGTCCTGATGATCAAGGACATTATCACCGGCCTCGTGAAGGCCTTTTTCTTCGGAGGCATTATTTCACTGGTGGGTTGCTATTTCGGGTTTAATGCCCAAAATGGCGCCGAGGGCGTTGGCCGGGCCACTACTTTGGCGGTGGTGACGACTTTGATTTTGATCATTGCATCGGACGCGATTTTTACGGCCATTTTTTATTTCTTTTGACCTATGATCGAAATCCAGGAACTCCATAAGAATTTTGGCGGCAAGGAAGTCCTCAAAGGCGTGAACCTGAATATTCACGACGGCGAAACGGTTGTCATCATCGGCCGGTCGGGCTGCGGCAAAAGCGTGCTTTTAAAACACATCATGAGCATCATGGAACCGGACAAGGGGAAGATCTTAATTGACGGTACCGATCTGTTTTCGCTATCATCAAGGGAACAGGATCAATTCCGGCTAAGCCTGGGCATGCTTTTCCAGGGAGCGGCGCTTTTTGATTCGCTTTCGGTGGGAGAAAACGTGGGTTTCTCGCTTACCGAGCATACGAATTTGACCCCCGAAGTGATTCATGCCAAAGTGGCTGAAAAACTGGCCCTGGTGGGGCTTTCGGGCATCGAAAAACTCATGCCGGGCGAACTTTCCGGCGGAATGAAAAAAAGGGTCGGGCTTGCGCGCGCGATTTGCAACGAGCCTAAAATTATTTTATACGATGAACCCACGACCGGGCTGGATCCGATCAATGCCGACGTGATCAATGATTTGATCCTTCGGATGCAGGAAAGGCTGAAAGTGACTTCGATCGTCGTGACGCATGACATGACCAGCGCTTACAAGGTTGGAAACCAGATCGCGATGCTTTATGAGGGAAAAATCATCGGGGCCGGCACGCCGGACGAAATCAAAAATACCACCAATCCTATTATCCGCCAGTTTATTACCGGCTCGGCACGCGGGCCCATCACCGATCAAGGGAATTCTAAATGAAAAAAAATCAGAATGAAGTCATGGTCGGCGCTTTTGTCATCATCGGGTTTATTTTACTTGCTTTGATCGTCTTTTTTGTCAGCGGTGTTTATCTTTTCCGGCAGGGCTATTATTTGACAGTGAGTTATAATTATGTTGATATCCTGGACAAGGGAGCGCCTGTCCGTATGGCCGGAGTCAGGGTGGGCGAAGTCAATAAGGTCAGCCTGTTTTTTGACGAAAAAGAAAAACGCACCAGGGTTTTGGTTAAAGTTTTCATCGAAAAAGGGGCGGAGATCCGCGAAAATTATACCTTTGATATCCGGGGCACCCATGTCTTGAGTGAACCGCATATCGAAATCACCCCGATTCCCGGAGATTCCGCCGTTCTCCAGGATGGGGCCCAAATAAAGGGCGTAAATCCGGTGCCGGTGGAAGCTTTAATTGACCGTGCCCATTCGATTGTTGCGCGTGTGGATGAAATCCTCAAAAATGTGCAAGGCGCCATCGGGGAGAAGGAAGGCGGGGAAGCCCTCAAGAAAATCGTCTTGAATATGGCGTCCGTGACGGATTCCATGAAAATAGTCTTGAGCGGCTCAGAAGGGGATTTGAAAGGCGTGATTGGAAACCTGAAGTCATCCACCGATTCCTTACAGGATGTTTTGGGGAAGATTCAAAAGGGCGACGGCACGGTAGGGTCGCTTTTAATGAAAGACCAGCTTTACAGGGATTTGAGTGATTTTGTGGCAGATGTGAAGGCTCACCCGTGGAAACTTTTAAAGAAATAATGGCTATCGAGAGCAGTTTTTTAGAGTTCAATTTTTATTTTTTAATATCCCGGATCGCCATGCTGTTTTCAGCGCGGGGTCCCCAAAGAAGGAGTTTTATCCATGATTCTTTTAATCCGTCTTCTATTTATTCTGGGTTGTGCCGCGTTTGGTTATATTACCGAAATGCCCTGGATGCAGTTCCTGCATCTTCCCCAAGCCCCCTGGATCGGAGCGCTGGTCGGGCTTTTCCTCGGCACGCTGGTCATCTCGCTTGATATTTTCTTCAAGCAATACACCGTCCGGAACATCCTTTCGGTCCTGATCGGTGTTGCGCTTGGCCTATTGATCCACTGGTTTTTCATGGTCGTGATCGCTTACCTGAATCTTTCTCCCGAAGCCATGCGCCAGTTGGGAATCGCCACCGCCATTATTTTCACTTATTTGGGCGCGATTACCATTTTGCGCGGGCAGGATGAATTCACGCTGATGATTCCCTTTGTCACACTCGACACCAAAGGCACTTCCGAAGAGTTGATTCTATTGGACACAAGCGTCATCATCGACGGGCGCATCACCGATATTTGCAAAACCCACTTTCTATCCGGAAAATTCATTCTGCCGAGATTTGTTTTGAAAGAACTTCAGT
The DNA here is from genome assembly GCA_964349955.1 of uncultured bacterium. Taxonomy (GTDB): domain Bacteria; phylum Omnitrophota; class Omnitrophia; order Omnitrophales; family Aquincolibacteriaceae; genus CAYGIT01. Next base: position 4,588 of record CAYGIT010000147.1, read on the forward strand.
TGATTGCGGATTCTTCGGACCCTCTCAAGCGCAACCGGGGCCGCCGCGGGCTGGACGTTTTGAACAAAATCAAGGCCAACCCTAATGTGCAAGTCAAAATTCATGAAATGGATTTCCCGGAACTGAACACCGTGGACGCTAAACTCGTGAAAATGGGCCAGGTCTTGAATGCCAAGGTTTTTACCAATGATTTCAACCTGAATAAAGTTGCTGAAATCCAGGGAGTGAAAGTCCTGAACATCAATGAACTTGCCAATGCACTGAAGCCGATTGTGATGCCGGGCGAGCTGATGCAAGTCAAAATCCTCAAAGAAGGCAAAGAGCATGACCAGGGCGTCGCCTATCTGGATGACGGCACCATGGTAGTCGTGGACAATGCCCGCCGAAAAATCGGACAGACCTTCAATGTGACCATTACCAGTGTTCTTCAGACCCAGGCCGGACGCATGATTTTTGCCAAGCTTGGCGAAGACCAGGACCGCCCGGATCGCGGCGAGCGTTTTCGAGGCGGGCGCCAGCAAGGCTCCCAGTCTCAAGGCCAAATCCCGCAACCCCAGGGCCAGGGGGGCGGTTCCAGGTAAGGAATGCGTATCAGTCTGATTGTCGCGGCCGGGGGCTCCGGCACGCGTTTTAAACCGCCCGGAAAATCGCAAGCCCTTAAGTCCGCGCCCCCGTCAAAACTTTTTTTCTCGCTTGGCGCTCGCCCGGTATTGGCGCATAGCCTTTCCACCTTTCAGAATTGTCCTGAAATTGAGGAAACCGTGATCGCCGCGCCCAGGGAATCCTTGAGCGCAGTCCGCACGCTTGTCCGTCAAAACAAATGGAGCAAGGTAAAAGTCGTGGCCGGAGGACAGACCCGCGCCGAATCTGTCTGGAAAGCATTTCAAAACACCCGCGCCCGGAATGAATGGGTGATGGTGCATGACGGCGGCCGGCCTTTTATTTCTGCCGGAATTTTAAAAAATATTTTTAGCCAAGCCCATGATACGGACGGGGTGATTGCCGCGAAAAAAGTTGTGCCCACGATCAAAGAAGTGGGGGGAGACGGGAAAATTTTACGCACGGTCGACCGCACGGCTCTTTATGAGGCTGAAACGCCGCAGCTGGTGCGCCGGAAAATCCTGAAGAAGGCATTTGAAACGCTTCCCGGAGCTTTCAAAGCCACGGATGAATCCTCCATGCTTGAGGCTTTAAAGGCCAAAGTAAAAGTCGTAACGCACGAAGATTGGAACCCGAAAATTACCTCCTACAAAGATCTTGAGTTGGCTGAAGCTTATTTGGGGCGGCTGAATCAAGCCCGGACAGGCTTTGGCCGCGATACCCACCGCCTGGTTGCGGGAAGAAAATTTTTATTGGGCGGAATCCGACTGCCTTTTGAAAAGGGCCCTCTGGGCCATTCCGACGGAGATGCGCTCCTTCATGCTGTCTGCGACGCAATTCTGGGCGCGACCGGCGCCGGAGACATCGGCGAATGGTTCTCGGACCGGGACCCGAAATTCAAGAATATTTCCAGTAGCCTGATGCTTTCAGCAATCATGAAGGATGCAGAAAAGAAGGGCTGGAAGCCGGAACATCTGGACACCGTTATTATTCTCGAAAAACCGAAACTTGGAGCGTACAAACAAAAAATGAAGAAAGCCATTGCGAAGCTTTTAAGGCTCCCGGAAGATTCCGTTTCAATCAAAGCCAAAACCGCCGAAGGCCTCGGCCCTGAAGGCGAAGGAAAAGCGGTTACTTGCGAGGCGCTGATCACCATGAGGAAACGATGATTCGAGTAAGGTTTGCGCCGTCCCCGACGGGTTATCTTCATATTGGAAATGTCCGTACTGCGCTTTTCAATTACTTGTTCGCCAAGCGCCACGGCGGCAAATTCATCCTGCGTGTCGAAGACACCGACCTTGAACGCTCCAAACCCGAATACCGGGAAGCGCTGATCGAAGATTTGGCCTGGATGGGCATTCGCTGGGACGAAGGGCCTGATGTGGGAGGTCCCTACGGCCCCTACCGG
>CAYGIT010000148.1:0-6562 GCA_964349955.1 uncultured bacterium
CTAAAGCGGAAAATTTTAACCAAGTTAATCAAAAGACGATCTTTGTAAATCTCAAAAGAGGCGTCTAAGCTCACATCATGAGCAGTCCAGCCGCTTACACAAACTTGACATCGATTTTTAACGTCAGATAATTGCTCTGAAGATAAATTTTTACTGATGGTATATATCCAAATACGATCGTTCATTATAATAAAGATAAGTAGTTTTTTTGACTTTTAAAACATAGGCGAGATCCCCGATTGCGCCCAGGCGGTTTTCATTGGTTGTGGTTTGATCGTCAATGACTTCCACCGGCCAGGAGGCTTTATAGTTTTTGGCCCAATTTTCAAAATGACCGGCAAAACGTTGATTGGTCACCACGAAAACGGAATCCACGCTTTTGACGGCCCGGACGCGATCCAGGATCCATTCGAGAATCGGCCTTTCGCCGATCGGGAGAAGCGGCTTGGGCGTGTTTTCGGTCAAAGGGAGAAGCCGGGTCGCGTAACCTGCGCAAAGCAAGATGACTTTCATTTGATCCTTTTTAAATTTTCAATGTGAGAGATATCCAGAGGATTGACTTTGTTGAGACAGGCCAGCTCATAGCTGGTCCAGTCCCCCAACGCAATCAGTGAAAAAAGCCGGGCCAAAAGCGACTCGCCCTGCGCTTTTATTTCCAGGCAATGAGCGCCGGCTGCTTTCACGATTTTTTGAACACGCTGCCGCTTGCGTTGCAGCCACCCGGAATCATTCCGGGAAGTAAAAAAAACGGCGGAATGTTTCTTGAGTTCCGGAAATTCCCAGCCTTCGACTTCATTATGAAACATTTCGGGCATTCCGTGAGAAGCCGTCAAGGTCTTGGCATTTTCCGCGAACTGGGCTTTCCACCGGGCGAGCAGCGGCTCGGCAAAACCGGACGCCCCGTAAAAATGCACGAACCGGCCCGCCATCTGCCTGGCCAGGGATTTTGCCCGGGGCCTTTTCACGTGACTTACCGCGAGAACGGCTTCGCGGACGTCCTTTTCCGGGGCATGAATCCATCCCATCTTGTGAAAAACCGGCACCAGGGAAAAAGTCAAATAGCCGATCGCGCAGCGCGGCGGGAATCCTTGCGGAATTTTGATCAAAGGGATTTCCCGGCGCAAGGCGATTTCTTCGAGCTTGCCGCCCGAACTTACGGCCAGGATTTTGGCGCCGCTTTTGAATGCTTGGCTGAAAGCTTCGAGCGTTTCAACGGTGTTTCCCGAATAACTCGAAAAAACCGTCAGGGTTTCCCGGCCGATCCATTTCGGGAATTGGGAAGAACGAAAAACATGGAAAGCGATTTTTCCGGAATTCAGGACGCGCAGGACATCACCGCTCGCGGCCGAACCGCCCATGCCAAAAAAGCAAATCCTCGAAATTTTTCCCCAGCTTGCCGGAGACCGGAAACTCCGCCCCAGCTCCACGCCCTCCAGCATTTGCCTATCCAAATTTTCCAGGTAAAATTTCATTTCCCCCGGCTTTTGTTTCTGATCCCTGATCACTGGTCTCTAGTCTCTAGTCTGTGGTCTGTAGTCTTATTAATTATTCTTCTGCAAAAAAGGGCGAGATGCGTTTTAATTCCGTATCAATATAGTCGCGCACTTCCCGGCCGGTATCAAATTGCATGGCTTTTTCTGCGATTTTTTTGGCGTCCGTAAAACTCACCGAGCGTAGGGCCCTTTTCACGGTAGGAAGAACCACCGGGCTTGTGCTGATTTCATCAATTCCGAGTCCCAAAAGCAGGACCGCAATTCCGGGGTCGCCCGACATTTCACCGCAGCTTCCCACCCAGCGTTTGTGCCGGTGGGCCGATTCCACGACTTGCCGGATCAATTGAAGGATGGCCGGATGCGTCGGCTCATACAGGTAAGCAATTTTTTCATTCACCCGGTCCACCGCCAGAGCATACTGGATCAAATCATTCGTGCCGATCGAAAAGAAATCCACTTCGCGGGCGATAATGTCGCTCGTGATGGCCGCTGAAGGAATCTCAATCATGGCCCCGACTTCCATTTTGGAATCAAAGGGAATACCTTCACGGCGCAGCTCTTCACGGCAAGTTTCCAGAATTTCATTGGCTTTCCGGACTTCCTGCACGCTGGAAATCATGGGGTACATGACCTTGAGATTATTGTGCACGCTTGCCCTCAAAATGGCGCGGAGCTGGGCCTTGAAAACATCTACTCGGGTGAGGCAAAAACGGATCGCCCGCCATCCAAGGAAAGGATTCATTTCATGAGGCACGTCCAGCGACGAAAGAAACTTGTCTCCCCCCAGGTCCAGCGTGCGGATAATTACCGAAAGCGGGGCCATTTTTTCAGCCACCTGGTGATAGGCCTTGTACTGCTCCTCTTCGCTGGGAAGGTCAGTGCGGTTCATGTAAAGGTATTCGGTGCGGTAAAGGCCGATTCCTTCCGCGCCGTGCGCGATCACAGAAGTGATCTCGTCATGGAATTCAATGTTGGCGGCCAGCACGATTTTGTGGCCATCCAGAGTTTCGGCGGAAAGATTGCGCAATTTGTCGAGTTCGCCGGCCTGCTCGGCAAAACGCTCGACTTTTCCCCGGTACTCTTCAAGAGTTTTTTCATCCGGGCTTAAAATCAAAATTCCGCGTGTTCCGTCCAGAATCACCGTATCGCCGGCTTTGACATGGGCCGTGACCTGGTCCATTCCGACAACCGCCGGAATTTCCATGGAGCGGCCCAAAATCGCCGTATGCGAGGTCGGCCCGCCGATTTCGGTGACAAAGGCCAGCACTTTTTCCTTGTCCATCATGGCCGTATCCGAAGGCGACAAGTCATGCGCAATCACAATCCCCTTGCCTTCGAATTTTTCGAATTCTTTTTCTTCACCGTATAAATTATGAAGGATGCGCCGGCCGATATCCCGGATATCGGAAATGCGTTCTTTGAGATAATTGTCGTCGATCTGGAAAAAAGCCGCGAAATAGCGCTGCAGGACGGTGGAAAAAGCATGCTCGGAATTGACGTGTTTTTCCTTGATGATGGAAATCACGTCTTCGATCATGGTGCGGTCTTCCAGGATCATGAGATGAGCATTGAAAATATCGGAACTTTCACGGCCGATTTGATTGGCGATTTTTTTCCGGATTCCGAGGACTTCGGCGCGAGTACGGGTGAGGGCATCTTCAAAACGCGCGATTTCCTTCCAGACATCAGCCGCAGGGATCGGATGCTCGGGGATATTGAAGGAAGTATCGCTATGAAGAACATAGGCCACCCCAATTGCAATGCCGGGCGAAACGGGAATGCCTTTTAAAGTTTCCATTTTTTATTCCCCGAAATTACCGGTGATCAATTTGGCGATTTGTTCCATGGCTTCGGCCGCATCCTCTCCGGTGGTCCGGACGATAATGGACGTGTCGACCCCCGCCGCCAGGGTCATGATTCCCATGATGGACTTTCCATTGACTTTTTCGCGGCCCTTCTGGATTTCCACTTCGCATTTAAAGCGGTTCGCGGTCTGGACCAAAAGCGCGGCCGGCCGCGCATGCAACCCCAGCTTGTTTTTGATGATAAATTTCCGTTCCAGACCTTTTTTCTTGGAAGAATCGGGCATAACTTCTCCGCCTTTAAACTTTCGCCAGCTTGGCCATTTTAAAATAATGTTCGAAAATAACCCGCGCCAATTCCTCGGGATTATGCCGCACCTGGCCGTCCACTCCCAAAATAGGGCTTTCGACCACTTCATAGCCTTTTTCACGAATCGTGTCCAGGTCCAGGAGAACCGGCAAAGCGCCTTTCTCGGCGTACTTGGCAATCATGGGCGTGGGGATGGCCTGATTATTGACAAAACAGGCATCCACCAAACGGGGATCCGTATGTTCCAGTAAAACCCGCAAATGGTCCCAAGCGCTGAAATCGTCGGTTTCTCCCGGCTGGGTCATGACATTGTTGATATAAATTTTATAAGCATCGCATTTCAAAAGAGCATCCCGGATATCGCGGATCAAAAGATTGGGAAGAATGCTGGTATAAAGGCTGCCGGGCCCGAGAATCACGAGGTCCGCATTCTCGATCGCATCCAGCGCTTCCGGGCAGGCACTGCAATTGTCAGGCTTCAGGCAAATGTTGCGAAGCGGTTTTTGCAAATCGGTAATATTGGTTTCGCCTTCCATGGTGGAGCCATCCATGAATTCACCCACCAGCGTAACCTTTTCAAGCGTCGAAGGAATCACGCGCCCGCGGATGGCCAGCACCTTGCTGGATTCCGCCACGGCTTTTTCGAAATCCCCGGTGACTTTAGAAAGCGCCGTAATGAAAAGATTTCCAAAGCTGTGCCCTTTTAATCCTTCGCCGTCTTCAAAACGGTATTGAAAAAGATCTCGAATGAGCGGCCCGGCCTCGGCAAGCGCCACCAGGCAGTTGCGGATATCTCCCGGCGGCAGCACATCCATTTCCGTGCGGATCCGGCCCGAGCTTCCCCCGGTATCAGTCACGGTCACAATCGCGGTAATATTGCTGGTAAAAAGTTTAATGCCGGTCAGAAGCGTGCTAAGCCCCGTGCCCCCGCCCACCGCCACCACGCGCGGGCCGCGCTGAAGCGATTCGCTCTGCCGTTTTTGATAAACAAGGTCCACCAGCTTTTCCGAACGGTCCTGGGGCATCAGCGCGCGCACGAAAATACGAACCACGTTTTTGATGGCCATATAGACCAGAAAAATACCGAATATAAGAATCGCCAGCGCAAGCGAGGCCACGACGATATTCGATTCCGAGATAGTCTTGACCGCCAGAAGCGCCACGGCGGTCACCAAGCCCAGCCCCAAAAGGCAGAGCGTGATCCAGCGTTTGATGCCGATCCCGGGATAAAGCCATTTAAAAAATTGCATTAATGTTTCTTCTCTTCTTCTTTGCGGATCAATTCATAAACTTCATCTGGAGTTTTGCAACGTCGTAAAAGTTCGCAAAAATAAACATCGCGCAGCAATCGTGAAATCTGGGCAAGCGCTTTCAAATGGGGGCCCGCCGTTTCCTTGGGCGCCACGAGCAGAAAAAGAATGTAAACCGGTTCCCCGTCGAGCGCCTCGAAATTGACGCCTTTCTGGCTGATCCCGAGCACGGCGACCAGTTCGTCCACGCGGTCCGTCTTGCCGTGAGGAATGGCGATCCCCTGGCCGATCCCGGTCGAACCAAGATTTTCACGGTCGATCAAAGCCTTGACGATTCCTTTTTTGTCGCCGATGTCTTTGACATTGGCAAGAACATCCACCATTTCCTTCAGGATGTCCTCTTTTTCAATGGATTCGATTCCGATTTTGATGCCCTTCTTGTCCAGAAATTCCGTAATCTTCATGCTTTGCACCCTCCGGTGATAGAAAATACTGAAACGGTTAAAATTCAGGCTCCACGAGGCCGTGATCGCCATCCTCGCGTTTAAAAATGACATTCACAAGCTGGGTTGCTGCATTCTGAAAAACAAGAAAAGGCTCGGGTGAAAGCTGAAGTTGCAGACTCGCTTCTTTCGGCGACATGGGTTTGGCGGCAAACGAGGCCGATTTCACAATCCTCGGAAGATTTTCTTCCAGCGGCGAAAGCCCGGAAGGAACACCTGCCTTTTTCAGAAGTTTTTTTGAAGGGGCTCCCGACGGCGCCCCATGCTTGTGATGGTCTTTGAATTTTTCGCGATACCTTTTAAGTTGCTTTTCGATTTTAATCGCGGCCTGGTCCATCGCCGTAAAAATATTTTCCTTGCTGCTGCCTTCGCCGTATGCTCTCAAATTTTTCGCCAGAAGCGTGACCTCGGCAATGTACAAATACTTTTCTTTTTTGACCACTCCATGGGCCTCGACAATCCGGGGCGCATATTTGTCGAGCTTTAAAAGCTTTTCCTTGAGATGCTCCCGCATGCCTTCGGTGATGCTGATATTTTTTCCTGAAAACCGGATATCCATAAGGCCTCCTATGCCAAGGTGAATTTTTCGCCTAAATACAATTCCCGCGCCTTCGCGTCTGATGCCAAAAATTTCGAGGTGCCCGAAACTTCGACCCGGCCGTCACAAAGAAGATAGGACCGGTCGGTGATGGAAAGCGTTTCGCGCACGCTGTGGTCCGTCAAAAGAATACTCAAACCCTGCGCTTTTAATTTTTGCAGGATTTTCTGCACTTCAAAAACTGCGATCGGGTCCACGCCGCTGAAAGGTTCATCCAGCAAAATCAGCGAAGGATTGGTCACCAGGGCTCGGGTGATTTCAAGGCGGCGCCTTTCTCCCCCGGACAAGGTGTAGGCTTTGTTTTTAGCCAGATAAGAAATATCGAGTTCCTCAAGCAGCCGTTCCAGCCGTCTTTTGCGTTCCAGTTGGGGAATATCCAGGGTTTCGAGAATCGCCATCACATTTTCCTCCACCGTTAATTTCCGGAAAATGGACGGTTCCTGGGAAAGGTAACCGATTCCAAGACGCGCGCGCTGGTACATCGGAAGGGCGGTAATGTCCTCGCCGCGAAAATAAATCTGGCCGCTGTCGGGGCGGATCACGCCAACCACCATGTAAAACGAAGTGGTTTTGCCCGCGCCGTTGGGGCCCAAAAGCCCCACGATC
>CAYGIT010000149.1:0-1964 GCA_964349955.1 uncultured bacterium
CCTTTTTTGAAAGCTGCGGCTAAAAAAGGGCACCGGACTCTCGGCGGGCTCGGAATGCTGCTTTTTCAGGGAGCCAAAGCTTTTGAATCCTGGACCGGAAAAATAGCGCCGGTGGAAAAAATGAAGCAGGGGCTGGAAAGCGCGCTCAAGGAAAGGTATGATCGATAGTTTTCTGTTTTTTCTCGGTGCGGTTTTCGGGAGCTTCCTGAATGTTTGCATTCACCGGATTCCGAAAGAAGAGTCGATTGTCAGGCCGGCGTCGCATTGCCCCGCCTGCCAACAGGGGATTGCCTGGCAGGACAATATTCCGCTGGTCAGTTTTTTGTGGTTGCGGTGCCGGTGCCGGAATTGCCGGGCAAAGATTTCGCCCCGCTACTTTCTCGTGGAGCTTTTTTCCGGCGGACTCTGGCTATGGCTTTGGAAACTTTACGGATTGTCCGGTTTTTTTATTGCCGGCGTGCTCTTGTTTTCTATTCTCCTGGTGGTGTCGGCCACGGATTTTGAGACGGGATTGATTCCCGACAAGCTGACCTTTCCGGGCATGGCGGCAGGAATTTTGCTTTCGGTATTTTTTCCTGCCCTTCAGAAGGAAAATTTGTGGTATTGGGGAGGATTGAAAAGCCTTTTGGGATTGGCAACCGGCGGCGGAATTTTGCTGGGCATCGGTTTTTTCGGGAATTGGGTTTTCAAGAAAGAAAGCATGGGCGGGGGAGACATTAAATTGATCGCCATGCTGGGGGCTTTTCTCGGCATTGAAAAGACCTTGCTTGTTTTTCTTTTTGCGCCACTGATGGCCATTCCGTTCGCGCTTTACATGAAATTCGCGCGCAAGGCCGAAACCATTCCGTTCGGCCCGTTTTTGGCACTCGCGGGCGCCCTGCTTTTTGTTTACGGTGACTGGATCGGAAGAACCTTGTTTTACTTTTAGAGAAAGGAATCTCGATGCTTCAATACACGACGACTGGGGAATCGCACGGAAAATATTTAGCCGCTATTTTGGAGGGCATGCCGGCTGGCCTTGACGCGGGCCTTGATTTTATCAATGCCCAGCTTGTCCGCCGCCAGCAGGGCTATGGCCGGGGCGGCCGTCAGAAAATAGAAACGGATCAGGTCGAATACCTGGGAGGCGTCGTCAAAGGCCTCACCACCGGCGCTCCGGTTGGGTTCCTTCTTATTAATAAAGACTTCAAGATCGAAGAAATGCCGGAGCTTTTTCGCCCCCGGCCCGGCCATGCCGACCTTGCGGGGTCGCTGAAATACTATCAGGGGATCCGTCCGGTGCTGGAGCGGGCAAGCGCCCGTGAAACCGCCATGCGGGTTGCCGCCGGCGCCTTGTGCCAGCTTTTTCTGAAAGGATTCGGGATTGAAATCGCCGGGCATGTTCTTCAAATCGGCGCGGCCAAAGTGTCCGAACGCGAAACGGAAAACCTGACGGTCAAAACGATCCGTGAAAAAACGAAAGATTCACCGGTGAATTCGGTTTCGCGGGATGCGGACAAAGCCATGACCGCGGCCGTGGATACGGCCCGCGGCAATAAAGATTCCCTCGGCGGAATGTATGAAATCCGGGCGACGGGCGTCCCGATCGGTCTTGGTTCCTATGTCCATTATGAAAGAAAGCTGGATGCGCGGCTTGCCGCGGCGCTCATGAGCCAGCAATCCGTCAAGGCCGTGGAAATCGGCAAGGGCACGGCGCTGGCGGGAATTTCAGGTTCAGAAGCGCATGATGAAATCTTTTTTGATAAAAAGCGCGGTTATTATCACGAGACCAACCGCGCGGGCGGCATCGAAGGCGGAATGTCCAACGGCGCGGACATTGCCGTGCGCGTCACGATGAAACCGATTTCCACGCTTGCCCGGCCGCTGGCCTCGGTCAATATGAAAACGAAACAGCCCGAAAAGGCGGACTTTGAGCGTTCCGATGTCTGTGCCGTTCCCGCCGGAAGCGTGATCGGGGAGAGCCT
>CAYGIT010000149.1:1974-6532 GCA_964349955.1 uncultured bacterium
GCCTTGTTGCCTTTGTTCTTGCGGATGCTTTTCTCGAAAAATTCGGCGGAGACTCCATGACGGAGATCCGGCGCAATTACGGCGGCTACCGGGAGCAGCTCGAAAAATTTCATGGCGAAGAATCCAAGAAAACCGGCGGGCAAGCCGAGGATGACAGGGGCGAAACGTAATTCCGAAGGAAAATGAACAATCTTTATCTTGTCGGCATGATGGGTTCTGGAAAAAGCGTGACCGGGAAAAAGCTGGCCTTGCTATTGGGCTATGCCTTTGTGGACCTGGACCAATGGATCGAAGAAAAGCATCGCCGTTTGATTACGGAAATTTTCGAAAAGGAAGGCGAAGCTTTTTTCCGTGACACCGAAGCCGCCCTTTTAAAGGAGGCCTGCAGCGCGGGGCCGCGTGTCGTGGCGACCGGCGGCGGGACTGTGCTGCGGCCCGAAAATGTCGAACAGATGAAAACGACGGGAAAAGTCGTTTTTCTCGAAACTTCGCTGGAGATGATCTGGAGCCGCGTGAAAAATAAAAAAGACCGGCCGCTTTTAAAAGGACAGGACCCTCAATCGAATTTGAAGGCGATTTTTATGGCCCGCCGCCCGGCTTACGAACAAAGTTGTGATTTCAGGGTCAATACCGACGGGCAGAGCGCCGAAACCGTGGCCCGGAAAATTTTAGAGGAAATCAGGAAAAAATCATGAGCCCTATGAAAAAGGAAAAGGTCACTCACGCAGGCGGGAAATATTTTATTTTGATCGGCCATGATTTGCTCGGCTCGATCGGCAGGCTCGCCAAGCCCGTGCTTCGGCCCGGGGCCAAAGTATTCATTGTTTCCAACAAAAAAGTGGCGGGTCTTTTCCTTTCGAAAGTTGAAAGATCCCTTCAAAAGGCCGGTTTCAAAACTTCCATTTTTCTTTTGCCGCATGGCAATGAAAACGATAAATCGACAGACACGCTTTTTCAATTATGGAAACGGATGGCGGAAATTCCCCTTGAACGGACGAGTGCAGTGGTGGCTCTTGGCGGCGGCGTGGTGGGAGACGTGAGCGGGTTTGCCGCGTCGGCTTATATGCGCGGCATTCCGGTCATTCAGGTCCCGACGACTTTGCTGGCGCAGGTGGATAGCGCCATCGGCGGCAAGACCGCAATCAACCTTCCCACCGCCAAAAATATTGTGGGGGCTTTTTATTCGCCCTCTTTGGTGATTTCGGATATCGGAGTTTTGAAAACGCTTCCGCTTTCGCAGGTGAGCCATCAGTTTTCGGAAATCATCAAGTACGGCGTCATTCAGGACGGAGCACTTTTCAAAATTCTGGAACGAAAAATGGCAATCTTTTTTTCCGGCCTGCAGGCCAAACGGTTTGGAAAGAATGAAACGCGTTTTCTCGAAGAAGTCATCGGCCGATCCGCAAAAGTCAAAGCGGATGTGGTTTCGGAAGATGAACGCGAAACCGGGCGGCGCATGATTTTGAATTACGGGCATACGTTTGGCCACGGCTTTGAAGCCGCTTCCGGGTATCAAATGTCCCATGGCAATGCGGTGGGGCTCGGGATGCTTTGTGCGGGCCGTCTTGCGGCAAAGCTCGGTCTTTGGCGCAAGGAAGAAGAACAGCGGCAGGCCGCGCTCATTCAGTCTTTGCCGGGTTTGAAGCCGCTTCGACATTTTTCTTTCGGCCCGGAAAAAATTTATTTTTCGATGGCGCGCGACAAAAAGAAAAAAGACGGGCGCCTCCGGTTTGTGCTTCCGGTAAAAATCGGAAAAGTGGTTGTGAAAGATAATATTTCTCCGGGCTTGATCCGGGGAGCCATCGAAGAAATAAGGAGAGAAATAAAATGAAACAGGGAGTATTCAGGTTGATGACGGGCATCATGCTCGGCTACTGCCTTGCGCAGGGCCTGGTGTATGCGCAATCGCATTATCTTTGGACGTTTTTTTACCGGGGGTAAGGCATGACCTCTTTTTCGGAACTGGAAAGCCTGGTGCTTTTAAACCGCCTGTCGATCGGCGGGGGAAAACATGTTTTGTCCCTGCTGCTTGAAAAAGTCCCGGCACTTGAAATTGTTGAACGGATAGGCCTCGAAAATTTTCATGGAAAGCGGGAAGCCCTCGAAGAACTCCTCCGCCGGTTTTCTCCGGAAAAGGAAGTCGAGAATTGCGCGAAAAAAGAAATCCGCCTGATGGCTTTGCATGATCCGGATTATCCGGCTTTTTTGAAACACATTCCGGATCCGCCGATTCTTCTTTATATCAAAGGCGCAATCCTGGAAACCGATCAGGCGGCGGTTGCGGTCGTAGGTTCCAGGCTTCCCAGTTTTTACGGGCTTACCCAAGCCAAGCGTTTTTCCTCGGGCCTTGCCGGCAAGGGAATTACTATTGTTTCCGGCCTTGCGCGCGGCATTGACCAAGCCGCGCATGACGGAGCTCTTTTTATTCCTTACGGCCGCACCCTTGCGGTCCTCGGCTGTGGTCTTGACGTAGATTATCCGCAAGGGCGTCATGCAATCAGCGAGAAAATCATCGAGCGGGGAGCATTGATCACCGAATATGCGCTCGGAACCCAGCCGCAAGCCGACCATTTTCCAAGGCGCAACCGGATTATTTCAGGGCTTTCGCTGGGGGTGTTGGTGGTGGAAGCCCGTGAGCGGAGCGGCTCGCTGATTACGGCACATGAAGCCCTGGATCAGGGCCGCGAAGTTTTTGCCATTCCGGGCCCCGTGGACCAACCGACTTCCCGCGGATCGCATCAGCTTTTGAAAGAAGGCGCAAGCCTTGCGGAAAATCCGGAAGATATTGTGGAATCCCTGGCCGGCGCTTTATGGCCTTTTGTTTCTCTGGCGGAAAATTCTCAAACCTCCGCGCCCGGCGGAAAAGAAGAAACCGGATTGACTTCAAGGGAAGGGGACCTTATCAGCCTCTTACAAGAGGGCGCCATGGCCGGCGACCAAATCGCCGGCCGGTTGGGCTGGGGTTCTTCGGCCGTGCTGCCCGTTCTTACAAAACTTGAATTGGCAAAAAAAATCCATAAAAGACCCAACGGGGTATTTTCAGCAGTTTAAATCCGGGCTTAATTTCTCCGTAGGGGTGCCGATAATATGGCGGATAGCGCATCCGCTGGCAATTTTGGCTTTTGTATTTTAAGAAAAGCCCATGTATACTACAAAAGAACTCATTCGAAAGGAGTTTTTATGAATCAAACGGTTGGTGGTGGGTCCTTTATGGGAGCGGCTTCGGCCCCCAAAGGAAAGCGTTTTGCGGCAGGCGTGATTGATATGATCATCATCCCCATTGTCCTGGGGGTGATTCTGGGGCTGCTTTTGCTCAAGGTTCCCGAAGCGGTACGAAGCGTCATCCTGGTGGTCATCAATGTGATCTGGCTGATTTTTCGCGATTCGGTTTATTCTCCGGGCCGGGCGATGGTGGGCCTTAAGCTCATCAGCCTTTCGGGGGATAAAGTGACTTTGGTTCAGGCCTTTATCCGCAATGTTCTCCTGGTCATTCCCTTTGTGCTTGTGGTTGGCTATATTGTGGAAATTGTAGCCCTTGCTTCCAAGGGAGAGAGAATTGCAGACGGTTGGGCCAAAACCCGTGTCGTGACAGCCTGAGCAATCGATTCGCATAGGATTAGGAAATGCTGGTAGGGGCGGGTTTAAAACCCGCCCCTGTTTTTTTAGGAGATGCTTGCGGTAACTTCCGCTCAGTGTTAATCTTAAGGCAAGGAGTTCTTGAGATGCGAAAAGGCAAAAAAATCCGGAAAAAGAAAAAAACGGCTGATTTTTCCCCCGAAAATGCCTTGTCTTTTCATGCCAGCATGGCCTTTGTTCAGAAAAGATTTAGCCAGTTCACAGAAGATCTTCAGAAGCAGGACGAAAGAATCCAGGATATCGAGATTCATCTTAATTTGATAACCCGTTTGTTAACAACGCTTTGCATCGAGAAATTAGGCATTCGAATCGGTGTTTTGAAACGTTTGATCAAACGGATTGAAAAAGAAGCTATCCGGGATTCTCAAATCATGCACCTTGAAACCCTCTACAAAATGACCCCACCGTCCGACAAAAAGGGACCTTCTCCCCACGCCTCCCCAAAAGACGACCCCTGGGACGAGATTTCCTAAGTTCTAACCTGAATAAATAAAATCGGTTAGGAAATTTGCCTTCACGTCCGATAAACATAGCGTTTACAATAAGCCGCTTTTTAGCTAGAATGACCAAATTTCCCGGCGCTTTGCCCCGGGTATTTAAGGACGAAGGAGCCCTAAGTGAAGCTTCATATTAATGGAAAACCCAAAGTGATAGACCGGGAGGTTGCGAACCTCCGGCGATTGCTTGAGCAACTGGCCATCAACCCGAACTCGGTAGTGGTGGAGCATAATGAAGGGGTCATTCCGCGCGGAAAGCTTGAAACGGTAGAGTTGAAGGAAGGCGACCGGGTGGAAATTGTGCATTTTGTCGGTGGCGGAGCCCCGGAAGAAGAGCCGGCGAAGCCGGCCGTTAAACCCAAAAAGGTCAGAAAAGCCGCGACTAAGGAAAGTAAGGCCTCCTCGGGCGCCCAGAATCTTGTCAT
>CAYGIT010000150.1:0-6458 GCA_964349955.1 uncultured bacterium
GAATCAAATATCCGACACCCTCCTGGTCAAGGCTCTGGAAAGGGTCTTCTTCGAAAATGCCCCGTTCCACATACGCCCCCATAAAGGAACCCGAATCGTCACGCGAAAACCCGAGCGTCATCTGGGTCAAATCGTTGGTTCCAAAAGAGAAAAACTCGGCGGTTTCGGCAATACGATCGGCAATCAACGCCGCGCGCGGCACTTCGATCATGGTGCCCATCAGATAAGGAACTTTCATTCCTTTTTCCTTGAATACCTGGTTGATCGTTTCAATCATTTCCTGCTTGATGAGGTCGAGCTCTTTTTTCATGCCCACCAGCGGAATCATGATTTCCGGCAGCACTTTCACGCCTTGCTTCTTCACATTGCAAGCCGCTTCCACGATCGCGCGGACCTGCATTTGATAGATTTCAGGCCATGTGATTGCCAGACGGCAGCCCCGGTGACCAAGCATCGGATTGAATTCATGCAGGGCCGTGACCTTTTGCCGCACTTTTTCGACAGAAACTTTCAAAACTTCGGCCATGGCTTTTTGATTGGCTTCTTCATGCGGAAGAAATTCATGAAGAGGCGGATCCAGAAGGCGGACCGTGACGGGCAGGCCATTCATCGCTTTAAAAATCCCCTCGAAGTCCGTACGCTGCATCGGAAGAAGTTTGGCAAGCGCGCGTTCGCGGCCGGCTTTATCTTCGGCAAGAATCATTTCACGCACGGCAATGATGCGGTCGCCTTCGAAAAACATATGCTCCGTGCGGCAAAGCCCGATGCCCTCGGCGCCGAATTTCCGGGCCACTTGAGCATCATGCGGGGTATCGGCATTCGTGCGGACATTCATGCTGCGCAGTTTGTCCGCCCAAACCATCAGTTTTCCGAAATCACCGGAAAGCTCGGTATCAATCGTCTTGAGTTTGCCCTTGTAAACCTGTCCCAAGCTTCCGTCGAGGGAAATAAAATCCCCTTCCTTAATCGTGACGGAACCTGCGGTGAACTGCTTGGTCTTGTAATCAATATGGATTTCGCCGACGCCGGCCACGCAACATTTCCCCATTCCGCGCGCAACTACGGCCGCATGCGAAGTCATGCCGCCGCGAGCGGTGAGAATGCCTTTCGCGGCATTCATCCCGCCGATATCTTCGGGGGAGGTTTCAATGCGGACAAGAATGACCGGTTCGCCTTTGGCGGCCCAAGCCTCCGCATCATCGGCATTAAAAACAACTTTGCCGGTGGCAGCTCCCGGAGAAGCCGGAAGCCCTTTGGCGAGAATTTCTTTTTTCTCTTTAGGATCAAACATAGGATGAAGAAGCTGGTCCAATTGCTTTGGATCCACACGAAGCAGGGCTTCGGTCTGGCTGATCATGCCTTCCTTCACCAATTCAACAGCGGTACGGACAGCCGCTGCGGCCGTGCGCTTGCCATTGCGGGTCTGAAGAATGTAAAGTTTGCCTTCCTGAATTGTAAATTCAATGTCCTGCATGTCCCGGTAATGCTTTTCCAGCCTGGAACGCAACGCAACAAGCTGTTTGTACATCACGGGCCATTTCTTGGCCAGATCATCGAGCGGTTCCGGGGTCCGGATGCCGGCCACCACGTCTTCGCCCTGCGCATTAACAAGAAATTCCCCGTAAAATTTATTTTCGCCGGTCGAGGGATTGCGCGTAAAACAAACGCCGGTGCCGGAAGTTTCGCCCATATTGCCAAACACCATGGATTGGACGTTGACGGCCGTTCCGAGCAACCCGCGAATATCATTCAATTGCCGGTATTTATTGGCGCGCGGATTGTTCCAGGAATTAAACACAGCATCGATGGTTTTTTTGAGCTGATCATACGGGTCATTCGGAAATTCTTCGCCCGTTTCCTTTTGATACGCCTTCTTGAATTGGCTCACGAGATCTTTGAGGTCCGTCGCGCTCAACTCCGTATCCAGTTTCACGCCAAGCTGATGCTTTTTGCTTTCGAGAATATGTTCAAACACATCGTGCTTCACATCCATGACCACATTTCCAAACATGGTGATGAACCGGCGGTAAGCGTCCCATGCGAAACGCTCATTTTCGGTTTTGATGATCAAGCCTTGCACCACATCGGCATTGAGGCCGAGATTCAATACGGTGTCCATCATCCCCGGCATGGAAGCCGCGGCGCCGCTACGTACTGAGACCAGAAGTGCATTGTCCCGGTCGCCGAATTTGGCGCCCATCGCGGCTTCGAGCTTCGCAAGATTGGCCTTGATTTGATCTTCAAGTCCGGCCGGCCATTTCTTGCCGTTCTTATAGAAGAGGTCGCAACTTTCAGTGCTGATTGTAAATCCCGGAGGCACGGGAATGCCGAGATTCACCATTTCGGCAAGGTTCGCGCCTTTGCCGCCAAGCAGGCTTTTCATGCCCGCATTGCCTTCGGCCTTTGCATTGCCGAAAAAATAAACAAATTTGGTTTGTTTTGATTTAGAGGAACCGGTTGAGGAAGTTTTTTTCTTTGCAGCAGTCTTCATTTTTTTCTCCTTTTTCATACTCTCGGTACCGGTTCTCAGAAACTTTACTTTTCTAATCGTAGTTTGTTAAAAATATTCTTAACGGAATTACGCAGCTTACGAGCGTGGATGAGAACCGGTACTGTTCTTGACGCCAAAGCGGGGTATTGTATCATCCTTGATCGAGTCTGGATAGCAGAGAAAGATCGGCCAGGCGCTCGGTGTACAACCGGTTCACCCGGGCCACCAAAGTCTGGCGGGCCTGGCGGATCGCCGTATCTTCAATATTAACCATAACTTGCTCAAAAAATTCATGCACGGGCCCATAGAAAATTTCCCCGAACCGGGAGGTGGCCTTTTCATAATCTTTTTTCTTCAAAAATTCCTGGATTTCAGGGGAATAATCCTTCAGTATTTTAAGGAGCTTTTTTTCCGGAACTTCGGTCAAAAGTTCCTCCTGGAATTCCCCGGAGACCTTAACCCCCTTGATAATGTTGCCCGTGCGCTCAACAATCTTGGCGGCCTTGATAAAAACATCAGGATCGCGCGCATAAAGGGCCGTCAGGATTTCAAATCTTTCATACACATCCGCCAAATCATCCGAAGAGGTCCGGAAAATAGCCATCAGGATTTCATGCGGCCGTGTCCCGGCCTTTACTTGCAATTCAAAGGCGATGCGTTCTTCGAAAAATTTCTTCAGTTTCTTTTCGGCTTCCATTAATGGAAGCGTCAACACTTGAGAAAACAGCAATCCGCAGGATTGGATCATTTCCGAGAGCGAAAAATGAAAACGGAAGGCACGCACAATTTTCACAAGGCTTCCTCCGGCGCGCCGGAGAGCGAAAGGGTCCTGGCTTCCGGTCGGTTCAAGCCCGGTGCCAAAAGCACCGGCCAATAAATCCAGCCGGTCCAAAATGCCGAACATGGCGCCAAGCGGCACCATCTGTTTAGATAGACCTTGATAGTTTTCCGACAAACTTTTCGGGAGATATTGCGTCGTGATCGCTTGTGCGACCGGTTCTTTGTCTCCCGACACCAGCGCGTATTCCCCGCCCACGATGCCTTGAAGGTCGGGAAATTCATAAACAAGTTTCGTCATTAAATCGATTTTAGAAAGCCGTGCTGCGCGTTTCAAATCTTCGCGCACGTCGCGCCGCCCGATCATGTCCGTGAAGTTTTCGGCAAGCACCTCAAGGCGTTTGGCTTTATCCAGCAGGGTCCCAAGTTTTCCGAGGTAAGTCACCTGCTCCAGCAGAGGAAGCTTTTTTTCCAGGGGTTCGCGTGTATCGACCTCGAAAAAGTAACGCGCGTCTTTGAGCCGGGAATCAAGCACATTTTCATATCCGGCTTTGATTCCGGAAAGCCGGTTCCGCTTGCCGTTCAAAACCGCCACAAAACGGCTGATCAATTTGCCGCGCGGGTCATAACAGGCAAAAATCTTCTGGTTTTTCTTCATGCAACTGGCAAGAACTTCGGCTGGCAAAGCCAGGTAATCTTTCGAAAAGGAGCCTTCCAGTAAATAAGGCTCTTCCACGAGATTCGCAGCCGTATGCACCAGCTCTTCATCAAAATGGGCTTGCTTGTATTTCGTTTCAAGGCCGCGAGCAATCTGTTTTTTTCTTTCTTCAAGGTTCAAGACAACATGAGCCTTTTGCAGGGTTTTTTGATAAAAAGCCCAGTCCGCAGAAAGAACCGCAAAAGGTTTGGGAGAAAGAAAACGGTGCCCATAGCTTTTATTGCCGGCTTTCAAGCCCGCAAATTTCCAGGGAAGGATTTTTTTATCCAACAGCGCTACGACCCAGCGGATGGGACGGGGAAAACGAAACCCTTCTTTTTCCCAGCGCATGACTTTGGGGAAAGGAAGCCCTTTCAAGATTTCATCCAGAATCGAAGACAAAACCGCTTGCGCGGGTTTTCCGGTGAGTTTTTTCTGGACGATAATGTATTTTCCCTTGGGGGTCTCTTTGACCTGCACTTCTTTTAAAGAAACCCCTTTGCTTTTGAGAAATCCTTGCAGCGCGGGCGCAGGATTTCCGGCCGCGTCATAAGCTTTTTCAACCGAGGGTCCCGCGAATTCTTCCACGGCATCCGGCTGCCGGACCGGAAGGCCTTCGGCAAATAATGCAATACGGCGCGGGGTCGCCTCCACGCGTACTTTTTCCGGAGACAACCTTTCCTTTTTAAAAATTTCCGCAGCCCGGCGCCCAAGCTCGGAATAAACCATATTCAGAGCCGCTTCCGGTAATTCTTCGATTCCGATCTCAATTAATAAATTGGGCATGTTAAATCTTGGGCGTAGGGGCAGGCCTTGCGCCTGCCCTTGAGGGCGACCGCAAGGGTCGCCCCTACCTTTTACCTTTCTTCAACGGGAATCCCTGCTCTTCCCTGCTTTTTAAATAGCCTTGAGCACAGGCACGGGCAAGCGCCCGGACTCTTCCTATATATCGGGGCCGCTCATTCACACTCACGGCCCCCCGGGCGTCCAGCAAATTGAAATAATGCGAAGTTTTCAGGCAGCAATCATAGGCCGGCAGTACTAAATTCTCTTCGATCAGGCGCTTAGCCTGCTTTTCATAATCCTCGAAGTGGCGGCGCAAAAGCTCGGGATCAGAAGCCTCAAAATTAAATTTCGAAAATTCCTTTTCGCCCTGTAGATGAACATCGCCGTATTTCACGCTCCTAGTCCATTCAATGTCAAAAAGGGAATCCTTGCCCTGTAAAAACATCGCAATCCGCTCGAGCCCGTAAGTGATTTCACAGGAAATCATTTCAAGATCAATCGAGCCGCATTGCTGAAAATAAGTAAATTGCGTGACTTCCTGGCTGTCGAGCCACACTTCCCAGCCAAGCCCCCAAGCCCCGAGCGTCGGCGATTCCCAGTCATCTTCCACAAACCGGATATCGTGGGCCAGCGGATCCACGCCAAGCGCGCGCAAACTGTCGAGATAAAGTTCCTGGGAATTTTCTGGCGCGGGCTTGAGAATCACCTGATATTGATAGTAGTGCTGGGTGCGGTGCGGATTTTGTCCGTAACGTCCGTCGGTCGGGCGGCGGGAAGGCTCCACATAAGCGGCATTCCAGGGTTCCGGACCCAGGGCGCGCAGAAAAGTATGAGGGGAAAAAGTGCCGGCCCCGACTTCAAGGTCATAAGGCTGCATGATCAGGCAGCCACGCGAGCCCCAAAAGACATTCAGTTTTTGTATTAAGTCCTGAAAAGAAAGAGGCTTAGGCATAATGCTGGGGATTGTAACTTAAATTTTAAAATCCTTCAAATGCTCAATAAAATCAAACCGCCCTTGGCATGCTTTAAGCAATGCTTCATCCACAGTGATGAGGGGGGCATTGTACATTTCTGCCAGCGATAAATAGACTCCATCATAGGCGGATATTCCATAGATACACGCATTGCTCACGGCAACATCATGCAATTCAAAATCCGATCTTTTCTCAAAAGGGAGCTCTGCAATTTCCTCTAATTGTTTAGTCATAATATCCCATGATGAAGAATCTTTTTTAAATTTTCCCACACAAAAATTTCCCAATTCTAGAAAAAAAAGCTCAGGCACAATCATTTTTATGGCACCCTTGTCGAACTCACTATAAAGCTCAAAAGCTTTTTCAGTTAACGGCTCCTGAGAAAGCCATTTCACCGCAACCGATGCGTCAAGAATAATCTGGGTCATATCTCTTCATCCTTTCGTCTCTCATTCGCCTGATCATTTTCCAGGATTCTTCCTGCATGCCATGTTTACGGCGCATTATTTCATACAATTCGCGAATCCTTTGAAAAGCTTTTTTTTGGCGTAATTCCTTTTCTTTTCCGCTTTTCGTTCTCTGAAGTTCATCATGAATCACATTCATAAGCCATTGGTTCATCGACACATTCTGAGCTGTAGCCATTTTTTGGATTTCTCGGCGGTCTTGAACAGATAATCCTCGAACGAGAAGAGCACTCATAAACACCTCCTATGATATCATAATGATATCA
>CAYGIT010000151.1:0-6290 GCA_964349955.1 uncultured bacterium
ATATAATTCCAGGCGCCCGAAGAACTCCTAGAGTTGATTTTTGGTCGCTTTTATGCGACAATTCTATGCAAGTCCAAGAACATCAAATTCAAATTTATGAACAAGCTAATGGCAAGTTCCAAAAAAATGACGCGAAAAAACTACGATAATTTTTTAAAAAAACAACTGGAAGATACCGGGATCGCCGCAGAATATCTCAGCGCCGCGCTCGAAGACGGCTCTTTGGATGAATTCCTGGTCGCGTTGAGAAATGTCGCCCAAGCGCATGGAGGAATCGGAGAGATTGCTTCACTTACCCGCTTGAACAGGCAAAGCATGTATAAAATGCTTTCCGAAAATGGTAACCCAACCCTCGAAAACCTCCTGAATCTTCTCAAAGCCATGAGTCTTCGAATCACTTTCATTCCAGATCAAAACAAAAAAGCTGCTTGATTCACTCCCGCCTATTAAACCTACCCAAGCTTCTGTAGTCCTGATTGACTTGTTTTGATTGTCAGCCGATAATTAACTTCATGTTGACGGCTTTCAAACCCATGAAATCTTCCCGCTGTTTTGTTTTTTTCCTTTTGTGGTTTTCATTTTTGTCTTTACCGGCTTTTGCGGCCACCGGGCGCAAGGCGATGGTGGCCACGGCGAATTCTTATGCGACGGATGCGGCGCTGGAGATTCTCAGGCAGGGCGGGAATGCGGTCGATGCGGCGGTGGCAGCGCAGTGGGTTTTGAATGTAACGGAACCTCAATCTTCAGGGATCGGGGGCGGGGGATTTTTTCTTTATTATGAGGCCGCCACGAAAAAGATTTACGCGTTTGACGGGCGTGAAACCGCACCGGCTGGGGCTTTCCCGGAAATGTTCCTGGGGCAGGACCGTTGTCCGGCCAGGTTTAAACCGGATTGCGTGACGGGCGGCTTGTCTGTTGGTGTGCCCGGAACGCTCCGGCTGCTCCATACCGTGCATGGGCGGTTTGCTTCCCGGAAATTTTCTTTTGCGGGCCTTTTTGAGCCAGCGATCCGATTGGCGGAAGGCGGATTTCCTGTCTCAGAGCGGGTGGCTTTTTATATCGACCAGGAAAAAGACCGTCTCAAACTTTTCAAGGCTTCGCGCCGCGTTTTTCTCGACCGGCGGGGAAATCCGATTCCGGAAGGTACCCTTCTTTTGCAGCCCGATCTGGCGAAAACTTTTCGTTTGATTCAAAAGCAGGGTCCGGATATTTTTTATCAGGGCGAAATCGGCCGCGACATTGTCAAAGCTGTGCGGGAAGCGCCGTATCATCCCGGAAAGATGAGAGAAGCGGACCTCGCGGCTTACCGGGTGGTTCAGCGCGAACCGGTTTCAGGCAGCTACCGCGGCTATACTCTTTTCAGCATGGGGCCGCCGTCTTCAGGCGGTACCACCCTGATCGAAACCCTTCACATTCTGGAACAGTTTCCGTTAAAGGAGTATTTCCCCACGCAACGCCTTCATCTTTTTGCCGAAGCGCAGAAACTGGCTTTTCGTGACCGGAATTTGCTTGCGGCGGATCCGGATTTCATCCAGGTTCCGCTCGAAAAATTTCTTTCCAAAAAAGCGGCACAAAAAGCGGCCCGGGCCATTCAAATGGATACCGCCATTCCGGAAGTTCCGGCTCCCTCCTCCAAGCCTTTGAATGCCAATGCCCATACCTCCCATCTTTCGATTGCGGATGCGCAAGGAAATAGGGTGGCTTTCACGACCACGATCGAGGAAATGTTCGGGTCGGGCATGATGGTGCCGGGCCGCGGATTTTTTTTGAATAATGAGCTCACGGATTTTGATCTGGAACTGAAAAAAGACGGCCGGCTCCGGGCGAACGCGGTTCAGGGCGGCAAGCGTCCCCGCAGCAGCATGACGCCCACCTTTATTTTTAAAGAGGGGAAGCCCTTCCTTATTATAGGCTCTCCCGGAGGCTCCAAAATTATCGGTGCGGTTTTGAATGTGGTGGTCAATATGATCGATTTTGACATGCCGCTTGAACAAGCAATGCGCATGCCCCGGCTGATCGATCGCGACGGGCCCATGGAAATGGAAACCGATCTTTTCAAGGACCTCCGGCAGCGCCTTGATTTGGGCGCGAAGGGACACCGGATCGTGGAAAGCACTCCGATCGGCAATGTGCAGGCCATTTCTTTTAATCAAGATGGATCCATCACCGGCAGCAGCGATCCTCGTGGCGAAGGCGAAGCAAAGGGATATTAGACGCATGAATCCAAAGGAACTTGTTTCGGAACTCTCCCGCGTGGTCAAAGGCGAGGTGCGTTTTGACGAGGCGAGCCGCGCGCTTTATGCGACCGATGCTTCCAATTATCGCCAGGCGCCCATCGGGCTAGTCGTTCCCAGGGACATTGAAGATGTGGTCAATGCCATTGCGGTTTGCCGCAAATTCGAAGTGCCGGTGCTTGCACGCGGCAGCGGCACGAGTCTTGCCGGGCAATGCTGCAATGCCGCCGTTATTTTCGATTTTTCCCGCAATCTTACCGGTATTCTCGAAATCAATCCTTCGGAAAAATTCGCGCGCGTGCAACCGGGCGTGATTCTCGACGACCTCCGCCGTTTCACGCGCATGGAAAATCTGACTTTCGGCCCGGACCCCGCCACACACAACCGTTGCACCTTCGGCGGCATGATCGGAAACAATGCTTGCGGCGTTCATTCGATGACGGCCGGAAAAACGGCGGAGAATGTCGAAGAACTCGAAATTCTGACCTATGACGGGCTACGGATGCGGGTGGGCCGGACTTCGGAAGAAAATCTTGAAAAAATTATCCGCGAAGGCGGACGGCGCGGAGAAATTTATTCCAGGTTAAAGGGATTGCGCGACCGTTACGCGCAACAGATCCGCGCGCACTACCCTTCTTTGCCGCGCCGCGTATCGGGTTATAACCTCGATGAACTTTTGCCGGAAAAAGGGTTTCATGTGGCCCGCGCGCTGGTGGGAACGGAAGGCACCTGCGTCACGATTCTCGAAGCCCAAATAAAACTCATTCATGAACCCGAAGCCCGAGTGCTTTTGGCCCTGGGTTTCCGGGATATTTATGAGGCTGCGGATGCCGTGCCTTTTGTGCTTTCCTGCAAACCTTCCGGTCTCGAAGGGCTGGATGAAAATTTTATTCAGAATATGAAAAAGACCGGCTTGCACGCTTCTGAAATCGAAATGCTGCCGCCGGGACAAGGCTGGCTGCTGGCAGAATTCGCCGGAGAAAGTGGCGGGGAAGCGGAAGCTGCTGCCGCAAAACTCATGAAAGCCTTTCAAGCACAAGAATATTGCCCGGGCATGGCGCTCTTTAAAGATCCGGCGCAGCAAAAAAAAATCTGGAGTGTGCGGGAATCTTCTTTCGGCGCAACGGTTTTTGTTCCCGGAGTTCCCGATACTTTTTCCGGCTTTGAAGATTCCTCTGTTCCGCCGGAAAAGCTGGGCGCTTATTTACGGGACCTCGCCAAGCTGTACCAGAAATTCGGTTATTATGCCGTCACTTATGGCCATTTCGGCGACGGCTGCATTCACAGCCGTATCAGCTTTGATTTAAAAACCGACCCCGGGATTCGCCGTTACCGTGAATTTTTGGAGGAAGCGACCGATCTCGTGATCCGTTATGGCGGTTCTTTTTCCGGCGAGCATGGCGACGGCCAGACCTGGGGGGAATTTCTCCCGAAAATGTACGGCCAGGAACTGGTGGAAGCGTTTCGCGAGTTTAAATCGATCTGGGACCCGCAGGGAAAAATGAATCCCGGAAAAATCGTGGATTCTTACGGCGCCACGAAAAATCTCCGGCTCAAAAATTATCCCGTCATCGATACGCCGAAACTTCATTTTCAATTTGGGCGGGACAGCGGGAATTTTACAAGGGCGACCGAGCGTTGCATCGGCATCGGCAAATGCCTTCAAAAAGAAGAGGGTACCATGTGCCCGAGTTACATGGCCACCGGCGAGGAAGAGCATTCCACGCGCGGCCGCGCGCATTTGCTGCATGAAATGATGCGCGGAGAGGTGGTCCGGGGAGGCTTTCAGGATGAGGGCGTGAAGCATTCGCTGGATTTATGCCTGGCCTGCAAGGCCTGCAAAACGGAATGCCCGGTGGGCGTGGACATGGCTACGTACAAGGCCGAATTTTTATCGCATTATTACGAGAAAAAGGCGAGGCCGCTTTCTGCGTATGCTTTCGGGTATATCAGCCGGTGGGCAAGGCTCGGCAGCCTCCTGCCTCCGCTTGCGAATTTTGTGACCCAAAACCACACTCTGGGCGCTGCCGTTAAAAAAATACTGGGCATTGCTCCTGATCGCCGGCTTCCGCCGCTGGCCGGACAAAGGTTTGTTTCCTGGTTCCGCAGAAGAAAACTCAAGAACCCGAAAGGCCCGAAAATTCTTTTATGGCCCGACACTTTCAATAATTATTTTTATCCGGAAGTCTTGATCGCGGCCACCGAAGTGCTGGAACATCTCGGTTACCGTATTCTGCTGCCTCAAAAGCCCTTGTGCTGCGGCCGCCCGCTTTATGATTACGGAATGCTTGACGAGGCCCGCGTTTTTCTGAAACAAACCATGATTTCGCTGAAAAGCGTATTGAAAAAGGGGATTCCGATTATCGGTCTGGAGCCCAGTTGTGTGGCTGTTTTTCGCGATGAATTGAAAAATCTTTTTGGCGGCGATGGATTGGCCGGAGCTTTGACCCGGCAATCGTTTCTTTTGAGTGAGTTTTTAGCCCGTTATCCGGAATCCATGAAGAATTTTCATCTTTCCGGTAAAGCGATCGTGCAGGGGCATTGCCATCAAAAAGCGCTGATAGGCATGGAAAATGAAAAGAAAGTTTTAGAATTCTTGGGCCCGGATTTTGATATTCTGGATGCGGGCTGTTGCGGCATGGCCGGCGCTTTCGGGTTTGAAAAGGATCATTATGATCTTTCTCTCAAGATCGGAGAAAGGGTTTTGTTGCCGCGCGTGCGCGAAGCGGCTTCCGACACTTTGATTCTCGCCGACGGTTTTAGCTGCCGTGAACAGATCCGGCAAACCACCGGCCGCCCCGCATTGCACCTGGCGCAGGTTTTGC
This sequence comes from uncultured bacterium, assembly GCA_964349955.1. GTDB lineage: Bacteria > Omnitrophota > Omnitrophia > Omnitrophales > Aquincolibacteriaceae > CAYGIT01. Next base: position 5,060 of record CAYGIT010000151.1, read on the forward strand.
AAAGGGCCATCAAGGACTCCCCATGAAAGGACGTAAAAGGAAAAACCATGATCAAAACTTTGTTCATTATAATGCTGGTCATGCTTTCTATGAATGATGCCTTTGCGGAAGAAGCGAAACTGTATGATTTCAGAGTTCAAACTATTGACGGGAAGTCTGTTTCGCTTTCGGAGTATAAAGGCAAAACGCTCCTGATCGTGAATACCGCCTCGCGCTGCGGATTTACGCCGCAGTACACCGATCTCGAAAAGCTTTATACCACCTATCAAAACAAGGGTTTTGAAATTCTCGGGTTTCCGGCCAATAATTTTATGGGCCAGGAGCCGGGAACCAATGAAGAAATCAAAAAATTCTGCGATTTGAAATACAAGGTCACTTTTCCGATGTTTTCCAAAATCAGCGTGAAAGGAAAAGACATTCACCCCCTTTATCAATATTTGACCCAGGAGTCCGGATTCAAGGGCGACATCAGCTGGAACTTCAATAAATTTCTCGTGAGTCCCGAGGGAAAAGTCCTGGCCCGTTTCGGCTCGCGCACCGAGCCGCTTGCCAAGGAACTGATCGAAAAACTGGAACTTGCGCTCGGGACCTATGGAAATTGAATTCCGCGTCTGGCATCGCAAAGAACAAAAAATGTATTACCGCGGGTATCAGAAAGTAACGCATGTGCTTTTGTGTGATCCGGACGGCGGGGCCAATCAGGGGAAGGGAACGCCGGTCAAACATGCCAGCTATGAGGACTGTGAATTCATGCAAAGCGCGGGCCTGAAAGACAAGCGGGGCCGGGAAATTTTCGAGGGCGACCGCGTGCGCGTGAAGTGGCAAAATAAAACCGTCGAGGACATTCTTAAAGAAGTTCCGGATATGTTCAAATCGCGCGGCCTGCATCCCCTTCATCAGCTTCTCTCCCAGGTGGGAATACCCGACAAAGCCGAAGACCTTGAAATGGAAGTCACGGGAAACCGGTATGAATAAAGAAAAAACGTTTGTACTCATCACCGGCGCCTCCGCCGGGATAGGATGGGAGCTTGCCCATGTTTTTGCCCGGCACGGCCACAATCTTGTTTTGACGGCAAGGAGCGCCGAAAAATTACGGAGCCTTGCCGATGATCTGAAGAGCCGGCATGGAATTTTGGTGCAGGTTATCGTTCAAGACCTCTCCGGGCCCGGCAGCCCTGACCGGATTTTTCGTGAAATCCAGAATCAAAAAATTTCCATCGATATCCTGGTC
>CAYGIT010000152.1:0-6174 GCA_964349955.1 uncultured bacterium
CCCGCAAGGGACTCCGAACGGGCCGGGTGGGGGCCGCGAACCTTGCCTTGAACAAAATCCTTCTTCTGGATCCGGAAAATGAAGAAGCTCTGGAAATGCGCAGCCAACTCGAACAAAACTCGAGGAACTCTGAGATTGAAAAGAGAAAAACTTTTTAAAATCGGCGAAGTGATGCAGGAAACCGGCCTTTCAAGGCAGACAATTCATAACTATACCCTTGCGGGATTGATTCAGGAGGCGCGCCGCACCCGTTCCGGGCACCGGCTTTATGACGAAACCGTTTTCGACCGGCTGGAACAAATCAAAACCCTGCAGATAAAACATTACACTCTTTTTCAAATTAAAAAAATCCTCGAAGAGAGGAATCCTCAAGCATGAATGTTCATAACATCGAAAGGAGGCCGTATGCACGAAGATGAAGTCCGCATGTGGAAGAAGTACAAACGCGCCAAGACTCAGGATCTCCGCGAAGAGATTGTGAAGAAATATTTGTATCTCGTGAAGTATGTGGCCGGCCGGGTGGCCATCGGCCTTCCGCCGAATGTGGAGTTCAACGATCTGGTCAGCTACGGGATTCTGGGGCTTTTCGATGCCATCACCAAATACGATGTGTCGCAGGGAAATAAATTCGAGACTTATGCTGTCTCGAGAATCCGCGGCTCGATCATGGATGAGCTTCGCAAGCTCGACTGGGCGCCGAGACTTCTCCGCAAAAAGGCCCGTGAAATCGATAAAAAATGCAAAGAGCTCGAAGAAAAATACGGCCGTATCGCCACCGATACGGAGCTGGCCAAATCACTGCACATTTCGACTGATGACCTGAACTCGATTTACAGCGAGCTCAACTCCACGACCTTTTTGTCGCTGGACGAGGTTTGGCAGAATGACGAAGGCAATAAGCCGATTTCACGCCTGCAGACCATCGAAGACTCTCTGGTGATGAATCAATTCCAGTACGTTCACCAAAATGAGGTCAAGGAACTGCTGGCTGGCTCCATCAATGAATTGCCGGAAAAAGAAAAGCTCGTGATCGTTCTTTATTATTACGAGAATTTAACACTCCGCGAAATCGGTGAGATCCTCGATGTTTCGGAATCGCGGGTTTGTCAAATTCACACCAAGGTGATTACACGCTTGCGCTCACATTTGATGCGCAAAGGCGGGGAGATTACACTCGAAGCCTAAAAACATAAGACGAAAAGGCAGATTTTTTCAGTCTAATCAAGCGCTCCCTCTTCAGGGCGGGGCCCCCAAGGCATGCTTCTTTCCCCCTTTTTCATTAAGTTTTAATCCCCTGCGCCGATAAATATAAAAAGCAAAATACCCTTTCTCCTTGTCGAGTTTTCTTTGTCGAGGGGAAAGCGGAAAGGTTTATTTAATGGAAGCAGGGTGCGTAGTGCCCAACAGGCGTAAAATCCGGATTGAAAAACCGGCCATACAAAATTCCGAAGAGGAAAAACTATGGCGGGAAGTGCATAAATTTGCGGAATTAATTCCTTTTGAGCTTGAACCCAACATGGGCAGGCTGCAGGAAATCAAGGCCGACATTCAAAAAGGGACTTATTTGACGCCGGAAGTGATGGAAGAAACAGCCGCCCGCCTTGCCATCCGTTTCATGAAACCGGAATAGCCGCCGGCTCCTGCTTTAACCCGCACAATTCAATCCAGCGTTTGACCGGCTCCAGGGCCATGAATTTTTTCCACACAGCTCCGTCATTCAGAAAATTTTCCAGCATCAGCACGCTGATTCCCTGATCGATCCCCAAATATTCCTCAGCCCACCATTTTTTATCCAGATTAAAGGCATCTTTAAATCCGAAATACCCGTAGAGATTTTTCGCATAGTTTTGATAAAAAAAACGAATGGCTGCCAAGGATTCTTCGGGTGTAAAAATAATCGACGAGATCACCGCATACGGAGCAAGAGTTCCATCCTGCAGACCTGTTCCCGGCTTTCCTCCGTAAGCTTTGTATCCGCCCGGACCCAGAGAGGCCGAAAGGCCCCAGGAATTTTCAGAATAACTTTTGTGCTGGGAGCGGAAGGAAAGAGAGTATTCCCGGTTGGCGAGGGAAGCTTTCCTGGAATTTTCGAAATAGTTAATTCCCTTGTCGTTGAGGCCGCGAAAATCAATAAAGGCCTGGGGGAATTGATACGTAAAAAGACTGCCGGAATAGGAATAAACGATATTTTTGCCGTTGTAAACATCTTCGTGGCGGGCCCACTCCTTCCAGGCTTCCTGCGTCACCGGATGAGTGGGGGAACCCAGCGCCAGGGCTTGCAGGATCAAATGTTCATTGTACATATCCCAATAATAAGGAAGGAATCCTGTTTCGGGGGTCCACCCCATGCAAATGAGAAGCCGGCCATTCATCATCCAGGGCCAATCCACGCGCCGGTAAATGGCCCATGCCATTTTTTCGATTTCGGTTCCCGGAAAGTATTGAGCCGCGACAAGCGCGCCTGCCACTAAAAGCGCAGTATCAATGGAAGAGGCTTCGGACATCCAGATGCGTTTTCCGCTCCGGGCATCCAGGAAATGATAAAAAAATCCGCGATGATGCTGTGCGCGGTGGAGGAGGGTTTTGAGAGTTTTTTTTAAATAGTCACGCGACCAATCCTCGGGGATCCATCCATGGGATTGCCCGATGGCAATGGCGGCAAGAGAAAAACCGGTGGCTGCAATGGAAGCCGGCGATCCGCTTTGAGAGGAGTCGCGGGTCAGGCCGGTATTTTTATCCGAGCGTTTGACGAAGTATTGAAGCGTGTCCTTTTGAATGGTGGTGAGGAGTTGCACGTCATCGTTTGAAAGGGGTGCCGGCCAAACGGGCGGCAAAATTTGAAAGAAGATTAAAACGAGGGATAAACCGAAATCGCGAAAAAAATTATGCTTCCGCACTGGTTTTGATCTTGGAAAGTTCCTCCCGCAACCGGCTTGTCATGCGTTCAGGGTTGGCCTCGTTTTCACGGATGATGTTTTTGAGCCGTGCGAAGGTAAAATCCAGGTTTTCAATGGTTTCATTGAACCGGTCCGAGAGAAATTGGGCTTCGTCGAATTTTCGAAGGTGGATGCGTATCCCGAGATTTCCCTCTTTTACTTCTTTGAGGGTGGTATCAAACCGGTAAAGCGGCCCCGCGATTTTATGCGAAAGAAAAATGGATCCCCAGGCAATGAATACGAGCAGGATCGCGAAAGAGGTCAAAAGTTTTTTATTGGTTTGGTCCAGGATGGATTTGAAGATTTCACGCTGCCGGAGGCTCAATTTTTCGGCCTGTTTGAAAAACGTCAGGGCGGAAGGAGCCGTGGCTGTTTCTTGGGGAAGGCGGGCGCTTTCGTATTGCGTCAACCGGGTTGCGATCAAAAGGTCTTCCCGGATTTGCGTGTCGGAGAAGGCATCCAGCACCCCGCCCCAGATTCCAAAATAAAGGCTCACAATCACCGCAGACGTTACCACCACAAGAATGGCCGTGATGTGAATCATGTAACGGATTTGAAGGGGTTTGTTGATGAAGAAATGGCGGCGTCTATTTTTGGAAAAGGCATTTTGAAACAGGGATTGGAAAGGAAGCATGAAAAGCATAATAGTCGATTTGAATTGGACTGTCAAAAATACTTTGTAGAAGGTATAATCCCCACCAAACAAAGGGAGGAATTTAGATGTGCGGCATTGTCGGGTACACGGGACATCGAAACGCAGTGCCTGTGCTTTTGGAGGGGCTGGGAAGGCTGGAATACCGCGGCTATGATTCCGCGGGCATCGCCTGCCTCAACCACGGCGGAAAACATCTTTTCATCGTCAAGGAAAAGGGCAAACTGGCGCGTTTAAAAGAAGAGCTCAAACGCCATCCTTTTTCCGCGGAAACAGGGATCGGCCACACGCGTTGGGCCACCCATGGCGAACCTTCGCGAATCAATGCCCATCCTCACATGAGTTCCACCCGCCGTGTCGCGATTGTTCACAACGGTATCATTGAAAACTATGCCCTCCTTAAAGAAAAACTCATTCGCAAGGGAATACGCTTTGTTTCCCAAACCGATACCGAAGTTGCGGCCAATCTGATCGGCCACTATTATGGAAAAGGAAATCTTCTCGAGGCTGCGCGCAAGGCGGTCAAGGAATTGCAGGGATATTTTGCCTTTGTCGCTATTGCCCAGGATGAGCCTGAAAAAATGGTGGCATTTAAGCGCTCCAATCCGCTCGTCATCGGTTTAGGGAAGGGAGAGAACTTTGTTGCCAGTGACGTGACGGCCCTCCTTGCCTATACCCGCCGGGTCATTTATCTGGAAGACGAGGAATATGCGGAAATCACTCCCCGGGAGGTCCGGATATTTTCTTCCGACGGAAAAATCATCAAAAGGGCTCCGGTGACCGTCCGATGGGATATTTCGAAAGCCCAAAAAGGTGGATACCCGCATTTCATGCTCAAGGAAATCAACGAGCAGCCTGCCGTGGTCAAAAGCATTCTGTCCTCTCATGTGAAAAATGGGCGTATTCTCTTTGACACCATCAACGGAAAATTCACGAAGCGGTTGAAACAGGTTGAAAAAATTCATTTTGTGAGCTGCGGCACGGCCTATCATGCCGGCCTCGTGGGCAACTACATGATGGGAGAATGTCTGGATTTACCCGTGGAGGCCACGGTTTCAAGCGAGTTCCGTTACGAAGACCCTTTTGTGGATGAAAAAGATCTCGTGATTTTGATCACCCAGTCCGGGGAAACCGCAGATACGCTGGCAGCTTTGCGCGAAGCAAAAGCAAAAGGAGCGTTGACGCTTGCGATTGTTAATGTGGTGGGAAGCACCATCGCGCGCGAAGCGGATTGCGTGATCTATACCCATGCTGGGCCTGAAATCGGAGTGGCTTCCACAAAAGCTTATTTGGCCCAGTTGACCGTGATCTCTCTTTTTTCCTTATATCTGGCCGGGATTCATCCTCAGCGTAAAAAACATTTTCCGCTCCCTAAAGTTAAAAGCCGTTTGAAGGAAATGCTTCGGCTGCCGGCCCAATTAAAGGAAACGCTTCATCAGGAAGCGGCCGTGACCCGGTGCGCTCAAGACTTGTATCGCAAAAAAAACTTTCTCTACCTTGGTCGCGGCTACAATTTCCCGAACGCGCTTGAAGGCGCCCTCAAATTAAAGGAAATCACCTACGCGCATGCCCATGGCTATCCGGCCGGAGAAATGAAACACGGCCCCATTGCCCTGGTGGACAAGCATCAGCCTGTGATTTGTCTTTGCCCCCGGAGTTCCAAGACGTATGAAAAGATGCTAAGCAATATTGAGGAGATCAAAGCCCGGGAGGGAATCATCATCACCCTTGCCACAAAGGGAGATAAGCATGTGGCCAGGCTCTCCAGGCAGGTTTTTTTCGTTCCGGATACCGCAGAAATGTTTTCCCCCATCTTAACCGCCGTTCCCCTTCAACTTTTTGCCTACCATGTCGCGGTTTTAAACGATCGCGATGTGGACCAACCGAGAAATCTCGCTAAATCCGTGACGGTAGAATAGAACGAAGCAAGACCGCTGCAGCATGAAAACGGTTTTAGAGTAGTCCCGCGAAGCGGGGCAGCCCCGGAATCTGGCAAAATCCGTAACCGTTGAATAAAAAAGCACAAAAAACCGCACGAAAGCCTTGACAAGCTATTCCGAAATCGATAGGATGACGGCGTCTTCAGATTAAGCTTCAAATATTTTAAATTCTTTCTTGACATTTCGAACTCATTCAATTAGATTGAGCGGCCCTCAATGAGGGCATTGTTTTCTTTATTGTTATTTTTGTTCTTTGTCATGATGTGCGGAGCCGAGCGAGCGATCTTAGGATCAATATTTCTCTACGGAGAGTTTGATCCTGGCTCAGAACGAACGCTGGCGGCGTGGATTAGGCATGCAAGTCGAACGGATATTTAGCTTTTTCGAATATCAGTGGCGAAAGGGTGAGTAACACGTGGGATACCTGCCCTAGAGTTCGGGATAACCTGTCGAAAGACGGGCTAATACCGGATACGTTTATCTATTTTCGAATAGATGAGGAAAGATGGGGACCTCTTCGGAGGCCTGTCACTCTTGGATGGGCCCGCGGCCTATCAGCTAGTTGGTGAGGTAATGGCTCACCAAGGCTAAGACGGGTAGCTGGTCTGAGAGGATGGTCAGCCACACTGGGACTGAGACACTGCCC
>CAYGIT010000153.1:0-6158 GCA_964349955.1 uncultured bacterium
GTCTTTAACGCTGACTTTGACGGAGACCAGATGGCGGTCCATATTCCTCTTTCAACAGAAGCGCAAATGGAAGCGCGCGTGATCATGCTCTCTTCCAACAATATTTTCTCACCCGCGAGCGGCGCCCCGATTTCCACGCCTTCGCAGGACATTGTGCTTGGAATTTATTACCTGACCAAAATGCGTGAAGGCGTCAAAGGCGAAGGCACGATTTTTGACGATGTGCATGAAGCCATCATGGCGTATCAGGATCGCGAAGTGCACAAGCATGCCAAATGCAAAGTGCGCCTTGCCGGCGGAGAGATTGTGGAAACGACCATGGGCCGTATTCTTCTGAATCAGGTTCTGCCCAAAGATTTTCGTTATGTAAATGAAGTGGTGGATAAAAAGAAGCTTTCCAAGATCATCGCGGATTGTTACCGCCAATTCGGCCACGGCGAAGTCGTTGCCTTGCTCGACCGTTTGAAGGCGCTCGGTTTCGAAGAAGCCACGAAAGCCGGCATTTCCATCGGCATTGACGACATTCAAATTCCTAAAAAGAAGAGCGAGCTTCTCGAAGAAGCGCGCGACAGCGTGAAGGCCATCGAAAATCAGTACAAAAACGGTTTGATTACCGACGGCGAACGTTACAACAAAATCATCGATATCTGGACCCACATTACCGACCGGGTTTCCGATGCCATGTTCGAAAATCTGCATTCTTTCAATGCGGTATTTATGATGGCGGATTCGGGCGCGCGCGGTTCCAAGCAGCAAATCCGCCAGTTGGCAGGGATGCGCGGTCTGATGGCCAAGCCTTCCGGTGAAATTATCGAAAGCCCCATTACCGCGAATTTCCGCGAGGGCCTGACGGTGCTTGAATACTTCATTTCGACTCACGGCGCCCGCAAGGGTCTTGCCGATACCGCCCTTAAAACGGCCGATTCCGGGTATTTGACACGCCGTCTCGTGGACGTGGCCCAGGACGTAATCATCAATGAAATTGATTGCGGCACTTTGAACGGAATTTTCATTGAACCTGTTTATGAAGGCGAAGACGTGATTGTTTCCCTGAAAGACCGCATTCTCGGCCGCGTCGCTCTGGACAATATCGTGGACGTGGTGACCGACAACTTGATTGTCAAAAGCGGCGATGTGATCGATGAACCGATTGCCGACCGCCTGGAAGAAGTCGGAATCGAAAAAATCCGGATCCGCTCGGTTTTGACCTGCGAATCCAAACAGGGGATTTGCGCCAAATGTTACGGCCGCGACCTGGCAACGGGCCGGATTGCCGAATTGGGGACCGCTTGCGGGATTATCGCGGCGCAGTCAATCGGTGAACCGGGAACGCAGTTGACCATGCGTACCTTCCATATCGGGGGAACGGCTTCGCGTATTGTCGAGCAATCGTATTTCAGGGCCCGGAATAATGGAGCCCTGCAATATCACAGTTTGAAGACCGTTTTGACGAAGACCGGTGAAATTGTTGTGCTGAATCGTAATGGGCAGTTGAGTATTCATGATGATACGGGCCGTGAACTGGAACGTTATACCATTCCTACCGGCGCGATTATCGGATACAAAGAAAATCAAAAGGTTATCAAAGACGAAATTTTTGTGAAATGGGATCCTTACACGGTTCCTATTTTGACGGAAGTTTCAGGGAAAGTCCGGTACGAAGACGTGAGACCCGGCGTGACCATGAATGAAGAAATGGATTCCACGACCGGATTAATTGAACGCGTCATTATTGAACACAAGGAAGATTTGCACCCTCAACTTCTAATTACCAGCAAAACCGACGAAATCATTGCGTTTTATCCGATTCCGACCGGAGCCCACATTGTGGTGAAGGACGGGCAGGAAATTACGAGTGGATCGCTTCTTGCTAAAACCCCGCGTAAAATTGCTAAAACCCGCGACATTACAGGCGGTCTGCCGCGCGTGGCGGAGCTTTTCGAAGCGCGCAAACCCAAGAATCCGGCTATTATTTCCGAAATCGACGGAATCGTGGAAATCGGAGAAGTCGTGAAGGGGCAGCGCAAAATCATCGTGAAGAGCTCGAGCGGCATGAGCAAGGATTATTTGATCCCCCACGGCAAGCATTTGAACGTCTACAAAGGTGACAAAGTTACGGCCGGCCAGCAGCTCGTGGACGGACCTGTGGTGCCTCAGGACATCCTGAGGGTTTCCGGAGAAAGAAGCCTGCAGGAATATCTCGTGAACGAAGTTCAGGAAGTTTACCGTCTGCAGGGTGTGCGTGTGAATGACAAGCACGTCGAAGTGATTGTCCGCCAAATGCTGCGCAAAGTTCGCATTGATGAGCCCGGAGACACGGATTTTCTTGTGGGGTCTCATATCGACAAAATTAAATTTGCCGAAGAAAACGAAAAAGCTCTCAAAAAAGACAAACAGCCGGCCAAAGCAACGCCGATTTTACTGGGAATCACGAAAGCGTCTCTTAGCACGGAGAGTTTTATTTCGGCCGCGAGTTTCCAGGAAACGACCCGGGTTTTGACCGAAGCGGCTTCGGCGGGCAAGCGTGATGATCTGCGCGGCTTAAAAGAAAACGTGATTATGGGGCATTTGATTCCCGCAGGCACCGGCTTCAAAGTCCATCAGGACATTGAGCTTGTGAGAGAAATCTCGGACCTTCTGCCTGACCCGACACAAGCCAAGGTGGAAACTGAAGCCAAATCCAATGTGGAGAAAGTATAATGGCCCCTACGATTAATCAGCTCATCCGTTTCGGAAGAAAGAAATTCTCCCGCAAGACCAAATCCCCCGCTTTGCAGAGCGCGCCTTTCCGCAGGGGAGTTTGCCTGATCGTGCGAACGCAAACCCCGAAAAAGCCCAACTCGGCGCTTCGTAAAATTGCGCGTGTGAGGCTTTCCAACGGACAGGAAGTCACGGCGTATATTCCGGGCGTGGGACATAATCTTCAGGAGCATTCGATTGTTCTGGTGCGCGGCGGACGTGTGAAGGACCTTCCCGGCGTTCGTTATCATATCGTTCGCGGAAAATTGGACACGACCGGAGTCAGTGACCGCAAAAAATCCCGCTCCAAATATGGAGCCAAAGTCCCGAAAGAAGCCAAGGCCGGGGCCGCAGGCGCCAAAGAAGCCAAAGCTAAATGACCTGAAAGGTCATCCCCGAATGTTTTAATCGGGGATCCAATTTTAAATGGATTCCCGCTTTCGCGGGAATGACATAAAGAGTTGAGGAGATTATGAGAAGAAGAAGAGCTAAAAAGAGAGAAATTTTACCGGATCCAAAATTTACGGATTTGACCGTTGCGAAACTGATCAACCTCGTGATGGAAAGAGGCAAAAAATCTCTTGCAGAAAATATTGTTTACGGGTCCTTTGATATCCTCAAAGAAAAGACCGGAAAAGAACCTCTTGAGGTTTTCAAGAGATCGTTAGATAATGTCCGCCCTTTGCTTGAGACCAAATCCCGCCGTGTTGGGGGTGCAACTTATCAGGTTCCTATCAGTGTCAGACCCGAACGGGGCAATACCCTGGCCATGCGCTGGATGCGGACTTTTGCCAAGGCCCGGAAGGGAAAGCCCATGGAACAGAAACTGGCAGAGGAAATTTTAGACGGATACAACAAAACGGGCGCTTCCTATAAGAAGCGGGAAGACAGCCACAAAATGGCCGAATCCAACCGGGCATTTGCTCATTATCGCTGGTGAAATCGGGATCAGGGGGTTTGTGAATTGGGAATCGAAAAAGCGAATCCCGAAACCCAAATCCCAAACAACGGAAATTTAAATGGTAGAAGAACAAAAGAAAATTCATTATCCGCTCGAGAGAATCCGTAATATCGGGATTGCCGCGCATATTGACGCCGGCAAGACCACGACAACGGAACGTATTCTCTATTACACCGGGCGCACGTATAAAATAGGTGAAGTGCATGAGGGCACGGCCGTCATGGACTGGATGGAGCAGGAGCAGGAACGCGGGATTACGATTACTTCTGCAGCCACCACTTGTTTCTGGCGCGACTGCCGTATCAATATCATCGATACTCCCGGGCATGTGGATTTTACGATTGAGGTCGAACGCTCCCTTCGCGTGTTGGACGGTTGTGTCGCCGTATTCGGCGCGGTGGAAGGTGTGGAGCCCCAATCCGAAACCGTATGGCGCCAGGCCGACCGGTATAGCGTTCCTCGCGTTGCCTTCATTAATAAGATGGACCGGACGGGGGCGGAGTTTGAAAGAAATGTGCAGCAAATGCGCGATCAATTGGGAGCCAATGCGGTCCCGATTCAACTTCCCATCGGCAAGGAAGACAAGTTTTTAGGGGTGATCGATCTTATTCTCATGAAGGCCTATCTTTTCAAGGATGAAACGCTTGGCGCCAAATTTGATATTGTGGACATTCCGGCTGACATGCAGGCGGAATCCAAAAAAGCCCGCGATTTCATGATCGAAAAAGTTTCTGAATTTGATGACGCTCTGATGAGCAAGTTTGTGGAGGGGCATGAGCCCAGCGTGGAAGAATTGATGCGGGCGATTCGGCATGCCACGATCACTCTGAAGTTGACGCCCGTGATCTGCGGGTCTTCTCTGAAAAATAAAGGCGTTCAGCAGCTTCTGGATTCGGTGGTCGATTATCTCCCTTCCCCTATGGATGTCCCGGCCATCAAAGCCACCAACGCGAATGATGATAGCGAGACAGAATGCCATCCGAAGGAAGAAGAACCTCTTGCCTGTTTTGCTTTCAAGATTGCCAGTGACAAATTTGTCGGTTCTTTGACTTATCTTCGCATTTATTCCGGTACCATATCCTCCAGTTCCTATGTTTATAATCCGCGCACGAACAAAAAAGAGCGCATCGGCCGTTTGCTTTTGATGCATGCCAATAAACGGGAAGAAATCGAAGACGCAGGCGCAGGTAATATCGTGGCGGCTGTCGGTTTGAAAGACGTGAAGACCGGCGACACCCTTTGCGATGAGAACCGTCCCATTGTGTTGGAATCCCTTTTTGTCCCGGAGCCTGTGATCTGGATGGCCATCGAGCCCAAGACCAAAGCCGACCGCGATAAAATGTCAGATGCCATTGGGCGTCTTGTCTCGGAAGATCCTACGTTTCGCGTCAGGACGGATGCGGAAACGGTTCAAACGCTTGTCGGCGGCATGGGCGAACTTCATTTGGATATTAAAATTGACATCATGAAGCGCGAATACGGCGTTCAGGTCAATGTCGGAAAGCCCCAAGTGGCTTATAAAGAAACGATCACGGCCATGGCCGAAGCCGAAGGAAAATTTATCAAGCAAACCGGCGGACGCGGCCAATACGGCCACTGTTATTTAAAGCTGGAACCTCTTGAAAGAGGCACGGGAAATGAATTTGTAAATAAAGTTGTTGGCGGAGCGATCCCCCGGGAATATGTTCCCGCCGTAGAAGCTGGGGTGGAAGAAGCCTGTTCCAACGGTGTTCTGGCGGGTTTTCCCGTGACCGATGTGAAAGCCACGGTTTTTGACGGCAGTTATCATGACGTTGACTCGTCAGAAATTGCTTTTAAAATGGCCGGTATTTTGGGATTCAAAGATGCCTTCCGGAAAGCAAAACCGATTCTCCTCGAACCGATCATGCTGGTGGAAGTGGTTGTCCCGGATGAATACATGGGCGATATTATCGGTGATTTAAATTCAAGGCGCTGCGTGATTCAGGAAATGGGCAATCGCGGGCATTTGAAAGCGATCAAGGGGCTTGTGCCCCTGTCTGAAATGTTTGGTTATGCCACCGCGATCCGTTCGCTCTCGCAGGGCAGGGCCACGTATACGATGGAGCCGCATAGTTATCAGCAAGTTCCCAAGATGGTTGCAGAAAAAGTCATCGGCGAACAGGCCGCGTAAGCAAATTTAAAAGTAAAAAGGAAAAAGGTCCAAAAATGGCTGGGGCAAAAGAAAAGATCAGAATCAAATTGCGGGCATACGATCACAGAATCCTGGACCAGTCGGTTCAGGAAATTGTAGGCACGGCCAAACGGACCGGCGCCAAAGTCATCGGGCCGATTCCTCTTCCCACCCGGATTTGGAAGACCACCGTTCTTCGAGGCCCGACGATCGATAAAAAAGCGCGCGATCAGTTTGAGGTCAGGACCCACAAACGTTTGATTGCGATTCAAGAACCGACTTCCCGTACCGTGGATGCGCTGATGA
>CAYGIT010000154.1:0-6048 GCA_964349955.1 uncultured bacterium
AATTATGGGTTTACGACCAAGCCGCCGGGGCGGGGGTCGGGGATGGGGCTTTATATGTGCAAGTATATTATTGAGCTGCATGGCGGCGATATTCGCGTCAAAAGTAAATTGGGCGAGGGCACGACCTTTACGATTGTGTTGCCCGCTTTTGAAGAATCCGCGGGGGAGAACCCCGATTTCCGGATAGAAGCCACTAGCTGATATGAAAAATCTCCTGATTGTTGATGATGAGGCCGGCATAGTAGAAGAGATAAAGTCTTATTTCGAAGAAGAAGGATATGAAATCCACACTGCCGATACCGGCAAAGACGGCATTGAGGCCCTTGAACGTTACCGGTTTGATCTGCTCCTCGTGGACATGAAACTTCCCGATATGTCGGGCTTGAACGTGCTGAAGGTCTGTAAGGCCCAGTATCCGGCCACCAAAGTCATTGTAGCAACCGGCTATGTTGACCAGGCCATGATTGATGAAGCCGACAGGCTTGGCCGCGATTCTTTTCTGCACAAACCCTTTGACCTCGAATTCCTCCGCATCGAAATCGAGCGCCTGCTCGGTAAGCCGTAAAGCTGCTTAAAATCTTTTTCTTGCCCCCGGCACTTTTTTATGTAGAATAGAGCCGTTTCACTTTTAGCGCTATATGGAGCGAAAAATGAAATCGATGAATGTCCTTGGGGTCTTGAATATTCTCAGTAGGAAGAAGTTGCGGATTTTCTCTCCGGAGGAATTCCGCCGTTTGTTCAGAGTGAGCCAGCGGGCAGCGCAGGAATTTATTAAGGATCACAATCAAGATCTTTTCCTCAAGATTCGCAACGGTCTTTACACCTTGCGATCTGACCCGCCGCACGATCTTGAAATCGCAAACCGCCTTTACGGTCCTTCCTATATTTCCCTGGAGTATGCGCTTGCCTATTACCGGTTTATTCCGGAAACCGTTTATACGGTCACTTCGGTAACGACCAAGATTACGCGTGAATTTACGGTACAGGGAAAGAGTTATGAATATTCCAGAATTAAACGGCAGGCTTATACAGGTTACCAGCTTATGAAAGAGGGGCAAGCGGACATTTTAATGGCTGTGCCGGAAAAAGCCCTGGTGGATTATTGCTATTTTATTAATCTGCGGTTGAAGTCCCTGAATGAGCGGTTGAGAGTGAAGAAAGTGAACGCGAAAGAAGCGTTACGCTATGCCCGCCTCTTCGGCCGTGAAAGTCTCGTGAATCTTGTCCGGGAGATTTTATGATCGATGTTAAATTGATCCGTGCGCTGGCTGATCGCTATCAGACTCCTCCGGATAATATTGTGCGTGAATATTTTCAGCATCTTTTCCTTTCACATCTTTACCGGCAGAAAGATGCGGGCCATCTTCTGTTCAAGGGCGGGACGGCCTTGCGAATCGTCTGGCAAAGCCCTCGTTTTTCAGAGGACCTCGATTTTACCGGAACCAATGCGAGTATTCACGCGATTGAATCTGTCCTTGAAAAAACACTGGCAGGAATTGAGGAAGAAGGAATTGATATAAAAATTGACGAAGCCAAAAAAACATCGGGTGGTTATTTTTCAATCCTTCAGTTTGAAGGAGGCGGTAACCGGGGCGAAATCCAGCTTGAGATTTCTTTAAGGGTGTCCGGTAAAGCGGCGGGGGATACAGCTCTGATCCCCTCTGAATTTTTGCCGGCTTTCACGTTGATCCACCTGGAAGAAAAGATTCTAGTGCATGAAAAGCTAACGGCCCTTTTGACCCGTGCAAAACCAAGAGACTTCTACGATCTTTATTTTATTCTGCGTAGCCGCCTGGCTTTTAAAGAAATCTTTCAAAAAGATAAAACCCTGAAATCAAAAATTCTAAATGCCATGGACAAGACAAAACTGGATGCAAAAAGCGAACTCAAACGGTTCTTGCCCACAAGCCAGCACAGTCTTTTAAAGAATTTTAAAGCTGTTTTAACTGCCGAAATCGAAAGGAATCTTCCGCAACGAAATCGAGCGCCTGCTCGGTAAGCCTTAAAGCTGCTTATATCTAGCAAACCCTAATAATTCAATCCAAAAAGCATAAAAAGTTCGCCGTAAGTTCTTTTTAAAGACTTTTCTTTAATCTTATCAACCAATAGTAGATAAAAATCTATTAATAAAAATAAATTTCACATTTTTGGATTTTCTTTCGTTACTCATGCGTTCCGATCGGGTAATTTAGGAGCCGCGGAGGAAATTATGGCAAAAAAAATTATAGCAAGTTTGCTTCTTTTTACATTGGTTTCATCACAAATTGAAAATGCCGCCGGATATGAACCCATGATTTTGGACACACCGCTGTCGACGGCGGAGAGTACGGCCCAAACGCCGTCTGGCGATTCCGACGCATTGAATGCAGTGTCTCCTTCTATCAATTCTTCCTTCATGACTACCGGCGATTTTTTGGAGAATACCCTCACTCTCACAGCCGCCGGCGAACCCAATGGATCGGTTGCTAATGACCTGCCGGGGGAACCCATTGTCCCGGTGATCGGGACTTCGTTTCTGTTCGAAGCTGAAAACATGGAGGCCAGCGGCGGCACATGGAACGGCGGCAGTTACGTTTCGATTTGGGGGAATGGAGAATTGCATCAAACGGTGAATCCCGGGGGGCTGGGTGTTTATGAGATTGAAGTCATTGCCCAGGGAGTATCCGGTGGTCAGGCGAAATTACCGGAGATGAAAGTTCTGGTGGATGGCGTAATGACGGGTGACCCCGTAGAAGTGACCAATAATAACTGGAATTACAAAATTTTTACGATCCGCAATGTAGAACTGGGGGCGGGTTCTCATGATATCGGGCTTGGTGTTTATGAGTTCCTCGCAGGGCAGTCAATTGGAATTGAGAGAATTATTTTAAGGAAAACAGGTGAAATTGCGTTTGAACCAGCCAAAGTGGCGATCGCTGCAGTCAATATGCAGGCAAGCGGTGGGACATGGAATGGCGGAGATTACATGACGCTTTGGGGGAACGGGGAATTGCACCAAAGCCAGACTATTCAGGAATCGGGTGTTTACGAAGTAGAAGTGGTGGCTGTGGGCGGTGACGGAGGATTCAATCCTGCGCCGTCATTGAAGGTCATGTCGGATGGAGTAATGATCGGGAGTGAAGTGGCGATCACTGACAGTCACTGGAATTACAAAGGATATAAAACGGCAAAGATTGAGCTGACTGCCGGAGTACATGATTTAAGTCTTGGCGTATATTCAAAGCTGGAGGGGCAATTCCTCGGAGTCAAAGGAATCATTTTAAGAAAAGTTGCGGAGATTTCTTATGCACTAGCCAAAATATCGATTGATGCCATGAGTATGCAGGCAAGCGGCGGGACATGGAACGGCGGAAATTACTTTGCGCTTTGGGGCAACGGGGAATTGCATCAAATGCTGAATATTACGGTATCGGGAGTTTATGAGATTGAAGTCGTCGGGTTCGGGAGTGATGGAGGTTTGAGTCCTGTGCCGTCATTGCGGGTGATGGCAGATGGAGTGATGACCGGAGAGCCGGTGGCGATCACCAACAGTAATTGGAATTACAAAGGATACAAAGCCGGAGAGGTCGAATTAAGTGCTGGCGCGCATGATTTGGCCCTTGGCGTTTATTCAAAACTAAATGGCCAATTTCTGGGAGTCAAAGGAATTATTTTAAGGAAAGTGGCAGACATTGCCTACGAACCAGCCAAAACAGCGATTGCTGCAGTGGCTATGCAGGCAAGCGGCGGGGTGTGGAACGGAGGAGATTACGTCACGCTTTGGGGCAATGGGGAATTGCATCAGATCCAGAATATCCAGCAGGCGGGAATTTATGAAATCGAAGTGATTGCTGTCGGTAGTGATGCCGGGTTAAGCCCAGCGCCTTCGTTACGGGTGATGTCGGATGGGGTGATGATTGGGGATGAAGTGGCGGTCAGCAACACTAACTGGAATTACAAAGGATACAAGGCAGGAAAAATAAAGTTGAGTGCAGGGTCACATGATTTAAGCATAGGGGTGTATTCAAAGCTGGAAGGACAATTCCTCGGGGTTGAAGGAATTATTTTGCGGAAAGTGGCGGATATTCCTTATGAGTCCACCAAGACCTCAATCGATACTGTGAATATGCAGGCAAGCGGAGGGGTATGGAACGGCGGAAATTACGTAGCGCTCTGGGGAAATGGGGAATTGCATCAAATTCAAAATATCGCCGTGCCGGGAGTTTATGAGATTGAAATTATTGGATTCGGGAGTGATGGAGGTTTGAGTCCTGTGCCGTCGCTACGGGTGATGGTGGATGGACTAATGAATGGCGATACTGTAGCAATTACCAACAGCAATTGGAATTATAAAAAGTATAAGGGCGGGAAGATTGAATTAAGCGCCGGGGTGCATGATTTGAGCCTTGGGGTGTATTCGAAGCTGGAGGGGCAATTTCTCGGGGTCAAAGAGATCATTTTAAGAAAAGTAGCGGAGATTCCGTACCCACTGGTCAAAGCAGCAGTGGATGCGGTGAATATGCAGCCAAGCGGCGGAACATGGAATGGCGGGAATTATATGACGCTCTGGGGCAATGGGGAATTGCATCAGAACCAGAATATTCAGGAGGCGGGAGTTTATGAAATCGAAGTGGTGGCGGTTGGCGGTGACGGAGGATTAAGCCCTGCACCCTCTCTGAAGATGATGTCGGATGGAGTGATGATTGGGAATGAAGCGGCGATTCCCAATAATAACTGGAATTACAGAGGATACATGGCTGGAAAGATAGAATTGAGCGCCGGAACGCATGATTTAAGCCTTGGGGTGTATTCAAAGCTGGAGAGCCAATTTCTCGGGGTGAAAGGAATTATTTTAAGAAAAGTGGGAGAGATTCCATTTCCGTCGGCAACATTGACGGGAAATGCCGGAAATCTGCAGTCTTCCGGCAGCACCTGGAATGGTGGTTCTTACATTACGATGTGGGGCAATGGGAAATTGCAATTGTCCCAAACCATCCAGGGATCGGGTATTTATGAAATCCAGGTGGATGCCGTGGGCGCACCAAATGGCCAAACGCCGGATCCTGCGCTAAATATCCTTGTCGACGGCGTGGTTTATGGCGATCCGTTGCCAATTACCAATAATCTGTGGAACTATAAAAGTTTTAAAGCCAGTGGAATTCAAATCCACGAGGGCGAGCACTCGCTTAGTATCAATATTGCCGCCTCTTTGCCGGGGCAGTGGATTGGCATTAAAAAGATTATCATCCGTAAAATTGCTGGTACGCGTGATACCGTCCCTCCAGTAATACAGCTTGTTTCCCCTGGTTTTTCGAACCAGGCGGATTATCTTCTTGTCTATACGGTTGATGGCATCCGGAAAGAAGAGCGGGTTTTGATTGAAGAAGGAAAGAATTTCCTGGTCCGCAAAGCCGAAGATGCGGCCGGAAATAAGGCGACCCGCACCTTTGAAATTACTTTGGATTCTAAACCGCCGGTCGTCGAAATTTTTAAAATAAACCAGGGGGCCGCTGTCACAAAGAGGAATGAAGTGACACTAAGTATCACCGGATACGATTTGGGTTCTCAAATGTCACAAATGGCTTTTTCCAACGACGGCGTAAATTTTTCCGATCCGGAAGCTTATGCTACCGCAAAACAGTGGACCCTTGAAGGGGGAAAGGGAACAAAGACGGTATGGGTAAAACTTCGCGATACTCAGGGGTTTTGGTCAGATCCGGTCAGTGCCGGCATTTTTTATGAGAAGGCCTTTGTCATGGATAATTTTGACGGTGAAAGCCAGGTCCAGACCTATTGGGACATTGATGCGGAGCAAGTCTACCAGAGAAGCATTGTTTCCGAAGGAGCGTTTGAAGGCGCGAGCGCCATGAAAGTGGATTTTAATAAAGATGCGGCCCATTTCTACTCTTACTTTGCCTTGGCGCCGAAGCAGGATGGAACCGCTAATGATTTTTCTGCTTTTCGTACTCTACGGTTACAGCTTAAAAAACTTCATGCCACGCCCATGGTTCTTTTGGCGAAAATTGAATTTAACGGCACGAATGAAACCTACGAAACGCAAGTGAGTGT
>CAYGIT010000155.1:0-6006 GCA_964349955.1 uncultured bacterium
AGTATCATCTGGGCACGATCAGCATTAAAAGAAGGCGGCCGCAACAAGCCATCGAACAATGGGAGCCGCTGTTTCTTCAGGGAGTCCGGGACCCCGAGTTTCTGCTCAGCCTTTCATTAGTTTATCTGGACAACAAGGATTACTCCAAAGCGGAAGCGATTCTGAAACCGCTGCAGCTCCTTTATCCTCGCGAAATATCGATCCAGTTTTTTCTTGGAGAGCTTTACCGTCATATGGAACGTTTCTCTGAGGCAGAGCAGATGTACCGGTTTGTGATTGTCGAAGATCCTAAATATGGAAACGCGTATATCGGGCTGGCGTTCGCATTAGCCGAGCAAGGGAAGACAAAGGAAGCAATCGCTGTTTTGGATTCAGTGACGGACGACTCTCCAGGATCTGAGGAATTTAGGAAGTGGAAACGTGTGATCAAGGATGTCTACATCAAGAAAAAAACTGATAAAAAATGAAAAGACACATTGTCAGCAAATAATTATGGATAAAATAATGCGGGCAGAAAAAAGCAAGAAAGCATTCTTTTACTGCGTCCTTGTTCTTGTCACCTTAATCTTCATTCCAATCCTATCCGAGTTAGTCCTGGCCGCGGTTCATTATCCAATTGTTCCTTTAATCCGGGTATCAAATCCGCCCAATTACAATATTCAAAGAAATAATATCGAATTCAATTTTAAATTCTCCGTTAACAAAATGGGGATCCGGTATCCCGACATTCCTCTTGCTAAAACTGCAAATGAGAAACGCATTTTACTTCTTGGCGATTCCTACACGGAAGGTATGGGAGTGGAGTATGAACAAACTTTCGGTGCTCTTTTGGAGCGGAAATTTTCAAAAAATGGGGAAGTAGTCCGTTTTATCAACGGAGGTTTGACCGGAGCTGGCCCTTTAGAATATGCCAAACTTTTTTATTTTGTGGGGGCCAAATACAATCCGGATGTTGTATTAATCATTCTATATGCCAATGATGTCACAGACACTCACCCTATTCAAAGTGAGATTTTTAAAAATAGAAAGCTTTGGCTTGAAGGAAATCACCGGGAGTTTGTTATCAAAGGTTTTCTCCATTCTTTATTTCCGCGGTTTTATACCCTGATTAAGGCTGTCAAAGAGAGGGAATCGAGAAAACAGCATATTGATCTTATTAAAGTCACGCGAAAATATGCTAGAAAAAAAGGAATCCCGGAAGAAAAAATCAACGCATGGATTTCAAAGGTGCCCAAAGACATTTTAGAAGCGGCGAATCGAGGAGCTTTTAGCGCAGGCATTTTGACATCCGGACTTATTCATCCGAATGTTTGGAGGAATAACATTGATCTCGAAGGAGAAGAAGCTGCTCAAAAATGGACTACGATGATAAATATATTAAATAGCCTTATCGATCTGTTGAACGAGAGAAACATAAAAGTAGGTATCGTTTTTGCGCCAAATGCCATGCAATATGGCAAAAATTATGGTGATTTCCAGGAGAGTTTGGGGACCGTTGTAAAAAAAGAATGGGCGAATCATGAAACGAACATCGAAAGAGAACTTCAAAAATGGTCGAAAGAGCAGAAAGTTTCTTTTTTAAACCTCACACCTTATTTTAGGAAGCTGTCTGATGATGAAAAGAAAAAAGTGCATTACCGTCTGGACGGACACTGGACGCCGTCGGGTCAGCAATTTGTAGCGAATATCCTTAGTGATTGGTTGAAGATTTCGAGGTTGGTTGAATCAGAAAAAATGCAATAAAGGATAGGTCATAACAGTACCTGGAAAAATAAGAGCGGGGACTTCATGAAAAATCAAGACACAAGACACAAGACATTCGTCTCTTAAAAAGGTTGGGGTAAAGATGGCGGACATATTTGAAAAATACGAACTGGCGATAGAATCCACTCCAAACGCAATTATTATTGCCAATGAAAAGGGTAAGATTGTGCTGGTCAATCAGCAGGCTGAGAAGCTGTTTGGATATAAGCGAAACGAACTCATGGGCCAGCTGATCGAGATTCTTCTCCCTGAAAGATACCGCTCAAAACATCCGGGCCAACGTGCATCCTTTATGGCAGCGCCTAGTGCCCGTCCGATGGGAGTCGGAAGAGATCTTTATGCAGTGCGCAAAGACGGGACTGAAATTCCGGTCGAAATAGGCCTTAATCCGGTCAAGACAGAAGAGGGGCATTTTGTGCTTGCCGCGATTGCGGACATTACGCAACGCAAGCAGGCTGAGGAAGCTCTTCGCAAGAGCCAGGAACGGTTCCGGCATATGGTGGAAAACCTGCCCGCCGGAGCGGTCCATGTGGAAGGGAACGCTATTTTGTTCAATAAGGCAGCGGAAGAAATCACGGGTTATTCAAATTCCGAGATTTCCACTTTGGATGATTGGTTCAAAACGCTTTATGGAAAACAGCATGAGAAGATCCGCTCTCAATATGAAGAGGATCAAAAAGCTGGATTTCCCGTTCCCCGGACTGTTACGGTAAGAAGAAAAGACGGAGACGAGCGGTTCGTAGAATTCGCCGCTTACAAGGATGAAAAGGCAGAAGTGTGGATGCTTCACGATATCACGGAACGCAAACGTCTTGAGAAAATGATTCTGGAAGTGACGAAAAAAGAACAGCGGCGAATCGGCGAGGAACTTCACGAGGGGCTGGCCCAGCATCTGACCTTAACCGCCATTTCAGGGAAACTTCTGGGAAAGAAACTCTCGAAAAAATCCCAGCCTTTGGCACGCGAGGCCTCAAAACTCGTAGGGATGGTCAATCAGGCGATCACCCAAACCCGCGAACTGGCCCAGGGGCTCTATTCCCTTGAAATGCAATCTGATGGATTTCCAGATGCCTTAAAGAAATTCGCCTCGGAGACGCAAAAAACATGCTCTGTTCGGTGTGCTTTTCATTACGATCCGCAGATCAACGTAACGGACAACACCGTTGCCGCCCATCTTTACCGGATTGTTCGCGAAGCTGTAAGCAACGCCGTCAAGCACGGTCGCACCAAGCAGATTGTTATTTCCTTAAAATTAAAGGACAAGGGAACCTCCGAACTAAAAATTACGAATAGCGGTTCAAGATTCAAAGTGCGAGAGCCTGGCTATGAGGGCATGGGTCTGAAGATCATGCAATCACGCGCCAAACTCATCGGCGCGACACTCACCATCGGTCCCCGGCCCAAGGGCGGAACCGTCGTCATTTGTACTTTTCCTAACCGATAATAGAAAGGACAACCATGCCTAGACCGACTGTAAGGAAACAAATCGCTAAAAAACGTGTCGTGATTGTGGATGACCATCCGCCCATGCGCAAGGGGCTCGCCCAGCTTATTAATCAGGAGCTCGATTTAGAAGCTTGTGGAGAGGCCGGAAATATTCCCGAAGCGCTTCAAGTGGTCGAGAATTTAAAACCTGACATCGTTATTGTAGACATGGTCTTAAAAGACGACAGCGGCCTTGAGTTGCTCAAGGATCTCAAAAACAGATTTCCTGATCTGCCCGCATTGGTCCTTTCAATGCAGAACGAGTCGATTTATGCAGAACGGGCGCTGCGTGCCGGAGCACGGGGATATATTATGAAGGAGGAGACGACTGAAAATGTTGTCAAGGCCCTGCGGCAGGTTTTAAGCGGCGAAGTTTATCTGAGTGAAAAAATGTCAAAAAAAATACTCAACCAAATTGCTGGCGGGAATGCCGGCAAAGGCGGGCTTTCTGTTGAAAGTCTCAGTGACCGCGAACTCGAAGTGTTTCAATTGATCGGCCGGGGCATTCAAAGTCGTGAGATTGCGAAGAAACTTCATTTGAGCGTCAAGACCATCGAGTCCTACCGTGAACATATCAAAGTAAAACTTAATCTGGAAAACGCTGCCCAGCTTACCCAGACCGCTATTCAATGGATGCAGAGTCAAAAAACCTAAGGTTCGCTTTTTGTTCCTTTATTAAGATTTTGCTCTTCTAGTTTTATCTTCTTTTCCAGTCATCAGGCTGCTCCCCTAGCCCGCCATCGGGGAATCTCCTCATACCCCTCATCGGGGGATTCACGTTAGAAAAAAACGGTTTGTACCCTTATTTTTTAAAATCCATGTTTGCCGTATCCTTCTGCATAAGATGAAGTCAAAAATTGTGAAGGCTTGCAAGCCGCGGCAGGGAATAGAGGAGTTGCTTTAAAATGACACCGCCAAGAAGGAAGAAAAGGGTCAATGTTGTTATCAAGGATTTAACGGTAATGAATACGATCAAGAAAGAATTGGAAAAATTAGGCTGCGAAGTGCGCTCTGATGTCAAACAAATGAAGGATTCTGATTTTGTGGTGTTCGATCCGTACTTCCTGGAATTGGGGCTGGTCAATGTGCTCAAAAAAGAAAATCCGCTTCTGGTTCTGGTTTTAGTCGGAAAAGAAGATGAAATCCGCAGCCTCGGCCATCTGCCTTGTTTGTGCTATTGCGACAAAATCGTACTCAAAAATCACGGAACCGACATCGCAAAAGAAGTTGCCGGTTGGTTTTCGGAGAATTACGGCGAATGAATTTCAAACAGGAAAGGAAGATACCCATGATGATCCAAACGTTATCCCCCGTAGCGGAGGAAAAAAGAAAAAATCAATCTGTTGAATCGCATCTTTCCTATTTCAATTCCGGCCATCAAAGAAAGATTTCTTTAATGACGCCTTTGGGCTTGATTGAAGGAGACATCCTCCGGCATTTGGAAACCCGCGCTTTAACCGTCATTCAGGACCTTATTCATGATTTGGAATGGCCGGCCCATATGATTCTCATGGCGGCCGGATCCCTGGTTCGGCAAGGTCATGTCCGTGCTATTCAAAATAAGGGCATCGTGGCCCTTGAGCCCGTTACGGACATCGAAAGGAGGGCCACAGCGTAATAAAAAAATAAAAAAGCAAAGAACAATGAAATTTAAAAATCAAACAAGCAAAGGAGAAACAAACAATGAAGACAATTCAATATTTAGCAATCGGAGTGATGGTCATGGGCTTGCTCGCTGGCGTTCCGGCTTATGCGGCGGATGATACGGTCAGCCAGCATGAGGCCCTTGCGGCCCAGTATGAAGCAAAAGCCGCCGAGCAGGATGCCTTAATCGCCGAGCATACTCCAATGAACAAGAAGTATGAAGAGCGGTTCTGGATGATCAAGAAGGCAGGAAAGCCCAAAAACGTTGTGGACATGGACAAGCATTGCACGGGCATTGTCCAGAACGCAACGGGTTTGAGGAACGAGCTCCTTGAATTCGCCAAGTGGCACCGGATGCGGGCCGCTGAACTTCAAGGACAGTAATGAAGCCGGCCAAGGGTTGAGGGCCAAAATAACGGCCCTCTCCCTTGTGATTTTAAAGAAATGAGCAGTATGAATCAAAAAAATAAAAACTAAACAGGAGAAAAGACAATGAGAAAAATTCAATTAACAATTTTAACGGCAGTGATGTTGATGGTGGCATCACCGCTTTATGTTCGTGCTGCAGAAGTATCAGATGTGATCGCGGATCATCAAGCGACCGCCACCTCCTATGAGCAGAAAGCAGCTCAACAGGATGCTCTCATCAAGGAGCATGTTGAGATGAAGAAGAATTATGCTCAACGGTTCACGCCGGGCAATGCTTCCAAAATCGGCGTGCCGAGTAAGGTCAAGGAGATGGAAAAACACTGCAGTGCGATCGTCAAGGACGCCACCAAGCTGAGAAACGAGCTTTTGGATTTCGCCAAATGGCACCGGATGCGCGCAGCGGAGCTTCAGGGACAATAACGTCGGCAATGGAGGGAGAGAGCGTTTTTGAGCTTTCCCTCCAGCCGGCCTCACGAAGGAGAAAAACAAATGGCATCAACTACTGAAAAAACTGAGAAAAGCAAGGCTGCGAAGAAAAAAGTCAATTTCGAGTATTTTGCTCCGGGAGCAAAGAAAGTCGAAATTGCAGGAACTTTTAATGATTGGAAACCAGCCCCTCTAAAAAAGAGTAACGAAGGGAAATGGTCCGGTTCACTGGATTTGCAATTGGGGAAATATGAATAC
>CAYGIT010000156.1:0-5998 GCA_964349955.1 uncultured bacterium
ATCTATCTTCAAATGATGCGTCTGCGTTGTAAGACGCCGCTGCCACTTCTTCATGGAGGGTCTTGAGGGCGGGTGCGCGGACTCCTTTACCCTCCGTCCCTTGGGTCAGGGTCGCATAAAAAATAATCTGATTTTCGAAAGCTTTGAGAACACCGCGGTTGAAATCCAGCAATGTTTGAGGCACATCCAGCGCTGTCAATTTTTCCATTAGCGCCTTTTGCGAAATCCGGTAAGGACTAAAAGACTTCGAATCTTCCAGCGCCGTCCGGTTGGCCGCCGCCTTTTCCAATAGCGACGTAACTTTGACAAGATACGCCCATTCCCCCGGCGGAACGGCCTTGCTCTGTTCCGGCAGGGATGCAACGAAAGAAGAAGCAGCTCCGGAAGTTTGGGGATGCGGCTGCTGCGTAAGGGATAAAAGAGTATTCAAAAAGGCCAGGCCGCCCAAAGCCATCAAAAAAATAATCAACCGCTTAAACTGACGGGCTTTTTTGACACCGGCGGAAATTTGTTCCCCGATAAAATCGCGCAATTTTTTTGAAATTTCCGGGCTCAACCACCACCCGTGAAAATCAGGGCAGGCCGCGCCGAAAAATTCCAGGTAAGGAAGGGGTCCCCGCTTGAGATCTTTATGGCAGACCGGGCAGCGGACAGGCGCCTGGACAGAGCCTTTTTCATCGGCCGGGATTTCATGGAAAACCCGGTCAAGAGCGGATTGCGCTCCGGAGTGCAGGGCAGTTCGTATTTCCCGGTATTTTTTATTTTCGAGCCACATAAAGAGAGTTTACCACAAGGCAGGAAAAAAAACAGGTTCCCTACTTTTTTGCGGAAGTCACGAAACTGGGGATACTTTCGCAATCCACAAGCGCCTGGATCTTTTCGCGTTTGCGCACAACGGAGTACTGATTGCCGGAAACCAGGACTTCGGCGGGGCGAGGTCTGGAATTGTAATTGGAAGACATCACGAAGCCATAGGCGCCGGCAGTCATAAAGGCCACTTCATCGCCGGGATGAAGCTCCTGGAGTTGCCGGTCTTTGGCCAGGAAATCCCCGCTTTCGCAAATCGGCCCCACCACGTCATAGACCCATTTGGCGGCCTTTTCCTTTTTAACGAGCGGCCAGACCTCATGATACGCGCCGTATAAGGTGGGACGGATCAGATCATTCATGCCCGTATCCACAATCGCGAAATTTTTGACTTTGGTCTGTTTGATATAAAGCACGCGCCCGACGAGAATGCCGCTGTTGGCGGAAATGAACCGGCCCGGCTCGAAAATCAGCTGGTACTTTCTCCCTTTGAAAAGGGGCAGGATATTTTTCGCGAACTCCGCGGCCGTCTGGGGATTTTCATTGCTGTAAATCACGCCCAGTCCCCCGCCGAGATTCAAATATTTTATTTTTACTTTTTGCTGTTCGAGCTTTTGGATAAAGGACAATACTTTCCAGAAAGCCTCGACAAAGGGATGCCCGGTCACGATCTGGGAACCGATATGCACGTGAATACCGCAAAGGGAGAGCGCCGGATAATGGGCGCGGCCCGCAAAAACCTTTGCCGCAGCGTCCAGGTCCATTCCGAATTTACTCTCCGCTTTTCCGGTGGCAATATGCTCGTGGGTCTTGGGATCCACTCCCGGATTCACGCGCAGCGAAATGTTGGCGATCTTTTTGAGCCTTTTGGCGACGCGGTTGATCGCCTCCAGTTCAGGAACCGACTCCACATTGAAGAGAAGGATGCCGTAACGGATCGCGTCTTCGATTTCTTCTTCGGTTTTGCCCACGCCTGCATAAACGATTTTTTCAGGCGGGCACCCGACTTTTTTGGCCCGGTAAAGCTCTCCGCCGGAAACAATGTCGAGCCCCGCGCCTTTCGAGACCAGGGATTTCAAAATTGCAAGGCTGGAATTGGCTTTCATCGAATAGCAGATCACAGGTTTAACCGGCTGAAAAGCTTTCTGGATTTTCTGAAGATGCTCGACAAAGGTTTTATAGCTGTAAATGTAAACCGGCGTCCCGACTTTTTTGGCAATATCGCTCACCCGCACATTTTCACAGTAAAGCTCATTGGCCGAATAATAAAAATCATGCATGATTATTTTTTCTTTCTCAAAATTCTTTGCCATTGCCGCAGTTGGTTCCGGACCTTTTCCGGGTGAGTGCTTGCGATTGTTTTTTTGGCCCTTACCGAAACCAAGGCTTCAAAAAGACCGTAAACGCCCGCATCGAAAACTTTGTGAAATTTTTTCCATTCGGGCAGAGAAAGTTCCCGGATGGGTTTTCCCGCTTCCCGGGCAAACGCGACGGTTTTTCCGACCGTTTCATGAGCTTCGGAAAAAGGAACTTTTTTACGTACCAGATATTCGAGAATGTCCGTCGCAAAAAGCGCGTCATCCTGTACCGAGGCCTGCATGGCTTCCGGATGAAATTTTGCGGACTCGATGGTCAACGCCAGGAGTTCAAGCGCCTTGGACGTTTTGCGAATAGCGTCAAAAACCGGCGGCTTGTCTTCCTGAAGGTCCCGGTTGTAGGCAAGCGGCAATCCTTTTTGGATGACCAGAAGCGTCTGGAGATGAGAGAAAATGACGCCCGCCCGGCCCCGCGTCAGTTCAAAAACATCGGGGTTTTTCTTTTGCGGCATCAGGCTCGAGCCGGTCGCAAAGGCATCATCCAGTTCCACGTAGCCGAAAGGCTCGGAATTCCACAAAATAAAATCCTCAGAAAGCCGGGAAAGATGCATCCAAAGAATGGAAAGCGCGGCCAGAAACTCCACCAAAAATGCCCGGTCACTCGTGGCCGCCATGCTGTTTTGGGCGATTTTCGAAAAACCAAGCTCTCGTGCCAAAAATTTCTGGTCAAGCGGCAGCGAAGACCCGGCCAGCGCGGCGGAACCCAGCGCAAGCACGTCCACTCTTTTCAGCGCATCCAGAAGCCGGGCCCGGTCCTCTTCCAGCATTTCGACATAAGCTAGCAGATGATGCGCAAGTAAAACAGGCTGCGCTTTTTTCAAATGCGTCATGCCTGCAATGATTTCATTGCCCGCGTTTTCGGCCGTCTGAACGAGCGCCTTCTGAAGCGTCTTGAGACTTGCCTCGATGGAAAGAATTTTATCCTTCAAATAAACGCGGGTGGAAGTTACCACGAGATCATTGCGGCTCCGGCCCGTATGGATTTTTTTGGCAATGGCGCCCGCCTTTTTCTCGAGAAAGGCCTGAATCAGGGTGTGAATGTCTTCATAATCTTTGAGGTATTCGCAAAACCCTCTGCCGCTAAATTCTTTTTGAATGCCCTGAAGCGCGCGGACCATTTTGCCGGCTTCGGCAGGAGTGATCAGCTTGACCCGGCCAAGCATTTTAGCCCAGGCAATGTCCACGCGGAGCTCCGCTTCGAGCAATTCACCGTCCACTGCCAGCGAATAGCTGTAGCATTTCAGAAGCGGGTGCATCCCTTTCTTGAAACGTCCTCCCCATAAAGAACGGGGGGCGGAATTGGGGATACGGGAACCGGATTTTGGATTATTATTTTTTCTGGTCACTGGTCACTTGTCCCTGGTCATGCTTTTCATGCCTTCGTAAGGCAATCCCCAAAGCTTCATGAATCCTTCTGCGGATTTGTGGTCAAAGGCATCGCCTTTCGAATAAGTCGCCAGTTTCTGCGAATAAAGAGAAAAAGGGGAACGGCGGCCCACCGGAGTCGCGTGGCCATACTCCAGCTTCATCCGAATCACGCCCGTCACCCGGCTTTGATTGGATTTAAAAAACGCGTCGAGCGCGTCTTTCAACGGCGAAAACCAAAGCCCGAAATAAACCAGTTCGGAATATTTTTCCGTCAGCACCTTCTTATAATGAAGGAATTCCCGGTCCATGACCAAGCCTTCGAGTTCTTCATGGGCGCGCAGCAGCACTTCCGCGGCCGGGGCTTCGTACACTTCGCGGCTCTTGATGCCCACCAGCCGGTTTTCAATCTGGTCAATCCTGCCGACGCCATACTCGCCGGCGATTTCATTCAGAGTCTCGATCATGGAAACCAGGTCTTTGGATGCGCCGTTTAATTTCACGGGAATTCCATCCTGAAACTCGATTTCAATATAACGCGGCTTTTTCGGAACTTCGGACAAAGCGCGTGTCATCACATAAGCGTCTTCGGGCGGCTCCTTCCAGGGATCTTCGAGAATTCCGGCCTCAATCGCAATTCCCCAGATATTTTTGTCCAGAGAATACGGACTGGCTTTGGTGGCATCGATCGGAATTTTATGCTTCTTCGCGTATTCGATTTCTTCTTCCCGCGTCTTGAATTCCCATTGCCTCAAAGGAGCGATAATCTTGAGTTTAGGATTCAGCGTGCGCACCCCGACTTCAATCCTTACCTGATCATTGCCTTTGCCGGTGCAGCCATGCGCCACCGCATCGGCTTTTTCTTTTTCCGCGATCCGCACCAGATGCTTGGCAATCAGCGGCCGGCCGAGCGCGGTCGCCATCGGGTAGCGGCCCTCGTAGCGCGCATGCGCAAAAAGGGCCGGCGTGATGAAATCCCGCGCAAATTCCTCTTTCAAATCTTCGATGTAAATTTTTTCGGCTCCGGCCGCTTCCGCGCGCTTCTGAAGTTTCGATTTGTCCGAAACTTCGCCGATAAAGGCCGAAAAGCAAATCACTTCAAAGCCGTATTGGTCCTGCAGCCATTTCACCGCGCAGGAAGTATCCAATCCCCCCGAATAAGCCAGCACCACTTTTTTCATCGTAACTCCATGCCTTTCTTAATTCTGTCATTCCCGCATGTTTTTAGGCGGGAATCCAAAAGGTCGAGATCCCCGACAAAAGCATTCGGGGATGAAACACTTATGAGCACAAGTGCAACAAAATCGCCTTCTGGACATGCAGGCGGTTTTCCGCCTGGTCAAAAACAACCGAGCTTTTGCCTTCGAACATTTCGTCGGTGATTTCCTCACCCCGGTGCGCAGGCAGGCAATGCATGACAATCGCGCCTTTCGCGGCTTTTTTCATGAGTTTCTCATTAATCTGCATGCCTTCGAACTCTTTCAGCTTTTCATTCCGGATTTCTTCCTCGCCCATGCTGACCCAGACATCCGTATAAACCGCATCCGCATCGGTCACCGCTTCCACCGGATCATTGGTCCCACGGATTTCGGCGCCGCTTAATTTCGCGATTTTCATGGCTTGCTCCAGCACCTTTTTTTGCGGCTCGAATTTTTTCGGGGTCGCATAATGAAACCGGCCCCCGGTTTTTGCCGCAAGCAAAATCAGGGAGTTGAGTACATTATTGCCGTCCCCCACATAAGCCACCAAAGGCTTTTCCGAATGCGCGATTTTTTCGCGGATCGTGAGATAGTCCGCCAGCGCCTGGCAGGGATGTTCGAAATCCGAAAGGCCGTTGATCACGGGCTTGTCGAAATACTTTTCAAACTCGAGCACCGTTTGATGCGCAAAAGTCCTCAAAATCACCCCGGAAAGATAGCGGTTCAGCACCCGCGCGACATCCCGCACTTCTTCCCTCACGCCGAGCTTCATGTCTTCCGGTCCCAGATAAATCGCATCCCCGCCAAGCTGAAAAATCCCGGTTTCAAAAGAAACCCAGGTTCGCGTGGACGGTTTTTCGAAAATCAGGCCGAACATTTTTCCGGCCAGCCGGGTACGATAATCGGCGGGCGAGCGTTTCAGCGCCACCGCTAGCGCAAAAATCTTTTCGATCTCTTCGACCGTAAGGTCGGTGATCGAAATCAAATGCTTGTTCTTTTTTGGAGTTCTGTTAACCATGATGGCACTGGCCGAGCACTTCCTCGACACGCTGGGCTTCGGCATATCCGCCATCGGCACCTTCGACGGCGAGCCGGACGACGCCACGGTGCCCGTGGTCTACGACGCCTGGAGCGTCAAGTCCATGTGCGTCGCGGAGACGGCTCAGGGCTACGTCGATACCGTCTACTACAAGCGCTCGCTCACCGTCCGTCAGGTGATGCTCGAGTATTCACGGCCCGGCGATGTGATCC
>CAYGIT010000157.1:0-698 GCA_964349955.1 uncultured bacterium
AGATATGGCCCTAAGGGGTGATATTCGGGAGGGTGGGATAAGGGCATCTGTATCGGTTTATGTATATGAAATCCTGTTCGGATTGCGGTATGTCTCATCATCCCCTACGCCGGCAGAAAAAGAAGACATGAGGGACTCTTTAAAAGCAATTTTGGACCTCCTTCAAAGAGAAACAAAAATAAATTTTCAAATGGACAATCACTTAATCAATTTAAGAAACTCACCGAGTTATTCTGAGGACAATCTTAAAAATATACCAGAATTTATTTTGACATTTGCTTTAGAAAGATTAGAGACGATGCAAACCGATCTTAAAAAGGAAATAGGCATTCTTGAGAAGTTTGTCTCCACGAAAGGAGACTTAAAAGGGCTTTATGATCTGAAGAAAGCGATCGACAAGCTTCATGGGCAAATCGAAGTGGAACTGTCTTCCCGCTCCGAATCGCGGGCTTTTGGAAAGCTCCCGGAGTTTAAAATCAAGGATTTTCAGGATTTGGAAGAGGGAATAAACAGGGTTAAGCAAAAATTGCGTCGTCTGGCTTTGCCGCCACCGGCACAAAATACCGAAGCCCAAAAGAAGTGGGAAACCGAAAAAAAGCTTCTCGAAAAAGAAGTTCAAAAATTAGAAGGTAAGATTCAAAGGGCGATTGCTGGATTCCGAAGAGCCGGAAACCCTCAACTGGCAGTCACTCTTAAAA
>CAYGIT010000157.1:708-5903 GCA_964349955.1 uncultured bacterium
CTCTTAAAAATTTGGAACAGGAAGCCGGCAAAGAGAAGTCCGAGGTGGTCCGGCAGTTTTATCAAAAAGTGTTGGATTGGCTGATGATTTCGAAAGTTAATATTCGGGAAGAAAAGGCTTCTCAAGAGATAAAAATTAACATTGAAGGATTGGAAGAGATTTCTATCAGCCTCGAGGATCAAGATGGATTGAGCGCTGAACAACAATTTGCAGAAAAACTTAAAAAGCTTGAAAAGCAAAGAAAAATCAAAACCCCGATTTCTGTTTATGCGACCCGTGCCGCCCTTCATTTTGGCCTTGATAAAAAATATTTACCTGAAGAAATCAATATGAATGAACCTCTCGAAAAACTTCGCAGGCTCCTTTCGGTTTCGATTCAAGTCACAGGTAAGGGGCGTTCCGAAGCGAGGAGCCGGGATGAGGAAACGTTTGAAAAGTATGTTGATTCTACCAGATCACTGTTGGCCGGGGCGGTTAACGATTTGCATTCGCTCGAAACAATAAAAATTAAGGGGGAAGGGATTGCCCGGGCTTTTGATGAGATGAGGCAGAGGGTAAACACAGTCCGGTTTGGACACTTTCAAGGGATAAACAAGCTCACTTATGAACGTGCCAACGAAGCACAACTCATTCTTATTCAGATTCAGAAAGATTTAAGGGAGATTTCTGTTTCTAAAGAGTCTCCGGCCCTTCGTCAGAAGATTAATAACTCAATCATTGCAATTTCGCAAGCGATCAAAAAAACGAATGATGCTCTTGAGAGCAAAAAAATTGAATGGCCTTCCGGCGAGGAAGAAGAAAGCGGTGTTCCGGCTGAACCGGCGCCGGAACCGGAGGTGACCGAAGGGGCTCCAAAAGCTTTTCATGAATTGGCAAAAGAAATTAATGTGAAATATAAAAAATTGCAGAAATTAAACGTTGAAGCCGGAGAAATCGAAATTGCTTATCTCGACTCAAGAAATTTGCAAAAACGGGTGCGGAATATTTCCACGAATCTGGAAGCTAGAGAGGAAATCATCACGATCTCTCTGTATTTTGATCACCCGTCGGGGATAGTCGTCGAGAATGTGGGCGCCGCCGCCGCGAGTTGGATCGCTAAAAATAAAAAAGGGACGGGCCGAAAAGGTTTTCAAGTGTGGACTCTCAAAGAGCCGGATGAGCCCAAGGCTTACGTTCTTATCATTGACCATCTGGACTCAACCCAAAAATCGAAATCCGAAAGTATCGATGAAGTGTTCAAAAGCCTTGAAACCCGGCGGTCGTGGCTTTTATTTTACAGGGAACATCTAGATTCTTTTCTCTTCCAGATAGTTGCGCAGGGGCTGATGATCTTTGGCTTGGTCATCGCGGGCTGGGTTATTTACGACTGGTGGTTTAAAGCCCCTCTCCCTCACGCTCCTCCTCCCGCAAATAAAAAAAATCTGAAAGAACAAGAAAAAGAAAAACGCAAACCTCGCTCCGAAGCGCGGGCAAAAGTGGAATTTAATCCGGCGATGCGCGACAAAGTGAAAATCATCCTGGCGCTGACGAAAGAGGAAAACAAGAAATATTACAAGAGTTTGATTGATTTGGGGTATTCCCCCCATCAAATTCAATTTCAGCATACGCAGGCAGATGCCCTGGAGGCTATACAAAAAATCGGGAAAAGTTCGCAGCAAACACAGCTGCTGATCATTCCATTTAATGAGCGGGAAGGCCAACCTTTAAGGCGAGCGTGGACAGATGATGTGATTCCCAAGTTAAAACCTGTTTTATTGCATATGGATAAACCAGACAAAAAGGGCCGGTTTTTATTTTATCTGGTGACGGCAGGCCCGGAAGGCGCAGCCTCAAAGAGAAAGTCAGTCCAATTATCCTTCCGGGATTTTATGACTCGTTCGATTGAACCGGTACTGGCGGAAAAATTCCGCAAGTTCTCCGTGGCCGCCGCCCAGGATTTGCTCCGGGACCAGATGAAAGTGGCTGTTACCACTATTCTTTCGATCATTCCGCCAGAAAAATTCAGAAATGCTTATATTATTCTGACCACTTTTTTTCACAAATTGGAAGCCGGAGAGTCCATAAACAAGGAATTTATGGAATCTGTAAAACTGCATATTCTGGATGATGATGATTTCGAGGAATTGGTAAAAAAACAGCGTAAAGACACACTGGACGAAGCCTGGGCGCTGCTTGAGAAGAATTTCCGGCTTCCGGTTCCAAAAGCGATCGACGATCAAGACTTACAGGACATTTTTGAAAATATTCCCGAAATTCTTGAAGGGTTGGAGAATATAGGAATAAAAGACCAATACCCCAGAATAGTAAAAATTCTGGAGGCCATTCTTGAATGGGAAAACCCTGATTTGGAACAGTCTCAAATCATCCCGGGAATTTTAAAAGCCGCTGCCAGGTTGAATAAAACACAGCTGACCACAATAGCCGAGGAAGGTCAACCGCTGGTCGCCCGTGCCGGAGCTATCCATACATTTCTCAAGGCTCTCGACCGTTTGTCTGCCCGCTCGGAAGTGCGGTTAAGCGACCGTTGGAAAGAGAATTTGCTGGAAGGTGTCGACCCTTACGGTACTCCCGAAGACAAAAGAGAAAAAACGCCGGATTGGGAACGGATGAATGTCATTATCCGGATTTTTTTGAAAAAAACAAAGGAACGCAGAAGCCAAAACAAGGCCTTTAATCCGTCGGACAATGATTTTAAGCAGGAAATCAAAGAACAGTTGGCTGCGCAAGGGATTGATTCAGACCAGGTGGATGTCGGAAAACTTTTGGAGCGGCTTGCGGCCATTGGACTGCTGACAAAAACATCAAAGGGAAACTACCGGCTTGATTCTGAAAAACGCGCGGCGGCAGCGATCAAGGCCAATGACATTTCCACCATTTCAGCGGACATTAAAAAAATGGTTGCGAAATTTTCCGCCTATGAGGAACAACAAAAAGCGCAAGCGTTTAACGCGAGTTTTTTCAAGGACGAAAGAGATAAAGCTGCCGGATATATTGAAGCCATCAAATCATGGCCGCTTTATCCCGTCGAGGCCTTGTGGCCTTTTTTAAAGGGGCTTTCCCTTTTGGACCGGGAAGGCAAGAAAACCTTCAGCCGTTTTCTGGAAACCGCGGAGTGGCTGCCCCAGCACCAAATCATTATCGATTCCTTTCAGCTCTATTTAAAAGACGAAATCCCTTCAAACTGGGTAGAAAAAAACGCACCTTATTTGCAGGGCCGGACGATTTATTATAATTCTCCGGAAACCTGGGTGGCCGCGGGCGGCCTTGGCCGCGTGGGCCAATACCATACGACCGCCGCGGACCTCCTCCTGGGAAGCTCTGCTAATCTCGTGACCATCGAACCTCTTTACCCCTTCCGTGTTTCGGGAGAACAATATGTGAAGGATGTGGATTATTCCAGCCCGGATCTTCCGGTGCCGGTCGAGAATTTAACGGAAATAAAAGAGCTGGCATTTGACCTGCGTGTCCGGAAAGGAAACAGCCGGACCACGATCACCGTGCAAGTTTTTAAAGGAACGAATCGATACGGCATGGATGTTTACTTCCTCAAAGATAAACCGGAACCCGGCGGGGAAGAATATTACAGCAAAATGCTTTACAAGTACGGAGACAAGTACGGATCCGCCCCCTGGCATGAATTTGCGGAGTTTATGTCCAAAGCCTCCATTAAGTTGATGAAAAAGCTCGAGAAAATCCGTAAAGATAAAGTCGAACAGGAAGGGCAAGCTTACAAAGCCCCCTTGCTTTGGGGCAATGACGGCCAGTTGGGCGCCATGCCGGTCTTTAAAAGAATTTCAGATGATCTCGATAAATTGACGCCGGAAAAAAAGGCGGCGCTGGCAAAGGATCCGGATTTTGAGTTGAGCGATATGATCACCGATCCTGCCACCGAAATCTCTCTGGATCCCGCAGTTACATGGTTTACCACCCATACTTTCAAGAACCGGGGACAAGATAGTTGGGAAAAGGTGGATGGGATGGGACTGACGAATGAGCAGGCCCAAAAAGCTGGCTTCAAAGACGCGGGCCAGTGGAGACGCTTTTATACGCGTTTCGATGACCCCAACTCTCCTCAAAGCCACGCGGATTATTCAAGCGCGGGTCTGGAAGGCGCGGATGGCAAGAATGCGGTCGCGGCGATGCACGCGCAGGGAGTTCGTCATTTGAATCCTGAAACAAAATTGATGGCGATTACCAATGGAGATGACCGGAAAGCTTCCCAGCGCGAATGGCACAAACTGATCCATAGCGCAGAATTTCAAAAACAATTTCCTGATGCGGACCTTGAAATTGTGCCCGATTATCCTACGCCAGAACAACTTGTTTTTTTAAAAGAACTTGCAAAATCAAAGGCTGGAACCAATGAAGTTCTTTTAAAATTGGCTGCGCATCCTGAAAATAAAAGTGAAGATCCAACACAGGATATGGCAACACTTTTGAAAGCGATTAATCCCCTTGCCCCCGTTATTATTTATGCGGGAAGGGGAGTCGAAGAAAAGGCCGGCCGGAAACGAGCGTTAGCAGATGCCAATATCCAGCGCGTTGTCGCGCGCGGTGGGACGCTGATCATTTTTGCCAATATTCAGGCAGGCCCTGAATCTAAACAGCTTTTCGAGGAACTAAGAACACTGCAAAAGGAAGTCAACGCTCAAGGCCCTGGAAAACTGATTGTGGCGACCGGATGGGGCGTCCTGGAACAGCGGCACCTCTTTCCTTTGGCGGATGCGCAAATCAATGACTCGGACCCCATTACCGAAGCGGCGGGTCTTACGGAGACAGATGCGCCTTCTGCCGGCGCGATTGAGATAAGTATTTCCACGCCAGAAGGAATTTATAACACACATGGCCAAATGATTGATTGGAATAATCCAGGCGTTGGAAATACGGTGATTGCGGATTTCACGGGAAATCCCGAGCCGCCAAGAAAAGAAGACCCCGCCTGGATGTGGGAAGCCTACCGGAATCATCCGGACTTTCACCGGTCCCGCGAATCTTACTGGAAAGTGTTCGACAAAATTTTTCAACAATATGGATATGATCCCGCCACGCAGCAGGTTGATCCGGAAAAACGGAAAAAATTCGCCTCCTACCAGGCAACGTCGGTGCGCTTGAGTTCGGCCATGGATGCGCGCCTTACCGCGGCCACTTATTTGCGTGAATTTAATCATGCCTTTGAACGAAAAGAAAAACCGATT
>CAYGIT010000158.1:0-5550 GCA_964349955.1 uncultured bacterium
TGGAGGTCTTTTCTT
Source organism: uncultured bacterium (assembly GCA_964349955.1). GTDB lineage: Bacteria > Omnitrophota > Omnitrophia > Omnitrophales > Aquincolibacteriaceae > CAYGIT01. The sequence goes on from CAYGIT010000158.1 coordinate 16, forward strand.
ATTTATTCCTTAAGGAAGTGCCATTCGTGCCTGGCACCTTTACTTCACCTTTACTTGCCTTTACTGTACTCCTTGGAAGCAACGAAAAACTCTCACCACTAGTGAGCGAAATACATGGTCTCATAATGTTGTGATTTTAATGGTAACTGGGTACCGGTTCCAAAGTTAAAGGGCTAGGGCTCAAATGAACCGTCTTCGGCTGAATAAAGGCCGTAATCGCCCTGAGGCATTCCCTCTTATTCTCTTCAAAGACACCATGCTTCGCACCTTTGATGATCAATAATTCGCATTGCGGAAGACGCTCTCCCATTTCGTGAAAGAGAGGCTCTGGAAAGAACCTATCCTGCGTTCCCGCGATAACAAGCACAGGCATTTTGAGTTGCGGAAGGATATCGAAGGAATCGTGCATGATTCCGGATTGTCCCGCAATAATAAAACCGGAGGGGTCTTTAACAGATTTCGATAAATATCTTCCAAAGAATGGCTTCAAGAGGTTGAATAAAATACGATAAGAGAAACGGTAGGATAATTCGATCGTGTCCTCGTAAATTTCTTTCCACAGGCCAAGTCTGGCCCATGGAATCCAGCGCCTTGCGATGATAAGCCCTTCGGGCCCCATACGATGAGCACTGGCAACAAGAATCAACCGCTTCACATATTGGGCATAATCGCAGGCGAAATGCTGCGCCACCATTCCGCCCAATGAAATGCCCATAATATTGACCGGCCCCAGAGGCTTGATGATCCCGGCATAATCCCTGGCAATATCTCGCGTCGAATAGCCCACCGGAGGATGGCGTTTTGTGCTGATGATATAGACGTCGAATTGCTGTCCTAACTTTCCATAAATATGGCGGTAATACCACGCAAATTTTTCCGCAGAAAATAAGGAATCATTCAATGGCGGGAAGATAACCAATTTTCCCTTACCTTTTCCGAAACGGATATAAGAACAGCCGCTATTGAATTCCCCTATTTCCATATTTCGTAGGATATCACCGGAGAGATTCTTATGCCTATAGGGTATAACCCTACGCAAAAAACTTCTCTAGCGGAGTACCGGTTCCAAATGGACCAGGTTCAATTAGAACCGGTATCCTAAATTCAAAAATGCTATAATCCTCGGCCATGGATAAAATACAAGTTGGACAAATCATTCAATTGAGCCTGACGCCGGGGATCATGATTTCAAGCTCCGCGCTTTTTTTGCTGGGGCTGCAAACCCGTTTTTCCAATCTCTTCAGCCGCTTTCGCATTCTGAACCAGGAGCGCAGGACTCTGGAACAGGCCCCCTCCCGCGCGCCCCGGGAAAATGAGCGGCTGCAAAATTTAATCCTGCAACTGGAACGGCTGATGAAGCGCGTGTATGCTGTTAAGAACGCCATTTTCTTTTTTTATTCGGGGATCCTGTGTTTTATCGGAACATCGCTTTTACTTTTTCTCGCACATTCCATCGCGCTCATTCCTGCTGAAACGGGTCTATTCGTTTTTTTTGCAGGAATGCTGTTGATCTTCACCGCCTGCCTTTTTATGATTCAGGAAATTGCCATTGCCTTTAACATTCTCCAGCTTGAACGCCGGTCCTGACGGCTGAAAGAAATTATTCAGCATAGAAGGTGCCTTCTACTTGGCACCTTCTACTTCAGACGAGAATTCAGATAAGAATATAGAGAATAAGCGATGTTTTGAATGCTATAATCCCCGCCATGGATCAAATGGACCAAAAGGAAACCGCGCGGGTCGAAGCTTTTAGTGACGGCGTTTTTTCCATTGCCATTACCCTTTTAGTGTTGGGAATTAAAGTTCCCAGCATCCACGATCTCCTTCCCGGGCAAAGCCTTTTTCAGGTCCTGGGCACTCAATGGCCGTCTTTTCTTTCCTACCTCATCAGTTTTTTTACCATCCTCATCATGTGGGTCCAGCATCATCGCTTATTTACCTTAATCAAGCACATCGATCTTCCCTTCCTTTATTTGAACGGGTTCCTGCTGTTGATTGTCACCTTCGTGCCCTTTCCAACGGCGGTCCTGGCTGAACATATCCAGCATGAGAACGCAAGAACCGCCGCTTTGCTTTATACCGGTACTTATGTTTTTATCGCCCTTGCCTATAATGCGTTGTGGCATTATGCCGCCTGGAAAAGAAGGCTGATCGGAATCCGCGTCCCGGAAAAAGTCATTCACGAGGTGACGCGCCAATACTTGCTGGGCCCGACCGTGTTTTTCGCCGCTTTTGTATTATGTTATTTTCACATCGTGGCCGGGCTGGTCACCTGCGTCGCCCTCGATATTTTTTTCGCAATCACCGCAAATCCCGCGAAAAATTAAGCCACAGTACCGTTACCAGGAGCACAAAAATTCCAGGGTGGCTTTTTCGTTTTCTACCCCCTATAATTCAATCTGGACTATTTTCTTTAATAAGGAGATTTCATGGTTGCCTCTGAAAATCTGCTCACGCTTGAAGAAATACGGGAAACATGGCCGGTTTTATCGGCTGAAGAGCGGGCGGAAGCCTTTGAATTACTGGACCGGGATTCCGCGCAGGAATTCTTTCTCACCCTTTCCGCCAAAGAGCGGAGCGTGCTCATCTTCGCAATCCCTGAAGGGGAACGGAGGATTTGGATACGAATTTTACCGCCGGACGATGCCGCCGACATCATTCAAGCAGCGCACAAAGACATGCGCGATCAACTTTTCGGGCTTCTCGATGAAACCACGCGGAAGGAAGTAAACGCGCTTCTTTCCTATAAACAGGACGTCGCCGGCGGCCTGATGAATCCCCGCTTCGCAAGAATCCCCCCTGACCTGACAGTCGATGAAGCGATCCATTACCTTCGCCGCGAAGCCCGCGAGCACCTGGAAGGAATTTATTATGTTTTCGTCCTGGATGATGCCCAGCATTTGCTCGGGGTCGTGTCTTTCCATAATTTGTTCAAAGCGACTTCCGAAAAAAAAGTGCGCGAAGTGATGCGAACGGATGTCGTGACCGTGAAAGAAAACGAAGACCAGGAAGTCGTGAGCCGGCTTTTTGCACAGTACAAGTTTATGGCCCTGCCCGTGGTGGATTTCCAAAACAAGATCAAGGGAATCATCACCGCGGATGATATTTTGCGCACAGTGCAAGCCGAGGCAAGTGAAGACATCCAGAAAATGGGCGGTATGGAAGCTCTCCACCGCCCTTATATGGAAATCGGTTTTTTCCGGATGCTCAAAAAAAGAGCGGGCTGGCTGGTGTTTCTGTTTTTGGGGGAAATGTTGACGGCTTCCGCCATGTCTCATTTTGAAGAGGAAATCGCGCGCGCGGTCGTGCTGGCCCTTTTCATCCCTCTCATTATTTCAAGCGGCGGAAATTCCGGCTCTCAGGCAACTACTCTGATTATCCGCGCAATCGCCCTGGGCGAAGTGAAGTTGAGGGATTGGTGGAGGATTGTCTACCGTGAACTCGGCATAGGATTGGGCCTTGGCCTTATTCTTGGCGCCATCGGCTTTTTGCGCATTGTCCTATGGCAAAATATTTTTCATATTTATGGCGACCATTTTCTGCTGATCGCGGCCTCGGTCGCTTTAAGTCTCGTGGGCGTGGTACTTTGGGGAACACTGGCCGGGTCTATGCTTCCCTTTCTTTTGAAACGGCTCGGTTTTGATCCTGCCAGCGCTTCGGCCCCTTTTGTCGCCACCTTGGTGGATGTTTCAGGCATTGTGATTTATTTTACGGTTTCCGCATGGATTCTTCATGGTACCCTTCTTTAAAAACGGCGTCCCGGAAGAATCCCGTGAATGCTGATTCTCGTTTTTTGGTCTCGCAGACCCGGCTCATGCTCTCCAGCTACCGGCATTGGACAAAGCAAAGCCTGTGGCCGGAAGACCGGCCCGATGAGGTTCTGGTAAAGGAAGTTTTCAATGCGCCCTTTGTGCTTTGCTCGGCGGGAACCGAAGACGATCCCATTCTCAATTACGGCAATCAAAAGGCGCTGGATCTCTGGCAAATGGATTGGGAAACCCTGACCCGCGCTCCCGGACGGCATACCGCCGAACCCATGGAGCGTGCCGAACGCGATCAATTTTTAAAAACCGTCAAAGAGCATGGCTATATCGACAATTATTCCGGCATTCGCATTTCAAGCACCGGCCGCCGTTTCAAAATCAGCCGCGCTACAGTCTGGAATCTCCGCGATGCCCGCGGAAAATACGCTGGGCAGGCGGCTACGTTTCACGACTGGGAATTTCTTTAAACAGAGATTTAAGGCTGAAGGCGCTCGATGATCCAGCGGCCGGCTTTCAAGCGATAACGAAAGCGGTCATTTAAACGGTTGGCGCGGCCCTGCCAAAATTCAAATTCCCGCGGTTGGAGACAAAACCCCGCCCAATAAGGACTGACGGGAATTTCTTTTCCTTCGTACTTTTTGCTCAATTCCAGAAACCTGCGTTCAAGTTCTTGCCGGTTTTCAATGCTTTGGCTTTGCTTTGTGCACCATGCGCCGATCTGGGCTTCCCTCGGGCGTGAACAAAAATAGATTTCAGCTTCACGGGCCGGAATGCGTTTCACCCGGCCGGCCACCGTTACTTGCCTTTCCATTTCCGGCCAGTAAAAACAAGCGGATGCCGCGGGATTTTCTTTCAGTTGGCGAGATTTAAGGCTGAGGGTATGCGTATAAAAAATAAGGCCTTGGGGGGTGAGGCCTTTGAGCAAAACACAGCGGTTGCTGACTTTTCCTTTTGCAGCGGTCGCCAGTATCATGACATTGGCTTTCGGATCTTTATGCCGTTCCACCGCTTCCTTCAGCCATCCCGCAAATTGATCAAAGGGGTCCCGCAGAAGATCTTGCCGGTCTAATTTTCCAAAATGATATTCCTTCCGTATCCGGCCCATTTTTTTTTCAATGTCGCTGTATTTCCCGAAAGGCTTCATAAGGAGGCTATTCTAAGGGGATAAGCGGCCTTTTTCATCAAAAAAATCATTCCCCTTACAAGCGGCCTTGACTGCGCGCTTTTTCTCGGCTACACTTCAAATAGTTCATACCCTTAACTATTATTTATCTTAACTTTTGAACCGGCGACATGGAAAATCTAAAGAAATTCATTTACCAATTTCGCGAGATCCAGCCAAAATTTTCGCGTCTTTATTCCCGGATGCTCGGGGCCGCAGGATTGACGCCTCCCCAATATGCCCTGCTCTTAGCCCTTGTTTATGAGGCGCCTAAACCAATGTCCATGACCGCAGTCAGCCGAAAACTTTATATCAGCAAGCCGGCCGTCACCGGCCTCGTGGACCGCCTCGAAAAACGAAAATTCATCAAACGCCTTGCCCAGCCTGGAGACCGGAGAATCGCCCTGCTTGAAATCCAGCCTGCGGGAAAAAAACTGGCTTCCCGGATGCAAGGGCATATTCTCAACCTGATGCTGCGCACGGTCCGGCAATTCACCGAAAAAGAACGCCTGACCATTCAGCGATTTTATTCGGTCCTTTCCCAAAACGTGGATGAAACTCTTCTTAGAACAAAAAGGACCGCGCCGTGAAAAAATTCACGGCATTGCT